>DASTSX010000451.1:0-10162 GCA_035760455.1 Gemmatimonadaceae bacterium | reverse complement strand
GGGGCCGAGTGGATCCTGCGGGAGCTGCCGGCCGACGACCGTTAGCGTCAGGACTCGCAGGCGATGCCGTCGTGGTCGCTGTCGAGGCGGTAGTGGTCGGTCCGACGACGCGGAACGGCCCACGGACGTAGTAGGGCCCGTTGCCGCTGCCGCCGGCGCAGTCGTAGTCGGAGACGTTGGGCCGCAGGCAGCGGCCCTTGTAGTTCGGGTCGCAGCGGTGGCGCTTCTTGGCGAGCGTCGCGGCGGGGCGCTCGCCCGCTGTCGCATCAGCGCCCGCGAGCGCAGCGGCAGTTGCGAGTGCCGTCGCCGCCAGCGCGGCGACGAGCAGAAGGGGCAGCAGCTTGCGCATGGGGGACTCCTCCGACGACGGGAGCGACCGGCGCCCCATGCGCCTCCCGCGACGGACGACTCTACACCGGAAAAGTGGTCGTCGCGTGGGCCTCCGTCGGCCCGGCGCTCCCGCCGCCCACCCACGCTCCCGCGCGAGTATCATCTGCCCTCAGCCTGCGGGCGAAGTGTTGTGGCTGCACAGAAGCCTTCCAAGCTTCTAGGGCGGGTTCGATTCCCGTCGCCCGCTCTGGCACATAGCACCACGGGGAGTGGCGCAGTCTGGTAGCGCACCCGGCTGGGGGCCGGGCGGTCGCAGGTTCAAATCCTGTCTCCCCGACTCCTTCAACCGTTCGGTTGAAGGGTTGTTTCCTTGAGCCAGATCAGGACGCTCCGGCGTCAGGCCGGGTTCGCGTCGATGATCTCGACGAGGTGGTCGAGGCCGTTGAGGTCGCGGGGGTTGCGGGTGTAGAGGGGGAGTTGATTCGCGATGGCGGTGGCTGCGATGAGGAGGTCGACGGCGCGGCGGCCGCGTGGCTTGCGGCCATGCGCAGCCGTGGCGGCGAACACGGTGCCGTAGGCGCGGGCGCAGGCGGTGTCGAACGGGAGCGGGTCGTAGGTCGCCTCGATGGTCTGCAGGTGGTGTTGGCGGCGTGCGCGCTCGGCGGGGTCGTCGGTGGCGTGAGGGCCGGCTGCCAGCTCGGCGAGGCTCAGCGTCGAGACCCACGTTTCGCTTGGGAGCGTGGTGCTGCCGGCCGGGTCGACGAGGACGGATGTGTCGAGCAGGCCGGCGCCCGCACGGATCTCAGGCACGCGGGGTGGGATCCTGATCGGCGAGAGCGTCGAGGTCGGCGCGGAGACGGTCGGGATCGAGCTTCGGTGCGCTGGCGAGCGCCTCGAGCAGCGCCTCGGCGCTCACGGGGCCGCGCCGGCCGATCGGGGTGAGGTCGGCGACTGGGACGCCGCGGCGAGTCACGACGAAGCGCTCGCCGCGGTCGAGCGCGCGCATGATCTCGCCGCTTCTGTTGCGCAGCTCGCGCTGCGTCAGCTGGTGGAGCATGCGCTCACTGTAGCACCGGTGCGACATGCTGCCGAGGCGGCTCGTGCGTCGCCATGAGCGTCGCGTGCAGACGGAGCGCCCTCGCCCGTGTCTCCCGGTTCAAAAGCCGTCCGGTCAGCCCGACTCCTTCAACCGTGCGGTTGAAGGGTTGATTCGTTGGAGAGAACCCGCTGGCGGGGCGCCGACGGTGGCTGGGTCAGGCGTGTTGGGGAATGCTGACGCGCGCGGCGTGTGAGGTCGCTGGCGGTGCGGCTTGGTAGAGAACGTCGGGATCGAGGTCGGCGCCGTTGGGCCATGCGACGGTGCGGGTCTCCTCGTCGACGAAGACCTGTTCGAACGCGGTCGGGTCGCGCAGCGGTTGGAAGACCGGGCCGTCGAGCAGCGGTGCGATGTCGGCGTCGCGGACCTGGCCGTCGGCGAACACCACGCGGATGACGTGCGGTCTGAGCGGGAGGGCGGCGACGATGTCTGGGCTCATCACGGAAGTGGGTCGATTGGCGTAAGCGGTTCGAGGCGCTCGGCGTGCTCCCAGTTGGTCCGCAGCTCGTCTCGGTGGAGCGAGCACCACTCCTCGATGAGACGGAGTGCGCGGGCCGGCAGGTCGCCGTCGAGCGGCTTCCCGGTCTCGATCGAGACACGGCCTCGGTGCTCACCGTAGCGCGCATGGAAGTGCGGTGGGGCGTGATCGTTGAAGAACATCGCGATCACGATCCCGTAGAAGCGCGCGATGGCCGGCATGTGGAGAGCTTCCCTCGCCCTTCGGACGGCTCGAAAACGCGTGCTCGCTGACGATCCGGCGTGCGCTCGGCATGCAGCCGGCGCACGCGCTCACGGGTCTCCCGGTTCAAAAGCCGTCCGGTCATCCCGACTTTTCAACCGTGCGGTTGAAGGGTTGTGCGGTTGATGGTGGCGTTCAGCCGCCGTCGCCGGGCGCTTGGCTCAAGTGTGTTCGAGCCCAGGCGACCGCGCTGTCGGCCGCATCGATCGCGGCGTGCCGGTCGAGCGTGTCGTCGAGGTCGTCGTAGCGGGTGGTGACGGCCCAGGGGCTGAGCCATTCGGGCTCGGCGATCGTCCTGGGCACCTCGATCCCGTGAGCGTCGAGCAGCTCGACGAGGTAGGTGAGGTCGTGCGTGCGCGGGGCTGCGATCTGCGAGACGGCGAGGACTGCATTGATCGCCTTCTCGCGGCTTGCTGTGCGTGGAACCCGATCGCCTCGTCGTGTGGCTCGACGTCGGCGGCGAGCGTGCGGGTGACGGCGAGGTCGGCGTTCTCCTTGCGCAGCAGGAGGTGCGCGAGGTCGACGTGCTCAGGTCTGGGCAAGCAAGCGGCCCTCGCGCAGTGCGCGCTCGACCATCGTGCCGGCGACGGCTGCCCGAGCCGTCCGGTCAGGCCGACTTCTGCAACTCGGCAGTTGCGCGAGGTGCAAGGTGGCGGACTTACCCGGGGATGACCTCGAAGCGCCGTCGTCCCTTGAAGCGGTAGACGTGGAAGTCGGCGTCGAGGGTGAAGATGCGGTTGGTGTCGCGTTCCTCGGCGAGCGCGACGAGGGTGGCGTCGGCGAGGTCCATGGGTCGGTCGGCGTACCTCTCCATGAGGTGTGCAGCACGCGCGTTGGTGGCATCGGAGGGGGAGGCGATGTCGAGGTCGCCGCGAAGGTTCAGGCGCCAGAGCGCCTGCTGCCCTTTCCATCCCGCAGCGCGGCCGAGCAGGTACATGGCTTCGGTGAACGCGGGCCAGGTCGTGAGGAGGGGGAGGCGGAGCTGGTCGAGCGCGCGGCGGCAGCGCTCGTGATCGGGCTCGTCGGCGTCGATGAGCGCGATGAGTGGGCCGGCGTCGGTGAGCGTCACCGCGGCTTGCGTCGCTCGTCCAGCAGCTTGCCGAACGCGGCGCCGGTGTCGCGGGCTTGTCCCGCACCGCCGCCGCGCACGGAGCCGATGACGTCGGCCAGCCGATCCGTGTTGCGGTGGGACAGGGTGCGGTCCGCGCGCTCGGCGGCTGCGGTGCGCAGGAATTCGGAGACGGTCGTGCCCTCGGCCTCGGCAGCGCGGCGGACACGGTCATCCAGCGCAGGTTCCAGTCGGACGCTTCGCATGCATCGAGCGTATCACGGGTGTCGGTACTTTGTGATACACGATCGACCGTGGCCCACGCCTTACGTAAGTCGTGCTTGGATCTGTAGCACGATTCGCGCTACGCTCTGAGCATGGCTGCTCGTTCCCTTCACGTTCGGCTCGATGACAGTGCTGCCGCGGCGCTTGAGGTGGTGCGTTCGAGCGGCCTGAGCGACTCGGAGGCGGTGCGGACCGCGTTGCGCGAGGCGGCGGCACGGCGGCGCCTGCGGTCATCGATCGCCGAGGAGGTCCGCGGTCTGATGGCCGATTCCGAGGACCGTGAGGAGATGCGGTTGATCCGCGAGCAGATGGCAGACCTCGCTCCGCCGCTGCAGGACTGATGGTCCGGGGCGAAGTCTTCCGGCTGCCGGCGCCGCGGGGTGCACGCGGCCATGAGCAGCGCGGTGCGCGCTATGCGGTCGTCGTGCAGGCAGACGAGTTCCTTGGGCTGAGCACCGTCCTCGTGGCGCCGACCTCGACGAGCGCGCGTCCGGCGAGCTTTCGACCGACGGTCGGCCTCGGTGGGCAGGAGACGCGTGTGCTCGCCGAGCAGGCGACCGTCGTCGACCCGCAGCGACTCGGGCCCTCGGCCGGGCGTCTCGACGGCGCTGAGATGCGCGCCGTCGACGAAGCGCTCAGTCTCCTGCTCGGGATCTGACGCGCGCGTCCTCCGCCGGCAGTCCGTCCTGGAGATGGGTGAGGGCGCTGCATACCGCCCGCTCTAAAAGCCGTCCGATCAGCGCGATCACCGCAAAGCCGCGCTAAGCGGGGCTTTGCGGAACGAGCGGATACAGGCGCAGGTACCAGGTCGTGACCGCCGTGAGCTCGACGACGAAGCGTTCGCTGCTCACTGTGGCTCGTCGTGCGGATCGCGGTTCGTGGCGAACAGGACCGCAACCTTTGTCAGCTCGCGGCCAGCGGCGCGCTCGGTCCCCGCGCCGCGCTCGCGGGTCTGGAGCCCGAGTTCGCTGAGGCGCGCGAGGTAGTCGGCGGTGAGCATGTCCGCCTGTGCCAGTGCTTCTGCATCGAGGGTGACGGTGGCGTCGCTTCTTCCGTGGTCGCGCTCGATGTCGGTCACGAGCAGCGCGGCGCGAAGGCCCCACAGGACGGACACGCTGCGCTCGCGGTCGCTGAGCCGGTAGTGGTTCACCGAGGCTCCGCGGCGCTGGGTGCGGCCGACGAGTCGAACGATCCCTCTGTTGCCGAGAAACCGAACGTGATAGCTGACGGTGCCGAGCGGAAGCCCGTGTGCGGCCGCGATCTCGCTTGGCGTCGCTGTCCCGGCGGTCAGGAGGTAGTGCAGGATCTCGACGCGGAGCGGATGCCCGACCGCAGTCAGCCAGTCCGCGGGGGCGGGCCGCCGCGGTGGAGTCTGGTCCTCGCGACTCATCAGGAGCTGGTGGCGACTGGGAAGCGACGGTGCCCGCCGAGCCTCGGCTCGGAAGCTGAAGGCGAGGACTGGGCCGGGCGAGCGTCGTGCGCCGCGATGGGATGGCGTATGAGACCGGGTGACGGCGTGACCCCGGCGGCCTGGGGGAAGGCCGCCGGGGCCGTGCCTACTCCTCGCACTTCCGAACGCGTCGCTGAGTTGGGGGACGGTGCGACGCGCGACGCCCGTCGAGCGGGCGGTTCACGGTGAGCGACGAGGTCCTGCACCCGCGGCATGATGGGTGAGGTGAGCGGCCGCGGTCTACTAAGCGGGTTAGCGTTTACCCGCTTGATTAGTGCGTCGGACCGCCTATAGGCTGCCGCCGAAAACGCAGGCGTCTATGGGGGCGCTGACCAGGGTCCGGTGGAGGTCCTGGGGGACGGGCAGCACGGGAGAGACGGTGACGACGAGCGGTGCGAAGCTGAGGCCGAGCGCAAAGCTTGCAGTGTTGGGACTGGTGCTCCAGCGCCCAAGCTGGGGCTATGAGCTGGTGGCGCGGTTCGATCGCGCCTTCGCCGAGCAGCAGCCGTGGCCGTGGCGCGTGACACCGCAGGCGATCTACGGTGCCTTGAACGACCTCGAAGCGGTCGAGTTGATCGAGCGCATTGAGCCCGAAGGCGAGCCGCGCACCCTGTCCGCGCAGCGCAATGCACGGCAGCACTGGCGGGCGACCGCCGGCGGCGCCCGTGCGATGCGCGAGTGGCTCGCCGCGCCGATGCTCAGCAATCCTACGCGGGAAGAGGTGCTGATCCGGCTGCATTTCGGGGCTGACGACGCGAGCCTGCGCGCGATGCTGCAGCTGCATGCTGCCGAGTGCTTGGAGGAATTGGAACGCATCGGCGCAACTCCAGCCCTGACCCGGCCCGAGCGGCTCGTGAAGGAGGATCGCCGCCTCGCCGTGCAGGCGCGCTTGTCGTGGATCGACTTCGCGCTCGCCGAGCTGCGCGGTCCGGACGACGCGCGGATCCGGCCGGGCGAGCGATGAGCGTCCTCGCGCTGGAGAACATCGGCAAGCGCTACCGACGGGGACACCGCGAGCTCGTCGCGCTGCGCGACGTCTCACTGGAGATCGAGAACGGCGAGGTCGTGTGCGTGTCCGGCGGGCGCGGCTCCGGCCGGACCACGCTGCTGCGCATCGCCGCTGGCACCGAGCGCCCAGACGAGGGCAACGTGAGGTTCGCCGGGGTCGAACTCAGCACCGCCGCCGACGGGCTTCGCCGACAGATCGCCTTCTGCAACCTGCGCTTCCTTCCAGCGCACGGCCGTGACGCATGCGAGCACGTCGCGATGCCGCTGCACGCAATCAAGGTCTCCCACGATCAAGCGGGCCTGCTGGCGCATCGTGCGCTGGAGCGGGTCGGCGCTGCGGACCTGGCGTTCACGCCTGCACACGAGTGGATTCCCTCGGAGGCGGTCCGCGTCGCGCTGGCGCGCGCCATCGTGCGCGAGCCGCGGCTGCTGATCTTCGACGAGCCGACCATCGGCATCGATTCGCTCGAGCGCGATCCGCTGCTGACGCTGATCCAGGGCATCGCGCACGAGTCCGGGATCGCGACGCTTCTCACGGCGGGGGACACGGCGTCCGTGACCGGAGCCGATCGCGTGTTGCGGCTGAGCGAGGGTGAGCTGTTGGGACGGGCCGTGCCGGCTGCCGCGGAGGTCGTCGAGCTGCGCCGGCGGGCGGCGGAGTCCTCGCCGTGAGCACCGGCGGTCTGGAGCTGCACGAGGTCGTCAAGCACTTCCGGGCCGGCGAGGTCGTCCGTGCGGTCGATGGCGTCTCGTTGCGCGTGGAGCCGGGGGAGCTGGTCGCGCTGTACGGGCCGAGCGGGTCCGGCAAGACGACGCTGCTGTCGATCGCCGGCGCCTTCATGGCGCCGGATGCGGGGAGCGTGTGCTTCGCCGGTCGTACGGTCACGGACTTCACCGCGAAAGAGCGCGCGCTGTATCAGCGCCGCGAGGTGGGGCTGGTGCAGCAGCGCTTCCACCTGAACGCGGGATCGACCGCGATCGACAACGCGGCGGTGAAGCTGCTCGCGGATCGCGTCTCGCTGGAGGAGGCCCGGCGCCGGGCGATTCCGTGGCTGGAGCGCGTCGGCCTCGGCGAACGGCTCAGCCACACGCCCGACCGCCTGTCCGGCGGCGAGGGGCAGCGCGTGGCGCTCGCCCGCGCCCTCGTCAACGAGCCGCGGCTCGTGCTCGCCGACGAGCCGACCGCCCACCTGGACCGGCGCCGGGGCCGGGAAGTGCTCACGCTGCTGGCCCAGATCGCGCACGAGCGCTCGGTCGCCGTCATGGTCGTGACGCACGATCCGGAGGCGGCGGCGGTGGCGGATCGGACGCACACGCTGACGGACGGGAGACTGAGAGCGGGCGTCCCCGCCGAGTTCGCCGTGTCCTCGGCGTCGCCGGCCCTGGGGGCGCAGCCGTGAAGATCGAGACGCTGCTGCACTTCTATCGGCGACGTCTGAGAACGCATCCCGCACAGGAGGCGATGGCCGGCGCCGGAATTGCCATCGGCGTGGCGCTGGTCTTCGCGGTGATCGTCGCCAACACGAGCATCACCACGTCGGCGAGCGAGATCTCGCACGGCATCGCCGGGAACGCCCGGCTGCAGCTCGACGCGCGCGGCGAGCACGGCTTCGACGCCGGTCTGCTCGACGTCGTGCGGTCGCTCCCGAGCGTGGAGCATGCCGCCGGCATCTTCGAGCAGCGGGCGATCCTGCAGGGGACGCGCCGCACGACGAGCGTCGCGCTGATCGGCGTGGACGCGAGCCTCGCACTGCTCGGCGGCCCGCTCACGCAGGACTTCGGGTCGCAGCGCAGCGGGCTGATCTTCCGCGACGGGCTGCTGGTGCCGAGCGGCCTGGCGAGAGCGATCGGGCTGACGAGGGCGCGGCCGGGAGCCGATCGGACGGTCACGCTGCGCCTGCGCGGCAGGGCGGAGCAGGTGCCTGTGGCCGCAGTCGTCGGCAAGGACGTGATCGGGAAGCTGTCCGGCGCGCTCGTCGTCGTCGGCCGGCGTGAGTACGTCAACAGACTGGCGGTGCTGCCGCACCGGCTCACGCGCGTCTTCGTGGAGCCGCGTCCCGGGCAGGACGAGGCGGCACGGAGTCAGCTGGAGGCGGTCGCTCGCGGCCGGCTCACCGTCGCCCCGGTGAGTCGCGAGAGTCGGATCCTCGCGCAGGCGTCGGCGCCGAACGACCAGTCCACGCAGTTGTTCGCCGCCATCAGCGCGGCCGTCGGGCTGCTGCTTGCCTTCAACGCGATGCTGTTGACCGTGCCGGAGCGCCGACTCGCGGTCGTGGAGTTCCGCACGCACGGATACACGCCTCGGCAGATCGTCGTGATGGCGTGCTTCGACGCGCTCGTGCTGGGCGGCGTCGCCTCCGCAGTCGGGCTCGCTGCCGGGCTTGTGCTGTCGCGCACGGTATTCGGCGGCTTGCCGTCCTATCTGGCGTTCGCGTTTCCGTTCGGCGCCGAGCAGACCGTTCCGGCGAGCACCGTCGTCCTGTGCTTTCTCGGCGGCGTGCTGGCGACCTTCGTCGCCGCGGTGCAGCCGCTGCTCGACCTGCTCCCCGGCCGGACGCCGGACGCGCTTCACCGTGAGGAGGGCGAGCCGGGGCAGGCGCTCGGCCCTCGCGCACGAACGCGGTTGGGGGTCATCTCGCTGATCCTGCTGCTCGCGACCAGCGTCGTCGTCTCCGTGGCACCTTCGGCGACGATTCTCGGCGTCGTCCTGCTGGCGCTCTCGATGCTGGCGGCGCTGCCGACGCTGCTGAACGCGGTCATCGCGGGGGCAGAGCGCCTCGCGCGTCGCCGTCCTCGGCTGAACATGCTCGCCGTCTCGGTCATGGCGATGCGCGCGACGCGCGTGCGTTCGATCGCGCTCGCGGCGACGGGTGCGGTCGCGGTGTTCGGGAGCGTGTCGATCGGCGGCGCGAAGAACGATCTCGTGAACGGGCTGCATCACAACTTCGTGGAGAACCTCGGGACGGCTGACCTGTGGGTGACGACCGGCGGCGACGATCTGACGACCGAGAACTTCCTTGCCGACGATGCGCAGGCGCGCATCCGACGCGTCGCCGGCGTGCGCTCCGTCCGGCCGTACTACGGCGGCCTGCTCGACGTCGGGGAGCGGCGCGTGTGGGTCATCGCGCGTTCGGCGAACGATCGGCGCATGCTCCCGGCCGGCCAACTCGAGACCGGCAGCGCGTTGCAGGCGGACGCGGCGCTGCGCCGTGGGGGCGCCGTCGCGCTCTCGGCGCAGGTCGCAGCGGCGATGCGCGTGCGCGTCGGCGACACGCTCGCGATCCCGACCCCGACGGGCAACCACGGCTATCGCGTCGTGGCGACGCTGACGAACCTCGGATGGGGACCGGGAGCGCTCATCGTCAACGCGAAGGACTACCGCCGCGACTGGCAGGCGGACGACCCGACCGCGTTCCAGGTCGACGTGAGACCCGGCGTCTCCCCGGTTGCCGCCAAGCGCGCCGTGCAGGACGCGATCCCGCGCAACGTCGCCCTGCATGTGCAGACCGCGACGGACCGCGTGAACCAGTACGACACGCTGGCCGGCGACGGGCTGCATCGCCTCACGCAGATCTCGCTGCTGCTGCTGATCTCGGCGGCCGTCGCGCTCGCGGCTGCGACCATCGCGGCGATCTGGCAGCGCCGTGCGTCGTTCCTCGACTACCGCCTTCAGGGCTACCTCCCCAGGCAGTTGTGGGCCGCGCTGCTGATCGAGAGCGGCCTCGTCCTGGCGGCGGGCTGCGCGGTCGGCGCGCTTGCCGGCCTCTACGGTCACCTGCTGCTCGGGCGGTGGCTGCGGCTCACGACCGGCTTCCCGGCGCCGTTCGACCCGTCGGTTCCGGCGGCGCTGCTCACGTTCGCAGTCGTGGTCGGTGCCGCGCTTGCCGCCATCGCGCCGTGGAGCTATCGCGCGGTGAAGGTTCCGCCGGGACACCCCGGACTGAGCTGAACCGCCGACCTCATGGCGGCGAGGAGGGGCAGACTCGCCAGCCATGGAGACGATTCGCCAACGGTTGCGCGGGCGCGCGGTGCGCGACGCCCTTGCGTTGGCCGAGACGCTCGGCTGCTACTGGCTGACGGTGTTCCCACGCGCGCGTCGCGAACTGCGCGGCTGGCATTCGCGTGCGCGCCTGATTCCGGATCCCACGCTGCGCGAGATCGCGTGTCGAACACTTGCCGACGAGGGCTTGAACGCAGAGGGCGCGG
>DASTSX010000450.1:0-2751 GCA_035760455.1 Gemmatimonadaceae bacterium | reverse complement strand
CCCGTGGGACGAATGGCACATCACCGACGCGCAGCGGAGCCGCGTGCTCGGCGAAGTGGTCGTGCTCATGGCGCCGTGGATCATGCCGCTCGTGATGCTGCTCGCCGGCGTGAGCGCATGGTACGCCCTCCCGACGCGCGGCAACGGCACGTACGTGCGCGAGCGCACGAGCCGGCTGCTCGTTCCGCTCGCGGTCGGCACGCTCGTCCTCGTGCCGCCGCAGGTATGGCTCGAGCGCCGGTTCCGCGGGCAGTTCCACGGATCGCTGCTCGAGTTCTATCCGCGCTTCTTCGACGGCATCTACCCGTCCGGCAACTTCTCCTGGCACCACCTCTGGTTCCTCGGCCATCTGTACGGATACTCGTTGATCGCACTCCCGCTGTTCCGCTATCTGCAGCGCGACGAGGGCCGCGAGGTGCTCGCGCGGCTCGGCCGCATCGCCAGCGGACATGCCGGGCTCGCGTGGCTCGCGCTCCCCCTCGTGCTCGAGCGAAGCCTGCTCTGGGGGCTCTTCCCCGAGCGGCACATGCTGACGAGCGACTGGTCGAACCACGCGCTGCTGCTCGGCGCATACGTGTACGGATTCGTGCTGGCAGGCGCGCCCGCATTGCGCGCGGCGATCGACGCGCACTGGTGCGGGGCGCTCGCCGTCGCGCTCGCGGGCACCGCGGCGCTGATGACGGGCACCTGGCTCGACGTCATCCCCACGCGCCTCCCGGTACCCTACTCGCTGCGGTATCTCGCCTTCTGGACGCTCTACGCGTGGTGCGCGTGGGCGTGGATGGTCGCGCTGCTCGGTGCCGCGCGCCGCTGGCTCGACCGTCCCGCTTCGGGGATCCGTCGCGCCGAGTCGTCCGCCTACGCGTGGTACGTCGTGCATCAACCGGTCATCGTCGCCATCGCGTACGTCGTCGTGGCGTGGAGCGTGCCGCTCGCGGTGAAAGTCTCGCTGCTCTTCATCGGTTCGGCCGCCCTCACCCTGCTCGCGACCGCGCTCGGCCAGCGCGTCGCGCGGGAACTCCGGTGGTGGGCGCGCGGTACCTCTGGTGAGAGCGTGAGGGGGTCGTTTCGAACGACGGACGCGGGAGCGGTGACGATTTGTCGAGGACCGGGCGGCGACGGAGGTTCGGCCGAGCGTTGAGCGGTGGCGTTCTCGCCGGCGCGGCGAGCCTGTCGGCCTGCGTCATGACGCGACCCGCGCGCACACCCCCGCTGGCGCTTCCCGCCGACCTCGCCGTACGTGCGGTGCGCTTCGAGAGCGCGTCGGGCTCGACGATCCGCGCGTGGTACCTGCCCGGGACACCCGGGGGCGGAGCGGTGCTGCTGCTCCACGGCGTGGGGAGCAACAGGGGAAGCATGGTCGGGCGCGCGCGCTTCCTCCATCGGCAGGGCTACTCGGTGCTGCTCCCCGACTTTCAGGCCCACGGCGAGAGCGGCGGCGAGTTCATCACCTTCGGCTCGCTCGAGAGCCTGGACGCCGCTGCGGCGCTCGACGTCCTGCGGCAGTGTGCGAGCGGCGAGCGCGTGGCCGCCATCGGTGTGTCCATGGGAGGAGCCGCCACGCTGCTCGGCCGCGGGCCGCTCGACGTCGATGCGCTCGTGCTGGAGTCGGTGTATCCGACGATCCGCCAGGCGCTCGACAATCGGCTCGCGGTGTGGATGGGACCGTTGGGGCGGCTCAACGGTCTGGTCGCCCCCGTGGTGATGCGCGCCGCCAGCGCCGAGATCGGCGTGCGGGAGAGCGCGCTCCGTCCGATCGAACGCATCGCCGAGGTCGCCGCTCCGCTGTTCGTGCTCTCGGGCACGCGCGACGCCTACACGCCGCTCGCCGAAGCGCGCGCGCTGTTCGAGCGGGCGCGCGGATCCAAGGAGTTCTGGGCGGTCGAGGGCGCCGCGCACGAGGATCTGCACGACTTCACGGCCGAGGCCTACGAGCGCAGAGTCGGCGAGTTCCTCGCGGCGCATCTCCGCACGACGCCGGCTCGAGCCGTCGCACGTAGCGCTTTACCCGACAGACCCGGCGACGCGTGCGCCGTATCGTCCGCCGGCGAGGCTGCGCAGACCGCGGCGTCGTCCGAGCGGTAGCCCGACGCTGCTCGATCGGAGTTCCTGGTCCACTGGGAGGTGGGAGATGACGAGCTCCATCACCGCGTCCGCCACGAGCACGCCCGCCCTGACCGCTACCACGTCCCCCACCGCGTTCGCGCTCTCCATCAACCTCTACAGCGACTATGAGCAGATCGTCGACTTCCGGATGCCGGGCGTGGCGGTGCTCGGGCTCGACGAGCGGCGGCCGCTCGGCCACGGGTGGGGACCATCGCCCGTGCAGCTGCTCGGCTCCGCACTCGGGGCCTGCCTCGGGTCGGCGCTGCTCCGCGCCATGCGCGACGCGGGCGCCGAGGTGGTCGATCTGCGGACCGACGTCCACGGGCGGATCGAGAAGGACCGGCTGGACCGCCCGCACGTGGTGAGCTTCACCGTGCGGCTCACGCCCGTCGTCACGGCGCGGAGCGCGCTCGAGGCGGTGCCGTCGCCCGAGCGGCTGGCGAAGCTGAGCATGGTCGCCGACGTCCTGCGCAGCGATCTCGGGCTCTGGATCGCGATCACGCCCGAGGTGCGGTCCGGCGCGACGCGATCGCCGCGCGACGCCGCACGCGCGTCGCGGCCGGCGGCCGACGTCGCCGCGCCGCTGCCCCACTACGTCGAGACGGCTCTGCAGTAGCGCGGGCGCGCGCGCCTGTCAGGTGAACG
>DASTSX010000449.1:0-6117 GCA_035760455.1 Gemmatimonadaceae bacterium | reverse complement strand
GGCCAGTACGAGCGCCGAGAGGTGGTGCGAGGTGTGGCCGAGCATCGGGTCGTCCCCCTCCTCCCAGAGCCCGTCGCCGAGCGAGTGCTCGCCCGGCACGACGTACGTGCTCGGATAGACGATGATCGACTTCAGCAGCGGGTAGTAGTCCGTCTCGCGATGCAGCAGGAGCAGGCACGCCTGCGCGGCGATCGTGACGCGGATCTCGTCCGTCAGCTCGAGGCCGCCCGCGCCCTCGAAGTGCTTCTCGGCGAGGAACACCTGGACGTGGCCGAACAGCTCCTGCTGGTCCGCCGGCGGGAGTCGGCGCACGATCGGCACGTTGCGCTCGATCGCGCGGCGCCAGTCGTCGGGGAAGGGCTGGGCGCGCAGGCGCTGGCGCTTTCGCGACTTGAACAGGGTGAACATCGAGCCTCGCGTCCGGGCGTCGGAGAGCGCCGACGAGCCGCCGTCACACGGGCGTGGTCGCCGCCTTGCCCAGCGTCAGCGCGCCGATCACGCCACCGATCGCCCCCGTGAACGCCGAGCTCAGCGTGCCGAGCGCGAGGAGCGACGCCGGCACGTCGCCGAGCAGGTAGGAGACGAGGATGCCGGCGAACGCGCAGATCGCGCCGGCGGCGCCGCCGCCGATCGCCGCGCTCCCCTTGGTCGCCGGCCGCGCGAGCCGCGCGTAGAGGAAGCCGGCGAGGAGCGAGAGCCCCATCCCGCCGACGGCGAACAGCTGCGCGACCCCGGGGCTCGAGTGACCGACGACGACCATGGCGACCTGCAGCAGCGTTCCGACGAGGGAGGCGATGAGGAGAGCGCGGGTGGACATGGGAGGGGAGGGTGAGAGGGAGACGGTCGGTCGCAGGTCGCAGGTACGCACCGGCGCCATCCGGGCATCCAGAACGGAGGGTGCAATCGGATGAGGCGGATCGAGCGGATGCTGTAGCAACTGCACCCGCCGGTGAACGACAAACTGATCGACGCGGAGGGCGCGGAGGTCCGCGGAGGGCGCGGAGAAGAGCTCTCCGGGCGAGATCGCCACGCCGGCGCACGGCTCCTCTCCATCCACGACCCCCAAAGCAGATCTTTGGGTCGGCATCGACGCGCGCGTCGCGCCTGGGTCTCTCGAAGTCCTCCGCGCCTCGCCGTTCCCCTCCGCGCCCTCCGCGTCGAGCAGTTGGCAGTTGGCCGTTGCAGTTGCCCGTGCATCCGTTCCATCCGCCTCATGCAATCAGGCCCTCCGTTCTGCATGCCGGCTGGACCGGGCAAGGCCCGTCTGCGGCAAGAAGCTAGACGAACCGGCGGCGCTCGCTACCCCTGCGCCGCGCACCGCCGCGTCGCGGCGAGGGAGGGGGTGGAGCCGACGCCCTCGGGATGCTACGATGGGTCCCGACCAATCCGCGAGGCGGTGGATGAGGGCGTCGAACCTGCTGCTCCTGCTCGTCATGCTCATCGTCCCACCGCGCGCCCGCGCGCAGGGCGCCCCGCTGCGCCTCGGCGTCGTCGGGCTCACGCACTCGCACGTCCACGGCCTGCTCGGCCGGAAGGACCGCGGCGACGTCGTCATCGTCGGCATCGCCGAGCCGAACCGCGCGCTCGCCAGACGCTTCGCCGAGCGCTACGGGCTGAGCATGGACCTCGTGTTCGACTCCGCGAGCGAGATGCTCGAGAAGACGAGGCCCACCGCGATCGCCGCGTTCGGCAGCACCTTCGAGCACCTCGCCGCGGTGCAGGCGGCCGCGCCGCGCGGCATCCACGTGATGGTCGAGAAGCCGCTCGCCGTGAGCCTCGACCACGCGCGGAAGATGAAGGCGCTCGCCGACCGCCATCGGATCGTGCTGATGGTGAACTACGAGACCACCTGGTATCCGACGCTGTACCGCGCCGTCGAGACCGTGCGCGCCGACGGCATCGGCCCGCTGCGCAAGGTCGTCGTGCGCGACGGGCATCGCGGACCGGCGAAGATCAACGGCGTCGACCCCGAGTTCCTCGAGTGGCTCGTCGACCCGGTGCGCAACGGCGGCGGCGCCCTGATGGACTTCGGCTGCTACGGCGCGAACCTCATGACGTATCTCATGCAGGGCGTGCGCCCGACGTCGGTCACCGCCGTCACACAGCGGCTCCAGCCGGCCGACTACCAGCGCGTGGACGACGAGGCGACGATCGTCGTGACCTATCCGCAGGCCCAAGCCATTATCCAAGCCTCATGGAACTGGCCGATCGGGCGGAAGGACCTCGAGATCTACGGCACGCGCGGCTACGTGATGACCGACACCCGCAGCACGATGCGCACGCGCGTCTCGGAGTCGGCGGCGGAGCGCCCGGAGACGCTGGCCGAGCGGGCGGCGCCCGGCGACGATCCGTTCTCGTACTTCAAGGCGCTGATCGAGAAGAGAGTCGTGCCCGGCGAATACGATCCCTCGTCGCTGGCGAACAACATGATCGTCATGGAGATCCTCGACGCGGCGCGGAAGAGCGCGCGAGAGGGACGGACGATCGCGCTGTCGAAGGAGCCCGCGCGCAGTCGCTAGCGCCGTCATCCGAGCACAGTCGAGGGATCTGCAGCTCGCCGTCATCCCGAGCGCAGTCGAGGGATCTGCACCCCGAACGCGTTCGGCAGATCCGGCGAAGGAGAGGTGCTACCTTTCAGGGATGTCCAGTCCCCACTACGCCTCCGTGACCGAGTCCGACCTCGACGCCCTGCGCGACGAGATCCGCTCGGCGACAGTGATCCTCGAGCGCATCGTCGCCGACCGCGGTCTGCTCGCTGCCGTGCCGAAGGCCGAGCGCGACCGGCTCCGCGACGCCGTCGCGCTCGTCTACCACCCCGACGCGAAGGCGCGGCGCACGATGGTCAAGGCGACCATCAAGCAGCGCAAGGCCGCCGCCGTCCGCAAGGAAGAGGAAGTGCTCGAGGAGCGCGGGATCCGCTCGCTGCGCCGGCAGTCCGTGTTCAACACGCCCAACGTCTTCCCCCCCGAGCGCTTCGAGCAGAGCGACGTGGAGGATCCGGACTTCCGCGAGACGGTGGAGGAGCGCCACTGCTACGTCTGCAAGGAGCAGTACTCGACCCTCCACCACTTCTACGACCAACTCTGCCCCGCCTGCGGCGACTTCAACTTCGCGAAGCGCACCGAGCTCGCCGACCTCACCGGCCGGACCGCGCTGCTCACCGGCGGACGCGTCAAGATCGGCTACCAGGCCGGCCTCAAGCTGCTCCGCGCGGGGGCGCGGCTCATCGTCACGACGCGCTTCCCGCGCGACTCGGCCGCGCGCTACTCGCGCGAGCCGGACTTCGAGCACTGGGCCGACCGGCTCGAGATCTTCGGGCTCGACCTGCGGCACACGCCGAGCGTGGACGCGTTCTGCCACGAGCTCCTCGCGTCCCACGACCGGCTCGACTTCATCGTGAACAACGCCTGCCAGACCGTGCGGCGTCCGCCCGCGTTCTACGAGCACATGATGGAAGGCGAGCGCGCCTCCGTGCAGTCGCTGCCCGAACCCGCGCGCCGGCTGCTCGGCCGCTACGAGGGGCTGCGCGGCGACAGCTTCCTCGGCGCCACCAGCGCCGGCGCTCCAAATGCGTCCAGCGCTGGCGCGCTGATGGCGCCGTCGCCGTCGGCGAACTCCGAGACGATGGGAATCGTGCACGCCGCGGCGCTGTCGCAGGTGGCACTGCTCGCCGAGGACGTCGAGGCGGAGCCGCATCTCTTCCCGCAGGGGCGGCTCGACCAGGATCTGCAGCAGGTCGATCTGCGCGAGAAGAACTCGTGGCGCATGCTGCTCTCAGACGTCCCCACGGTCGAGCTGCTCGAGGTGCAGCTCGTCAACGCCATCGCGCCGTTCGTGCTCAACGCGCGGCTCAAGCCGCTCATGCTGCGCACCCCCGAGCGCGACAAGCACATCGTCAACGTCTCGGCCATGGAGGGGCAGTTCTACCGGAATCAGAAGACGACGCGCCATCCGCACACGAACATGGCCAAGGCCGCGCTCAACATGATGACGCGCACCTCGGCCACCGAGTGCTGGCACCAGGGCATCCACATGAACAGCGTGGACACCGGCTGGGTGACCGACGAGGATCCCGCGGAGATCGCGGCGCGGAAGACGAAGGAGCACCGGTTCCATCCCCCGCTCGACATCGTGGACGGTGCGGCGCGGATCGTGGATCCCATCATCACCGGGATCAACACGGGGGTGCACGTGTGGGGGAAGTTCCTGAAGGACTATCGCGAGACGGACTGGTAGGCGGACAGCGATCCGTCATCCCGAGCGAGCGCAGCTCACATTGTCATCCCGAGCGAGCGCAGCTCACATTGTCATCCCGAGCGAGCGCAGCGAGTCGAGGGATCTGCACTCTCCTCGCCTCCGCGTAACATTCCGTTGCGCGACGGAGTGTTTCGCGCCGCGGCGCTAGCCGGCAAGCATCGTCCCGCCCGAGATTCCACGCGGAGGCACGGAGGAATCGCAAGCGGACGCGCGAAGCGTGGAGCTCGATGACATCACCGGTGCCATCGTCGATGCAGCCATTCATATACATCGCACGCTCGGTCCGGGGCTTCTCGAGTCGGTGTACGAGGGCCTGCTCGCGTGCGAGCTGGGAAGACGTGGATTCCGTGCTGACCGTCAGCTTCTCATTCGTTTCTCCTACGACGGCATTGATATCGGGGACGCCTTCCGCGCCGACCTGGTCGTGGAGGAGTGCGTGATCGTCGAGGTAAAGGCACAGGAGCGCCTCGCACCGGTACATGCCAGGCAGGTTCTCACCTACCTGCGCCTCATGAATCTGCGCGTCGGGCTTCTGCTCAACTTCGGCGGCGAGACGATGCGCGAAGGGGTGAAGCGCGTCGTCAACAATTACACAGCCTCGAGCCCCTCACTCCTTCGAGTCAACCAGGTGCGTTGAGTGAAGATGTTTCAGCGCCTCCGCCGGTCCTCCGCGCCTCCGCGTGGAATACCCCGGCGCGCTGAGCGACGACCCCTCGATCGCATGGATCTCACGAAGGCGGCTCGGTGGATTTCGGAGCCTCCGCACGACGCCCCGAACGACCCCAGCGCCGCCAATCGAGCCGGTGGCGATAGACGTCGGCGACGACCGCGGCGACGATCACTGTCCCCGTGATCACCCGCTTCGTCGGCTCCGACGCGCCCACCTGCGCCAGCCCCGTCTGCAGCACCGCGATGATCAGCACCCCGGAGAAGCTGTTCACCACCGAGCCGCGGCCGCCCATCAGGCTCGTCCCGCCGATCACCACCGCGGCGATCGCCGAGAGCTCCATCCCGATCCCCGCGTTGGGATCCGCCGACTCGAGGTACGAGGCATTGAAGACGCCGCCCAGCCCGGCGAGCAGCCCGGAGAGGGCGAAGACCGCGAGCTTCACCGGGCGCGGGTCGATCCCCGACAGCCGCACCGCCTCCTCGTTCGTCCCGATGGCGACGACGTACCGCCCGAACACGGTGCGCGCGAGGACGAGCTGGCCCGCGACCACCAGCAGCACCGCGACGAGAAAGGCCGGCGAGAGCCCGAGCCCGGGGAGGGGAGTGCCGACCGCTTCGATCGCCGGTCCGATGAACACCGACTGCGAGCCCGTGACGAGATAGGCGCCGCCGCGCGCGATCTCCAGCATGCCGAGCGTGACGATGAACGAGGGAATCCCCCATCCCACGGTCACGAGCCCGTTGGCGATACCCGCGACCAGACCGACGCCCAGCGCGAGCGGCACCGCCGCGACGAGCGGCCATCCCCACGCCGTCAGCGCGCTGCCGAGCAGCGCGCTGCCCAGCGCGAGCACGGACCCAACGGACAGGTCGATCCCGCCGACGACGAGCACGAACGTCATCCCGATCGCGATCACCGCGAGCGCCGGGATCTGATTCGCCAGCGTGACGAGCGTGAGCCGCGTGAGGAAGTGGTCACTCAGCGCGCCGAACAGCGCGAGCAGCAGCGCGAGCACGACGAGCAGTCCCACGTAGTCCGCCACGCGCCGCGGCGGCCGGATCGTCTCACTCACGCGACGGCGCCGTCGCCGAGGTGGCCGCTGAACGCGGCGGCCATGATCCGCTCCTGGCTCCAGTCGCCGCGCTCGAACACCGCGGCGAGCCGGCCGGCGGACAGCACGGCGATCCGGT
>DASTSX010000448.1:0-12583 GCA_035760455.1 Gemmatimonadaceae bacterium | reverse complement strand
CTGCTCCTCGACGAGCCCTTCGGCGCCCTGGACGCGCTGACGAAAGGCTCCCTGCACGACGAGCTCCTGGCGATGTGGCGAGGCGACGGCCGGCGGCAGACGATCCTGATGGTCACCCACGACATCGACGAGGCGATTTATCTCGCCGATCGCGTGATGGTCATGACCGACGGTCCGGCGGCCACGATCCGGGAGGTGATCCCGATCCCGCTCGCGCGGCCGCGCGAGAAGCGCAGCGTGATGCACGACCCGCGCTATGTGGAGATCAAGGAGCACCTGCTGTCGCTCCTGCAGAAGGAGCCGGTCGCCGTCGCGAGCTGATCCCGAACCACCGGGCATCCGACCGGGCGCCCGGCCCACCCACCATGGTCCTCTCATGACACGTTACGTCCGACCGGGCGTCGCAGCGCTGTGCACTGCGATCGCCTTCACGCTGAGCGCGCCGCGTGCCGGCGCTCAGGTCGCCGCGGCCCCGGCCGCGCCGCCGTCCTCCGTCTACCGGCCGATTCGCATCGGCGGCGTCACGATCGCCGGAAGCGTGCGGGTGCGCGGCGAGGACTGGAACTGGTTCGAGTCGAGCACCGCGGACGCCAGCTACACCTTCGGCCACGCGCTCGTCCGCCTCGGGGCGACGTACGCGAGCCCGCGGCTCGACGTGATGGTCGAAGCGTCGCAGCCGACGATCCTCGGGGCGCCGGCGAACGCCGTGGCGACCGGGGCCGCCGGCCAGCTCGGCATGGGCGCCACGTACCGCGTCGCGAACGGAGAGGATCGCGCCGGCGCGTTCCTCAAGCAGGCGTTCGTGCGCTTCAAGAACGTCGGCGCGAAGGGCAACATGGCCCGGCTCGGCCGCATCGAGTTCATCGACGGGGCGGAGGCCGTGCCGGCCGACTCCACCGTCGCGTGGCTCAAGCGCGAGCGCATCGCCCACCGTCTGTTGGCGAACTTCGCCTTCTCCGCCGCCCAGCGGAGCTACGACGCGATCCACCTCGCGCGCTCGACGCCGAAGTACAACGTGACCCTCATGGCGGGCATGCCGACCGAGGGGGTCTTCCAGCTCGACGGCCAGGGGACGCTCAGCGACATCCGCGTCGGCTACGGTGCGGTGACCGTACCCTTCTCGTGGGCCGACGTCCGGCTGTTCGGCCTCCGGTACGAGGATCGCCGCCCGATCGCGAAGGTGGACAACCGGCCCGCCGCCGTTCGCACGACGGATCGGTCCGCGGTGAAGGTGAACACGCTCGGCGCGAACGTCGTGCTCGCGCATCCCGTCGGCAGCGCGAAGACGGATCTTCTCCTCTGGGGCGCGGTGCAGAATGGCGACTGGGGGGCGCAGGAGCACACGGGCAGTGCCTTCGCGGTGGAGGGTGGCGTGCAGCCGGCGCTGCCGCTCAAGCCGTGGCTGCGCGTCGGCTTCTCGCAGGGGAGCGGCGACGACACGCCGGGGACGACCGCGGGCGGCGAACACACGACGTTCTTCCAGATGCTGCCCACGCCGAGGATCTACGCGCGGACGCCGTTCTACAACATGATGAACAACCGCGACCTGTTCTCGTCGCTCATCCTGCGGCCGGCGAAGGGCACGACCGTCCGCGCCGAGGTGCACAAGCTGTCGCTGACCGAGTCGAGCGATCTCTGGTATGCGGGCGGCGGCGCGTACAGCAAGACGGTGTTCGGGTACCAGGGCCGGCCAAGCGGCGGGCAGTCGAATCTCGCCACGCTCGCCGACATCGGCGCCGACCGCGCGTTCGGCCCGCTGCTCAACGTGGGGGCGTACTTCGGGATGGTGTTCGGCGGCGACGTCGTGCGCGCGCTGCACCCGGCGGGCGAGGACGGCAAATTCTTGTATCTGGAGCTGACTCGGAGGTTTTAGAGCGCGGGTGCACGGTGCACGCTCGGCGCCAACAGACTGACGCGGAGTGCGCGGAGGGAACGGCGAGTCGCGCAGGACTTCGAGAGACCGCGGCGCGACGCACGCGTCGATGCCGACCCCAAGTCCTTCATTTGGGTCGTGGATGGAGAGGGGCGGTGCGTCCGTGCGCGGTCCCCGACCCGGAGAGCAGTTTTCCGCGTCTCCGCCGATCTCCGCGTCGATCGGCTGCAGTTCGGCGCGTGATGCAGCAGGCGGTCGTCCGCTCGACGACTTCGTGCTGCTCGCTGGCCAGCACGTAATGCGATCAGTTCGTCACGCGAAACTCCAAATTCGAATCGCCTCATTCTCACTGGCGCGGCGCGTCCTTGCATGACATCTATCTGGTGACGTTCGCTCGCGACAACCGAGTTGTCGGCCGGCGCCCCCACGGCCGCGGTCGGGTCCATGCGCGGAAATCGCGCTTCACCCCCCCACGGTCCCCCAGTGTCTTCGCCGTCCACCAGCGTACTGCTGCGGCGCAACCGCGTCACGGAGCTTCGGCGCTCCGAGACGCTGGTCGACATCTCCCAGGCGTTCGCCGCGTCCGAGGAGCTGAACCGCTCGCTCTTCCGTGTGCTCGAGATGCTCGAGCGCCATCACGAGGTCGTGAAGGCGGCATTCGTCTTCCGCGATCCGGACACCGACGAGCTGGTGATCGAGGCGGGGATCGGCATTACCGCCGACGGGATGCGCGCGCGATACAAGCTGGGTGAGGGGATCATCGGTCGCGTGGTGCAGAGCGCCAAGCCGATCGTCGTTCCCGATGTGAGTCGCGAGCCGCTCTTCCTCAACCGGGCCGCGCGCCGGCGCAACCTGCAGGGGATGGCCCTCACCTTCGTCGGCGTCCCGGTCGTCCTCGGCCGGAGCGCCATCGGCGCGCTCGGCGTCGAGCTGGAGCTGCAACCGGATCGCGAGTACGAGGAGCTCGTGCGCTTCCTCGAGATCGTCGCCGCGATGACGGCGCAGGCGGTGAAGGCCGACCGCTTCGCCGAAGCGGAGCGGCGGCGCCTCCTCGACGAGAACACCCACCTGCGGCTCGAGCTCAAGGAGCGCTACGAGCTGTCGAACCTCGTGGGCAACAGCGGCCCGATGCGGCAGGTGTACGAGCAGGTCGCCCAGGTCGCGCCGACGAACACGACGGTGCTCATCCGCGGCGAGTCGGGCACGGGCAAGGAACTCATCGCGCACGCGATCCACTACAACTCGGAGCGCGCCAAGAAGCCGTTCATCAAGGTGAACTGCGCCGCGCTACCGTCGTCGCTGATCGAGTCGGAGCTGTTCGGCTACGAGAAGGGCGCGTTCACCGGCGCGCAGGGACGCAAGAAGGGCCGCTTCGAGCTCGCCGACGGCGGGACCCTGTTCCTCGACGAGATCGGCGACCTGGACGTCGCGACGCAAGTGACACTGCTGCGCGTGCTCCAGGAGCGCGAGTTCGAGCGCGTCGGCGGCACCGAGACCGTCAAGGTGAACGTTCGGGTGATCGCCGCGACCAACAAGGATCTCGAGCTGGGGATCGAGGACCGAACCTTCCGCGAGGATCTCTACTACCGGCTCAACGTCTTTGCGATCTTCGTTCCGGCGCTGCGCGAGCGGAAGACGGACATCATGCTGCTCGCGGACTTCTTCCTTTCGAAGTACGCGCGCGAGCACCGGAAGAGCATCCGGCGCATCTCGACCCCCGCGATCGACATGCTGGTGAGCTACCACTGGCCCGGCAACGTGCGCGAGCTCGAGAACTCGATCGAGCGCGCCGTGCTGGTGTGCGACGCCAACGTCATCCACGGCCATCATCTGCCGCCGACGCTGCAGACCGCGGAGGCGTCGGGCACCGTGGTGGCGGTGACGCTCGCCGACGCGGTCGCGAAGCTCGAGAAGGACCTCATCCAGGACGCGCTCAAGACCGCGCGCGGCAACCGCGCGCGGGCGGCCCGGCTGCTCGGCAGCACCGAGCGGGTGATCAACTACAAGATCCAGAAGTACGGCGTGGACGCCGGCCGATTCCGCCGCTGACTGTCAGGCGATACCCGGCTTGCGGGGCACGTGCCATGCAACGATCGTGAGTTCCGCGGAACCGCTCTCGGCATTTGGGAGCGGCCGCGAGCGCTCCGACCACGGTCACCCGGAGGACAGCCCATGCCGAGAACCGCTCTCAATTTCATCGCCCCCGTCGTCAGGTCGTGCATCGACGAGTGCGTGCGGTGCAACGAGGTCTGCCTGTCCACGATCCCCTACTGCCTCGAGCAGGGGGGACACCATGCGGAGGAGTCGCACATCGCCCTCCTGCAGGACTGCGCCACGATCTGCCGGACCAACGCGGACTTCATGCTCCGCGGCTCCGACGAACAGGAGCGCATCTGCGCCGTGACCGCCGCGATCTGTCGCCGCTGTGCGGACGACTGCGACCGGTTGTCGGACGACGACGTGATGCGGGCATGCGCCGAGGTGTGCCGGCGCTGCGCCGATTCGTGCGAGCGGATGGCGACGGCGGCGGTGTGAGGACGGCGGTGAGTTGGTGCGTTGGATCGTGGGCTATCCAACGCACCAACTCACCGAATGGCGATCTTCCTCGCCTGACGCTCCGGCTGCCGGGGCATCGGGAGCGTGACCTCGAGCACGCCGTCCTTGAACGTCGCCTCGCAGGTCCGGTCGAACGACGGCGACAACAGCGGCGACAGCGCGAAGCCCGGACCCGCGAAGCCGAAGTCCTCGAAGATGCGGTCCATGTCCTCGGCCATGCGGCGCATGAGGCCGAAGGGGCTCGCCGCGGCGGGCGCGCCATAGACGGGCGCAATCGAGGACGACCGCGTCGTGCTGGCGCCTCGACCCGTCGCGCCATCACGAGTGGTCCTGATCGACCGTTCGCGCTCCGCGCCAGGCGTGCTCTCGGCCGATCGCGTCTCCCCGGTGCTCGTCGTGGGTTGCCCCGTCTGCTGCCGGTACTGGGATTGGTGCTCGTCGCGTGTGGGCGTTCCTTTGTTGTTGGCCATAGCGGTGTCTCCTTCGTGCGAGACCGATTTCCCGCCGCCACGCCCCGGGCGTGCCGGCGGCGATGCACCGAATTTGGCCGCAACCGATGTGCCGAATCGTGCCGCCGAGCCGCGCTCACTCTCAGCGGCTGGGGCCGTCTACGAACGAGGGCCGAAAGCGAACCGTCAGAGCCGCCACGGCCGCCGGTATTCGCGCGCCAGATATGCCGACGCCTTCGCGTCGCCGACGATCCGCTCGCGCGCGCCGTCCCACTCGATGCGACGGCCCGTGCGATACGCGATGTTTCCCAACAGCGCCGTGGTGGTCGAGCGATGGCCGATCTCGATGTCGGCAACCGGCGTCTTCCGGGACCGCACGCACTCGATGAAGTTCTTCATGTGGTCGAGATGGTGCTGGTTCGAGTTCTCGACCTTCAGCCCCTGCGTGCGCTCCACCGTTGTCTCGCCCGACTTCCGCGTCTCGGGAACGATCTCGAGACCCTGCCGGTCGACGAACAGCGTGCCGTCGGTGCCGTGGAACGTGATGCCGTTGGTCTTGCCGTTGAGCAGCGGGGCGGCGTTCGCGACGCGGTTCTCGTAGGTGCAGATGAAGCCCGGATACTGGAAGGTGGCGAGGATCGTGTCGGGGGTCTCGCGGTTGTCCTCGAGCACGAACTTCCCGCCGCTCGCGCTGACGAACCGCGGCGCGTCGACGCCCATCACGAGCTGCACGATGTCGAGCCAGTGCACCCCCCAGTCGGTCATCATCCCGCCGGCGTAATCCCAGAACCAGCGGAAGCTCGACCAGCGGTCGGGGAAGACGCCGAACCGGTTCGGATTGAACGGGCGCTTCGGCGCCGGGCCGAGCCACATGTCCCAATCGAGCTCTTTCGGCGGCGCCGAGTCGGGGGGATTGCCGATCCCCATCGGCGACTCGTTGCCGAAGTTCCACGTGCGCACCTGCGAGACCTTGCCGATCCGTCCCGACTTGACCAGCTCCGCCGCCTGCTGGAAGTGCGCGCCCGATCGCTGCTGCGTCCCCGTCTGGACGACCCGCTGATATCGCCGCGCGGCGTCGACCATCGCGCGTCCCTCCGCGACGGCGACGCCGATCGGCTTCTCCACGTAGACGTCCTTCCCCGCCTGGCAGGCGAGGATCGTTTGAATCGGATGCCAGTGGTCGGGGGAGGCGACGATGACCGCGTCGATGTCCTTGTTGTCGAGGACGCGGCGGAAGTCGGCGACGGGTTTGGCGCCGGGCGCCGCCGCGAGCCCCTTCGCGAGGTTGGGCTCGTACACGTCGCAGACGGCGGCGATCTCGGTGTCGGGCTGCTTGATCGCGTTGCCGACGTTGCTCACGCCCTGTCGCCCCGCGCCGATGAGCGCGATGACCACGCGATCGTTCGCGCCGCGGATGCGCGCGTCCTGGCGGACGCCGAGGGGAAGCATGGCGACGCGGCCGGCGATCACGCCGGCCGCGCTCCACTTCACGAACTCACGCCGTCCGAGATTGGTCGGCTCACTCATCGGGACACCGGATAGTCGAAGGGTGCGTGGAGTGTGTCCACGCACCCGCGAGGTGTCCAGAGCGCCGACTACAGCGTCGGGAAGGTCGGCCGGCCGACGGGTGACGGCATTCCGAAGTCCGGACGACGGGAGATGACGCCACCCCGGCGGCGCCCGTCGGTGCGCGGATCGCACTTGTCGACGCCGCCATGGCCGCCGCGGATGACCACGGCGCCGATGAGACCGCCGAGCAGGCCACCAACCCCGCCGCCGGGCCGGCGTTCGCCGATGCCCCCCTCGCCCACGCTTCGCCCGTCGTCACCGCGCCCAGTGCCGATGGGCACCGGTGCGGGTGCGGTCTCCGTGGTCGGCTGCTGCACGATGACGATCGGCTCCGGTGCGCTCTCCGTGGCGACCGCCACCGGCGCGGGCGCGGGTGCCGGCGATTCGTTCGACGCGACGGTCGGCTCCTCCACGACGTCCTCGGCCGGCTTGCTCACGGGCTCCGGGCGGCGGACGGGCGACGTGCGTCGCTTGCTCGCCACGACGCGAGGCGCCGGCGCCTTGGCGCGCGCCATCTCCACCTCGGAGACGAACCGCGTGCGCTGATACGCGCGTGGCGCGGTGGCCAGGTCCCCGGGCGCCGACGCCGCGGCGAGGTCGCGCTTGAGATCGTCCGACAGGGCGGTCGGCTGCTCCTGGCGTTCGTCGCACGCGCCGAGAACGACGACCAGTGACAGCGCAGCGACTTTCACGGATGTCCGCATGAGTGACCTCTCGGAACACGAGACTGCACCAGTGTACGCGAGCGCGCCAGTGCATGGCGTGCGCCAGCGCTCGCGGCCATCCTGACGCGGGCGCGGGCGCGCGATGTCCCAGAACGGTGACACGCGCTGTCCCCCTTCTCGGACACGGCCGACGTTCAGCGCGCCGCGGACGCCGCCAGCGATGGAACGCCTCTTGTTCGGGCGCGGCCGCATCACCAGCATCCGCTCCATGCTCCGCACCACGATCGCTTCATTCGGCGACGCCGCTCGAGGGATTCCCCTGCTCGCACTGCTGGTGCTCGCGGCGTGTCGTACCGGAGACGAGCGCCCGCTGTCCACTACCGAGCGGGCGGCGATCGCCGACACCCTGCGCGCCCGGATCGTCGCGGCGTACGACCTCTCGAGGCCGGGCGACGCCGTCGCGCGCATGATGAGCCTCTACCCCGCGACCGGGGACGTCGTCTCCGCGAGCGGTGGACGGGTGTCCGTCTCGCGCGACTCGCTCGAGTCCGGGATCCGCGCGTTCTGGCAGTACGTCGGGCAGAACATGCGCAACCCGAAGTGGACGTGGGACTCGATGCACGTCGACGTGCTCTCGCGCGACGCGGCCGTGGTCACGGCCACCTATCGCGTCCCGCACCTCACGCCGCGCGGGGCCCCGCACACGATTGCGGGCGCGCTCACCGCGGCGTTCCAGCGTCGCGAGGCGAGGTGGGTCGTGGTCCAGGAGCACTTGTCCGACCTCCCGCCCGTCGAGCCGGCCGACACCGTCGCCGCGACCGGCACTGCGACGCCTCCCGCGCATCGGCACTAGACCGCGAAACACCGCGAACGGGCGTCGGCGGGCTGGTGCGTCGGAAACCTCCCAACCAAACGACCTCGTAGGGTGTCCCAGCGCTGTTGGCAGTGAGCGCGTGGTTCACCCTCTGTCGAGATCCCAACGATGAGCGGCGTATCCGTCCTCGCCGGGTTTGTCTTCGCCCTGCAGGGTTCCGTAGCCCCCGCGGGCTCCCCCGCCCCCTTGGGAGTACAGTTGCCCCCGAAGGCCGCCACCGATACCGGTGTGGCCGCCACCCGGGCCGACGTGGCCCCCACGATCGACGCTCGCGACGACGACGCCGTGTGGCGCCTCGCCCCTCCGATCACGGCATTCAAGGAATGGCGTCCCAACGAAGGCAAGGAGCCGCGATTCCGCACCGAAGCCAAGGTGGCCTACGATGCCGCCAACCTCTACGTGTACGTCCGGAACTTCGACCCCGCGCCGGACAGCATCAAGACGCTGCTCGAGCGGCGCGACACGTGGACGTCGTCCGACATGGTCTGGATCATGGTGGACTCCTACCACGACCGGCGGACGGGCTACGAGTTCGGGGTGAACGCCGCCGGCGTGAAGATGGACCAGGCGATCTACGACGACGGCAACGAGGACTCGGCGTGGGACGCCGTGTGGGACGTCGCGACGCGCATCGACTCGCTCGGCTGGGTGGCCGAGTACCGGCTGCCCCTCTCGCAGATGCGGTACAGCAGCGACAAGTCGCACGTCTTCGGCTTCATGATCTTTCGCGACCTCTCGCGGTACTCCGAGCGGTACAGCTGGCCGCTGCTGCGGCAGTCCAAACCCGGCTTCGTGTCGCAGTTCGGCGCGCTCGAGGGGATGGAGGACCTCGAAGCGCCGCGGCGGCTCGAAGCCATGCCCTACGTGGTCACGAAGCACGCGACGGAGGTGATCAACAACCGGTTCACCAACAAGTCGCGCGTCTCGATGGGCGGTGACCTCAAGTACCGCGTCGCGCCGAACGTCACGCTGGACGCCACGATCAACCCGGACTTCGGCCAGGTCGAATCCGATCCCTCGGTGCTCAACCTCACGGCGTACGAATCGTTCTTCGACGAACGGCGTCCGTTCTTCGTCGCCGGCCAGGGGCTCTTCCGGTTCAGCGTCAACTGCAGCGCGGTGAACTGCCGCGGCGAGAACCTCTACTACAGCCGGCGCATCGGGCGCACGCCGACGCTCGCCGGCACCTACGGCGACACGGTCCCGCTGCAGCCGACGACGATCCTCGGCGCCGGGAAGCTCATCGGTCGGTTCCCCACCGGCCTGACGGTGGCCGTGATGGACGCGCTGACGAAGCGCGCCAGCAGCCCCGGCGACACGACCTTCGAGCCGATGACGAACTTCACCGTCGTTCGCGCCACCCAGGACATGCGGAAGGGCAACAGCGGCGTCGGCGCCATGCTCACGGCGGTGAACCGGCGGATGGACCAGTGGTCGTCGCCGTACATGACGTCGAGCGCCTACGTCGGCGCGCTCGACTTCCGGCACAAGTTCCTCAGGAACGCCTACGAGATCTCCGGCTCGCTCGACTACAGCCGCGTGCGCGCCGATCCGCAGGCGATGCGCAACCTGCAGCAGAGCGCGGTGCACTACTACCAGCGCCCCGACGCGAACCTGCCCCTGGACTCCAACCGCACCCTGCTCACCGGCGACGCCCAGGAGCTGAGCATCGGCAAGGTCGGCGGGAAGCACTTCATGTTCAACTCGCAGTACTCGCGGCGTTCGCCCGGGTTCGAGGTGAACGACATGGGCTACCTGCAGCGCGCCGACCAGCAGTCGTGGAGCACCTGGGGAGGGTTCTTCGACCGCCAGGAGCGCTACTTCTACAAGCGCTTCCAGTGGAACTGGAACTGGTGGCAGTACTGGACGACCAAGTCGCTCCCGCTCGAGGCGGCGACGAACACGAACATGCACATCACCTTCAAGAACAATTGGGGCTGGCACATGGGCGGCACCCTGGGCCAGCTCGGCACGACGTACGACGACCGTGCGGCGCGCGGAGGCCCGGCGATCCGGAACGACCGGTACATCTCGCCGTGGTTCTTCATCAACGGCGACGACCGCCGCAGCATCGTGCCCTTCTTCAACATGAACTTCTTGCGGGCGAACGGCGGCCGGACGCGGTCCACGAGCTTCGGCCCGAACGTGGACATCAAGCTGCTCGGGCGCTTCAGCTCGTCGCTCGCGCTGAACTGGTCGCACAGCATCCGCGACAACCAGTGGTACGGCCGGAACACCGATTCGCTCGGCGTGAACCAGTACACCTTCGCTCACCTGGACCAGACGACGACGTCGGCGACGATGCGGCTCAACTACACCTTCACGCCGAACGTGTCGCTTCAGGCCTACGCGCAGCCCTTCGTCTCGAAGGGCACGTACACCGATGTGCGACGGCTCTCGCCCACGCCGCGCGCGAAGCGGTACGAGGAGCGGTTCGCGCCGTTCGCCGACACCTCGGTGACGAACGATCCCGGCGGGTTCAACTTCAAGGCCCTGCAGTCCAACGTGGTGTTCCGGTGGGAGTACGCGCCGGGATCGACGCTGTTCGCCGTCTGGAACCACGGCCGCCAGGGGTACGACGGCGTCGAGGGGACCAACTCCTTCGGGGGCGACGTGGGCGACCTGCTCAAGCTGCATCCGTCGAACACGTTCCTGATCAAGATGTCGTACTGGCTGAATCGATAGGCGGGTCGCCTCTGGTCGGTTCATCGGTTCGTCGCGCGCTAAAGGCGCGCCCTGGCTCGGAAGCTGCCATCGGAGTCGGCCGCCGACCCGAGCCATGGACTCATGAGCGCATCCGCGCACCCGCCCTCCGCCGCCACCCCCCACGCTCGCAAGAGCGGTCTGCTGGCGATCTCGCTGGCTGCCCTCGGCGTCGTCTACGGCGACATCGGCACCAGCCCGATCTATGCGCTGCGCGAGTCGCTGCATGGAACGCACGGCGTGGCGCCGACGCCGGACAACGTGCTGGGTCTCCTGTCGCTCATCTTCTGGGCGCTCGTCATCGTCATCTCGGTGAAGTACCTCGCCTTCGTCATGCGGGCCGACAACTGCGGCGAGGGAGGGATGATCGCGCTCACGGCGCTCGTCACGCCCGAGACCGCGCGGGCGCGGTTGCGGCACCGTCGGCTGCTGGTGCTCGTCGGTCTCTTCGGCGCCTCCCTGCTCTACGGCGACAGCATGATCACGCCGGCCATCTCCGTGCTCAGCGCGGTCGAGGGGCTGGAGATCGTGACGCCCATCTTCCGTCCGTCCATCATCCCGATCACCATCGTCATCCTCATCGGGCTGTTCGCCGTGCAGAGCCGCGGCACGGCACGCATCGGCGCGGTGTTCGGCCCGGTGATGTTGCTCTGGTTCACGACGCTCGGCGTGCTCGGCGCGATCCAGGTCGTGCAGCATCCCGAGGTTCTCGCCGCGCTGAGCCCGACGCACGGCGTCCGCTTCTTCGCGCAGAACGGCTGGCACGGGTTCCTCGTGCTCGGCTCGGTGTTCCTCGTCGTCACGGGGGGCGAGGCCCTCTACGCCGACATGGGCCACTTCGGCGCGCGGCCGATCCGGGTCTCATGGTATTTCTTCGTGCTTCCGGCGCTGCTTCTCAACTACTTCGGCCAGGGCGCGCTCGTGCTGCTCGATCCCGCCGCCGCCGAGCATCCGTTCTTCCGGCTTGCGCCGGCGTGGGCCCTGCTGCCGCTCGTCGGCTTGACGACGCTGGCCACGGTGATCGCGTCGCAGGCGGTGATCTCGGGCGCATTCTCGCTCACGCGGCAGGCCGTGCAGCTCGGCTACCTGCCGCGTTTGGACATCGAGCACACGTCCGAGACGGAAGCGGGGCAGATCTACATCCCGGGACTCAACTGGCTGCTGATGATCGCGTGCATCGGTCTCGTGATCGGCTTCCGGTCATCGAGCCGGCTCGCGGCGGCCTATGGCGTCGCGGTGACGACGGACATGGTGTTCACCTCCATCCTCTTCGCCGTCGTGGCGCGTGAGCGCTGGCGGTGGAGCTTGCCTGCCGTGCTGGCACTCGTCGGCGGCTTCCTCGTCGTGGACCTCGGCTTCTGGGGCGCGAGCCTGCTCAAGATTCCCAGCGGGGGCTGGTTCCCGCTGCTCATCGCCGCGGCGGTGTTCACCATCATGACGACGTGGAACAAGGGTCGCGGGCTGCTCGCGTCGCGGCTGGCTGAGCGCTCGATGTCGATCGACCAGCTGATCGAGCTGATCCACCAGCCGGGGCTGGTGCGCGTGGAGGGTACGGCGGTGTACCTCGGCCGTCCCGACGTGGGGGTGCCACCGGCGCTGATGCACAACCTCCGCTACAACAACGTCGTGCACGCACGCGTCGTGCTGCTGTCGATGCGTACCGACGGCCGGGCCTTCGTGCCGGAGGAGGAGCGCGTGACGGTGGAGCGGTTGGCGCCGGATTTCTTCCGCGTCGTCGCGCGCCACGGGTTCGCCGAGGACCCGGAGGTCCCGCCGGTGCTCGACAAGGTTCGCACGACGGGGCTCGACATCGATCTCGAGCGCGCCACCTTCTTCCTCGGGCACGAGACCCTGTTGGCCACCCACCGCCCGGGCATGGCGCTGTGGCGCGAGC
>DASTSX010000447.1:0-4056 GCA_035760455.1 Gemmatimonadaceae bacterium | reverse complement strand
CGAGTGCTGACGGCGGACGATCAGGCGCTGATCGAGGAGATCGCCGACACGCTGCTCCCGACGACGGCGTCGTCGCCCGGCGCACGCGCGGCGGGAGCGGGGGCGGCGATCAACCTGCTGCTCACCGACTGCTACGAGCCGGACGCGCAGACCCGCGTCGTCAACGGCCTGAAGGAGTTCCGGCGGACGTGCGACGCGCGGTGCGGCGGCGCCTTCGCGTCGCTGCCGGCGGCCCGGCGCGAGACGCTGCTGCGCGAGATCGACGCCGAGTCGCAGCGCGCCGGAGCGGATCACTACTTTGCGCTGGTCCGCGAGCTCGCGGTGCGCAGCTACTTCTCGTCGGAGATCGGCATGACGCGCGCGCGGCGGTGGACGATGGTGCCCGGGCGGTGGGTGGGCTGCGTGCCGCTCGCGCCCGGTCAGCCGGCGTGGGCCTGACGGACGGACGCACACCAGCACGGAGGAGCGGCTCGTGGCGAAGGTGAAGATCGGGATCGTCGGCTCGCGCTTCCAGGCGGACTGCATCGCGTCGTCGGTGAAGGCGATGCCCGACGAGGCGGAGGTGGTCGCGGTGGCGTCGCCGTCGCCGGGGAACGCCGAGGCGTTCGCGCGCCGGCACGGCATCCCGCGCTTCCACACCGACTACCGCGAGATGCTGCGTGACCCGGCGATCGAGCTGGTGTCGGTCACGGCGCCGAACCGGCTGCACGCGCAGATCACGATCGACGCCGCGCACGCCGGCAAGCACGTCGTCTGCGAGAAGCCGCTCTGCGTGACGCTCGAGGAGGCGGACGCGATGATCGACGCCTGCGCCAAGGCGGGCGTGCTGCTGCTCTACGCCGAGGAGCTGTTCTTCGCGCCGAAGTACGTGAAGGCGAAGCAGATGGCGGACGAGGGGGCGTTCGGCCGAGTGCACCTCGTGAAGCAGGGGGAGAAGCACTCGGGCCCGCACTCCGACTGGTTCTGGGACGTCGAGCAGTCGGGCGGCGGCGCGCTGATGGACCTCGGCTGCCACGGGATCGCGTTCTGCTGGTGGTTCCTCGGCAAGCCGGCGGTGAAGAGCGTGTACGCGCAGCTCTCGACGCAGGTCCACGGCGCGCGCACCCAGGGCGACGACGAAGCGCTCACGATCATCGAGTTCGAGGGCGGCGCGATCGGCGTCGTCGAGAACAGCTGGAACCGGCCGGGCGGGATGGACGACAGCATCGAGGTGTTCGGCGACAAGGGGCAGACGTACGCCGACCTGCTGATGGGCAACGCGCTCCCGACGTACTCCGAGGTCGGCTTCGGCTACGCGGTGGAGAAGGCGTCGAGCACGACGGGCTGGACGTACCCGGTGTACGAGGAGCACTGGAACTACGGCTTTCCGCAGGAGATGCGGCACTTCGCGCGCTGCGTGCGCGGGACGGAGACGCCGATCTCGGACGGCGAGACGGGGCGCGTGGTGCAGGAGGTGCTGTACGCCGCGTACGCGTCGGCGGGGCTGGGGCGGAAGGTGGAGCTGCCGTTCCGGCCGCGGGGGATCGCGAAGCCGATCGACCTGTGGAAGCGGCCGGAGCTGGCGCGGATTGACGCCTAGCCTGGCGCGAGTCGCCGCCCGCCCTCGTCGTCCGTGACGACGACCTCCGCCTCGCCGGCCGGCATCTTCTCCGCGCAGTGGATCCCGACCGACGCGTCGGGCCGCGTCGATCGCGCGCGCCTCGCCGCCCACATCGACTTCGAGCGCCGCGCCGGCATCAGCGGCATCCTCGCCCTCGGCAGCACGGGGCAGTTCCCGCACTTCACGGTGGACGAGCGCAAGACGGTGCTCGCGACCGTCGCCGAGCTGGCCGCGCCGCTGACGGTGTTCGCCAACGTCAGCCACATCCGGCCGCGCGCCGCGATCGAGCTCGGGCTCCACGCGAAGTCGCTCGGCGTGCCCGCGGTCGCGCTGATGCCGCCTACGTTCTACCCCGTGTCGCAGGCGGACATGCTCGCGTACTTCCTCCACGTCGCCGACGCGGTGGGGCTGCCGGTGATGCTGTACAACTTCCCGGAGCTGGCGGGAACGCGGATCGAGCCGGCGACGGTGGCGGCGTTCGCCGAGCGGGCGCCGATGGTCGCCATCAAGCAGAGCGGCGGCGACTTCGAGTATCACCGCGAGCTGATCGCGCTCGGGCGCGAGAAGGGGTTCGTCGTGATGTCCGGCGCCGACACGCGGCTGCCGGAGGCGTTCGCGCTCGGCGCCGCGGGGTGCATCGGCGGGCTCGTGAACGTCGTCCCGGAAGTCATGGTCGAGATCGACCGCGTGTGCCGGCGTGGCGAGCCCGGTGACGCGACCGAACCGGCAGCGGCGGTGCGCGAGATCGGGCGCATCCTCGACCGGCTGACCTTTCCGCTCAACGTCGCGGCGGGGCTCGAGGCGCGGGGCTTCGAGCCGGGCGCGCCGAAGGCGATCGTCTCGCCGGAATCGCGGGCGCTCTACCGGGAGATCGTCGCCGCGGTTGCAGCGTTGCTCGAGCGCAGCGGGCTTCCGCCGCGATGACCCGCGTCGAGCGGTCGGCGCACTACGCCTGGATCGTCGTCGCACTGCTGCTGCCGGTGGCGCTGCTCAACTACCTCGACCGGCAGATGCTCGCCACGATGAAGGCGTCCATGGTCGGCGACATCCCGACGATCGCCAACCGTGCGGACTGGGGGCTGATCCTCGGCACCTTCAAGTGGACCTACGCGCTGCTCGCGCCCTTCGCGGGCTACATCTCCGATCGGTTCAGCCGGCGGTGGGTGATCGGGGGGAGCCTGTTCGCCTGGTCGGCGGTGACGTGGTGGACGGGGCAGGCGACGACGTTCGACGAGCTGCTCGTGGCGCGCGGGCTGATGGGGATCAGCGAGGCGTTCTACTTCCCGGCAGCGCTGGCGCTGATCACGGAGTATCACCTCGGGCCGACGCGGTCGCGCGCCGTCGGAGTGCACCAGGCCGGCGTGTACCTCGGCCAGATCGTCGGAGGCTTCGCGGGATTCGCGGCGGACGCGCCGGCGCTCGGCTGGCGATGGGCGTTCTCGACGACCGGGATGATCGGCGTGCTGTACGCGATCCCGCTGCTCGCGCTGCTGCGGGACAAACGTCATGAGGTACGGATCCCTCGACTGCGCGCTGCGCGCTCCGCTCGGGATGACCCGGCGAGTCATCCCGAGCGAGCGGAGCGAGTCGAGGGATCTGCACTCCGACGTCATCCCGAGCGAGCGGAGCGAGTCGAGGGATCTGCGCCCATGGCGGCGACGAGCGTCGTGCGCGGACTGCTCGGCAACCGCGACTTCATCCTGCTCGTGCTCTACTTCACCCTCCCCGCAATCGCGGGGTGGATCGTCCGCGACTGGATGCCGGAGATCCTGCGCGAGCGGTTCAGCCTCGGCCAGGGGAGGGCAGGGGTGAGCGCGATCCTGTTCGTGCAGATCGCCGCGCTCGTCGGCGCCGTAGCGGGCGGGACGCTGGCGGATCGCTGGATGCGCCACACGCCGCGCGGCAGGATCTACGCGAGCGCGATCGGGACGACGCTGTTCCTGCCCGCGCTGTTCGGCGTGGGAAACGCAGGCACGCTCTCGATTGCGATCCTCGGGCTGATCGTGTTCGGGCTCGGCTGGGGCTTCTTCGACAGCAACAACATGCCGATCCTCAGCCAGATCATCCGGCCCGAATGGCGCGCGACGGGCTACGGCATCATGAACATGGTGAGCATCAGCTGTGGCGGCTTCGGCGACTGGGCGTTCGGCGCGCTGCGCGACCGGCACGTGCCGTTGAACCTCATCTTCGGCGTCTTCGCCGGCGTCGCGCTGCTGTCGGTGGCGATCGTGCTGATGATCCGGCCGCTAGGTGACGACGCACGAGCAATGGCAACCGCCAGCGGCAAACTGCCAACAGCTTGACGCGGAGGGCGAGTCGGCAATGATGCCTCCGGGCGGCACGGCCGTGTACCGACAACCTCCGCGCGCTCCGCGTCAGTCTGTTGACCAGCGCCAGGACGGGGGTGCAGCTCCCTCGACTCGCTTCGCTCGCTCGAGATGACATCCCCCCGTCAT
>DASTSX010000446.1:0-16185 GCA_035760455.1 Gemmatimonadaceae bacterium | reverse complement strand
CGCCTGACCCTTCCATGGCCACCACGCGGTGTCGCTCGCCTGGCCGTCCAGGGTGCCGCCTCCGGTGACGGCGACGTTCACCGCGTTGTGGGCGTAGATCAGCGGCGAGAGCCCCATCAGCTCCACGCCCTCGAATCGCGTGCGCACGTACTGCTCGTACGCCTTGGGGTCGGTGAGGAAGCGCACGGTGGCCCCCTCCCGCACCTCGAGGTTCACGCGACTTCGAAGATGGATCGCGCCGGTCAGGAAGGTGCCGCCCTCCACCACCACGCGTCCGCCGCCGCCGCGCGCGCAGGCGTCGATGGCGCGGCGAAAGGCGCGCGTGCAGTCGAACTTGCCGTCGCCCTTGGCCCCGAAGCGTGTGACCGGATAGGTCTTCGGTCCGAACCTGGGCGGCGCGATGCGGGCGAGGATGGACGGAACGCGCTCCCAGCCGTGCTCCTCGACGACGCCGCAGGACGCGTCCACCGTCGATCCGGGGCGAGGCTGGCCGCCGAGCGCCGGCGGAAGCAGCGCTGCCCCCGCGACGGCGGCGGCGGTCTTCACGAACTCACGTCGGGAGGGCGTCGACATCGCGCGCGGGTATCGGGTTATTGGTCGACGCGCGTCGATCGCGCCACGGCGTCAGCGCACTTCCGCCAGACCGAGCGCTTCGATCGCGACAACCGCCCCGTGCTCACGGATCGCCGCGAGATCCTCCGTCACGATGTCGACGAAGCCGGGGACCGCTGCCAGATCCGCGCCCCACAGCTCCGCGTCGGCGCAGATCGCTCGAACGAACGTGCCGAGCGCCGTCGCGTCATCCCCGACGGTGCGCCAGCGCGCCTGGATCGACTCGCCCGCCCCATCGGCGGGCACCGGATCCCCGGCGCGGCGACGCGCGTCGTGGAGCTCGCCGCGCTGGAAGGCGAGGAATCCCGCGAAGCCGAGCGCGAGCGCGCGCGGCACACTCCCCGTGGTGCGCACGTGATCCAGGATGCTCGGGACGACACGCACGCGGAACTTGGTCGTTCCCTGCAGCGTGATGTCCCAGAGCTGATGCTGGAGGTACGGGTTCGCGAAGCGGCCGATCACCTCCCGCGCGAAGGCCTCCGCTCCGGGAACGTCCAGACTCGGCACGATCTCGTCCAGCAGCACCGACCGGAGGAACGCTCCGAGCGCCGGATGCTCCACCGCCTCGCGCACGGTCCGGCAGCCCGCGAGGATCGCCAGGGAGACGAAGCTCGTGTGCGCACCGTTCAGCAGTCTGACCTTGCGGAGGCGGTAGGGCGTGATGCTTCCGGCGACGATGACGCCCTCGTCGGCACCCGCGAAGCGAAGCCGCTCGCGCAATGCCGCGTCGCCTTCGATCGCGAACAGCCGGTACGGCTCGGCGATCGTGATCATGCCATCCTCGTACGGAAGCAGCGGACGCAGCTCCGCGGCGTACTGCTCGCTGGGCGCTCCGGGGACGATCCGATCGACCAGCGTGTTGCAGAACCGCACCTCGTCGAGCCAGCCGAGGAACTCGGGCTCGGTCCTCCACCGCCGCGCCAGCGTGACGACGATCTCACGCAGCTTCCCGCCGTTGTCCTCGATCAACTCCGTCGGAATGACGATCGGGGCGAGGGCGGTGTCGTAGCGACTCCACCGTGCCCGATGGAGCAGGAACGCCGCGAGCTTCGCCGGGAACGAGCGGGGGACGGCCTCGCCGGGCGCCGCCTGCGCGTCCGACTCGTCCAGCGCGATGCCGACCTCGGTCGTGTTCGAGAAGATGAACTCGAGCTGGGGGTTCTCGGCGCAGCGAAGCACCTCCGCCCATTGCGTCGACGCGGCGAGCGCCCGGCTGACGGAGGAGACGACCTGGAAGTCTCGTCGGGCGGCGCCGTCGACCAACCCTTGCACGACCAGCGTGAACAACCCGCCCTGGTCGTTGATGGCGCGATCCCGCCCGCTTCCGGTGGAGCCGATCATGACGACCCGGCCGCCGAAGAGGCCCTGGCGATTCGCGTCGTCCAGGAGGGCGTCGACCAGGCCGCGCAACAAGGCCCCGGTGCCGAACTGCACGGCGCGCTCCGGGAGCGCAAGCTGATCGGCGGTGGGCAGTGCGAGATCGGCGCGCGGTGCCAGGGTCGGGACCAGCGCGGGTGAGAGCGTGGGGCGAGCAGTCATCTACAGGGTCACTCCTTCCTTCCAGATCGCGATCTCGCGCACGTCGTTCTTCTCGTTGTTCGTGTGCGTGCGTCCACTCGCCACGTCGAGCACGAAGGTGAGCAGTTGGTCGGCGGTCTCGTCCATCGCCGCGGGATCGTCGAGCAACCGCCCTGCATCGAAGTCGATCCAGTGCGGCTTCTTGCGGGCGATCTCCGAGTTCGACGACACCTTGATCGTCGGCGCGGGAAACCCCAGCGGGGTTCCGCGCCCCGTGGTGAAGCAGAGGACCGTCGCGCCACTCGCGACCATCGCCGTCGACGACACCCCATCGTTGCCGGGGGCCTCGAGCAGTGCCAGCCCGGGCGTCTTGACCTGCTGGCCGTAGCGGAGCACGGACGTCACGGTCGACGACCCGCCCTTCTGGATCGCCCCGAGCGATTTCTCCTCGAGCGTCGTCAAGCCGCCTGCCTTGTTTCCCGGGGACGGGTTCTCGTACACTGGCTGGCCGTGCCGCAGAAAGTACTCCTTGAACGAGTTCACCATCGTGACGACGTCGCGATAGACGGCTTCGGAGGCGGCACGATTCATCAGCACGCGCTCCGCGCCGAACATCTCGGGCACCTCGGTCAGGAGCACCGTGCCGCCCGCGGCCGTGAGCCGATCCGCAACACGGCCGACGAGCGGATTGGCCGTGATGCCGCTGAAGCCGTCGGAGCCGCCACACTTGTTGCCGAGCACCAGCGCGGAGGCGGGCACGGTCTCGCGGCGATCATCGCGCATGCGCTCGACGAGCTCGTCGAGCGCGGCGACGCCCGACTGCACCTCGTCGAAGACGTCCTGGGTGTTGAAGAACCGGATGCGGCTGCGATCGACCTCGCCCGCCTCGGCGAGCAGCGCGTCGAGCTGGTTGTTCTCGCAGCCGAGCCCGAGCACCAGCACGCCACCCGCGTTGGGGTGACGCATCAGCCCCGCGAGCACCTGTCGCGTGTGGCCGAGATCGTCGCCCAGCTGGCTGCAGCCGTACGGGTGCGCGAAGGCGCGCACGCCGTCGATCACGCCGGCGAAGCGCTCGTTCGCCGAGCGTGCGATCTTCTCCGCGGCCCAGTTGACGCAGCCGACGGTGTTGATGACCCACACCTCGTTACGCGTCCCGACGCGTCCATCGGCCCGCCGGTAGCCCTCCCACGTGCGCGGTGGCGGTGGCGAATCCTCGGCTCGCGGCGCAGGCTCGTAGCGGTACTCGAGCGTCCCCTCGAGCTGCGTCTTGAGATTGTGCGAGTGAATCCAGGCGCCGGCATCGACGGGAGCCGTCGTTCGCCCGATCGCCCAGCCGTACTTGCGCACGACGTCGCCCTCGCCGAGCGCGCGGAGCGCGACCTTGTGGCCGGCAGGCACCGCTTCGCGCACGGTGACGCTGACGTCACCGAGGGTGACGACATCGCCCGGCTCGAGCGCGTCGACGGCGACCGCGACGTCGTCCGTCGCGTGGACGCGCACCGCGCGCGCGAGCCGGGCGGAGGCCGACGTCACGCCGTGGCGCCTGCCATCGCCGCCGGCTTCGCCCCCGCACTCGTCTCGGACGACCCCGGGCCAAAATTGTACGTGTCGCGCGCGAGCTCGTATGCGAGCGCGCGCCCCATCGCGTGGGCCTCGTCCAGCTCCACGAGATGCCGCGCCACCAGTCCGCCGAGCCAGTTCGCGTCGACGCGCCGCGAGAGATCGTGTCGCGCGGGGATGGAGCAGAACGCGCGAGTATCGTCGTTGAAGCCGGCGGTGTTGTAGATCCCGGCCGTCTCCGTCGTGAGCTGGCGATACCGCGTCATGCCCTCGATCGAGTCGTGGAACCACCACGCGGGGCCGAGCCGGACGGCCGGGTAGTGGCCCGCGAGCGGTGCGAGCTCGCGCGAGTAGGTGGTCTCGTCGAGCGTGAAGAGCACGATGCGGAAGCGCGGATCGCTGCCGTAGGCATCCAGGAGCGCGCGCAGGTTGCGCGTGTACTCGGTGCGGAGCGGGATGTCGGCGCCCTTGTCCGCGCCGAAGGTGCCGAAGACGACCGAGTTGTGGTCGCGCAGCGATCCTGGGTGGAGCTGCATCACGAGTCCGTCCTCGACGGACATCGCGGCCATCTCCATGAGCATGTGCGCTTCGAAGCGCTTCTGATCCGCCGCGACCGCATCGCCCTGCATCGCCTTCGCGAACACTGCTTCGGCCGCGTCGGGCGCGAGCCGCTCGGTGAGCGGCTCTTCGACCGCGTGATCGGTCGCCGTGGCGCCGAGCGCGCGGAAGGCGGCGCGGCGCGCGACGAGCGCGTCGCGGAAGGCGGCGTACGTCGAGATGGTGTTGCCGACCACACGCTCGAGCGCCGCGAGGTCGCCGCGCCACGTCGGGAGCGCGATGCGGAACAGCGCGTCCGGCCGGAAGGTCGGCACGACGCGTCCGTTCCACCCCGAATCGCGGATCGCCCGGTGATGGCCGAGCTCGTCCGTCGCGGCGTCGGTGGTCGCGAGCACCTCGATGTTGAAGCTGTCGAAGAGCGCGCGCGGCCGGAACTCGGGAGAGCGCAGGCGCTCGGCGATCTGATCGTAGATGCGATCGGCCGACTCCGCGCTGAGCCGCTGGCGAACTCCGAACAGCTCGTGCAGCTCGTAGTCGAGCCACGCGCGGGACGGCGTTCCACGGAACAGGTGGTAGTTCGACGCGAAGAGCCGCCAGACCTTTCGCGGGTCGCGCTCGATGGCGGTCTTCGGATCGCGCGCGGGTACTCCGAGCGACTCGAGCGAGATGCCCTGCGAGAAGAGCATCCGAAAGAGGTAGTGGTCCGGCGTGATCAGCAGCGCGGACGGCTCGGGGAACGCGCGATCCTCCGCGAGCAGCGAGGGATCGACGTGCCCGTGCGGGCAGACGAGGGGAAGGTCGACGGTGCCTTCGTAGATCGCGCGCGCCGCGCGCCGCACGGCGGGATCGGAGTCGAAGAAGCGATCCGCGTGGAGGGCGAACGCCGGGGCAGGCACATCCGAAGATCCGACAGTCATCGCAGGCGGGAGCGAGGAGGAAATGACCGCGCGGGTGAGCCGAACCTGCGCGCACGTTTGCTCTTTAGGTGAACAATCGTTACTCAGTCGGATGCCGCGGAGCCGACTCTCCGGCCGAATCGAACTCTTGTGCGGAGCAGTCGTGCGCGCGAATGTTCTGGCAAAGAACAAACTCGGCGGTTGATTGTACGTTTGCCTTCGTGGGAACGCAATATCTCCCCTGCCCCCCTCATGAGGAAGATCAACACCCGTAGCTTCGTTCGTGCCACGCGCTGGACCCCGCGCGAAATCAACCTTCAGATCCTGCTCAATCTCGTCCGCGAGCACGAGCCGATCTCGAGGGCGGAGCTCGCTCGGCGAATGAAGATCGGACGGGGGATGGTCACCTATCTGACGGCGGAGCTGATCGCGCAAGGGGCGCTCTACGAGGGGGCGACCGTCGACTCCCCACGAGGCCGCCGACCCCAGATGCTCTACGTCCGCACGCACGACCGCCTGGTGGTCGCGATCGACATCCGCTTCAGCAGCACGTTCGTGATGCTCACGGACTTCAGCGGGAATGCGATCGCGCTCGAATCGTTCGACACGATCGCCGACCTCGACGCGCTCGTACCAGAGCTCAAGGTGCGCGTGCGCCGCATGCTCGCCGCGCACGCCGGCTCGCGGCATTGCGAGGGGATCGGACTCGTCGTCCCGGGTATGGTGGACGTCACGACGGGCCACGTCCTCAACGCGCCGCAGCTCGGATGGCGGAACGTCGACGTCCGCGGGCCACTGCAGGCGGCACTCGGCATCCCCGTCCACGTGGAGAACGCCCCGATCGCGTGCGCGCTCGCGCGCATGTGGCTCGGCCAGCCCGGCGCGACGGTCCCCACCGACTTCGTCTACGTCACCGTCTCCGATGGCATCGGCGCGGGCGTCGTGGTGAACGGTCAGGTCGTGCGCGGGCAGACCAACTCGGCGGGCGAGTTCGGCCACGTCCCCCTCACCGCCGACGGGCCCACCTGTCTCTGCGGCGGCCGAGGGTGTCTCGAGGTGTACACCTCGAACCTCGCGACGCTGTGTCGGTACCTGGGCCAGGACTTCTCTCCGGAGACCGCGCGTGCGCTGCTCCCCTCCTCCGGCGTCACGATCGCCGAGGTGGTGAGCCGAGCGCTGGCGGGTGAGCAGCGAGCGATGGACGCCCTGCAGGAGACCGCGCGTCACCTCGGCGCCGGGCTCGCGGTGATCATCAAGGCGCTGAGCCCCACACAGATCATCGTCGGTGGCGAGATCACGGAGGCCTGGGAGCAGTTGCAGCCGACGATCTCCCGCGTGATCGGCGAGCGCGCGCTCACCGACATGGCGGCGGAAACCCCGATCGTCCCCGAGCTGGCGTCCGTGTATCCGCGACTGCGGGGCGGCACCGCACTCGTGTCGGCGCCGCTCTTCGCTGCGCCGCGGATCGCGTGAGTCGCGCGCGCGCCGCGCGCAACGAAGGCAGTCGCGCTACACAGGCTCCCGCGCCACGCTCGTAGCCGCGGGTGAAGTTGGCCAGTCGCTGGTCCCGCGTGCCGTGGCCGAGCAGCGCGGCGCGCGTCAGGATGCGCGCGTCGACGCGGCGGTTGCCCGTCAACGCCGGTGGCGGATCACCGGCGGCGGCCATGGGCCGCGCGGCCGACATCGCGTCGGCCAGAACGAAGCCCGCCGCGAGCACGCGCCGGCGCAACTTGCGGAACAGACGCATGCGTCACCTCCGCGTATATTTACCCGTGGACGCTCGCCGGGGTGCGTGGTGGCACCTATCTTGGCAGCGAGCGTCCTCGACCCGGTAGCTCAGCTGGTAGAGCAACGGACTTTTAATCCGTAGGTCGCGGGTTCGAGACCCGCCCGGGTCATCCACCTCTCCCTTCCCGCCGTCACGACGGCTGCTTCGGCGGCGCCGGCATCGGAGGCTTCGCCAGCCATTCCCCTCCGTCGACGACCATGATCGCGCCGGTGATCCACGACGCGGCCGGCGAGGCGAGGAACGCAACCATGTTCGCGATGTCCGCGGGCGAGCCGAAGCGCTGCAACGGAATCATCTTCTTCGCGTAGCTCTCCATCGCTCGCTCCTGTGCGAACACGTCGACCACGCCATCGGCCGACGGCGGTGGCGCGAAAGCCTTCTTCACGCCCTCGGTGGGAATGGGTCCGGGAGCGACCGCGTTGATGCGTACCCCATCGCGCGCCCACTCGAGCGCCAGCGTCTTCGTGAGCGCGTCGATGCCCGCCTTCGCCGCCGTGGCGTGGGCCATGAGCGGCCAGCCGCGGTAGTGGAGCGTCATCGAGATGTTGATGATCGAGCCGCCGCCCTGCGCGCGCATCACGGGCAGCACGGCTTGCGAGCAGAAGAACGTGCCATAGAGATCGATCTCGATGACGCTCTTCCACGCGTTCGGCGAGAGCGAGTCCGACGGCGCGTAGAAGTTGCCCGCGGCGTTGTTGACGAGGACGTCGATGTGGCCGTGCCCGCGCTGGACGTCGGCGACGACGGCCTGCACGCGCTCCGGCTCGCGCACGTCCACCGCCACTCCGCTCGCCTTGTAACCCGCCGCGCGGATCTCCGCGGCGGCCGCCTCGACGCGCTCGAGCTTCCGACTCGCGATCACCACGTGCGCGCCGAGCGATGCGAGCAGATCGGCGATCCCGCGGCCGATGCCGCTTCCACCGCCCGTGATCAGCGCCACCTGACCGTCGAAGAGTCCCTGGCGAAAGACGGCGTGGTCGGTCACGGTGCGACCTCCGGGTCGAGAAGGTCCTGCAGGGCTTCGGCGATGGCCGGCGCCTCGGCGGGCGGGGCGACCGCCAGCGCGAGCGCGAGCTGGACGGGCGAGAACGAGCGACGATGATGCGGCGTGATGCCATGCGACGCCAGGCCGGCATGATGCTCCGCCGTGCCGTAGCCGACGTTGGTCTCCCATCGATAGTGCGGATGGCGTTTCGCCAAGGCGCGCATCAATCGGTCGCGCGTCACCTTCGCCACGATCGACGCGCAGGCGATCGAGTGGCAGCAGGCATCGCCGCCGACGACGGCGGTGTGCTCGACGCCCAGGCTGCGAATGGGATTGCCGTCGATCAGGACGTGATCGGGCGCCATGGGGAGTCGCCCGATGGCGCGCCGGATCGCGAGGACCGCCGCATGATAGATGTTGATCCGATCGATCTCGCGCACCGACGCGGCACCGATCCCGATGGCGACCGCGCGCTCGCGGATGCGCCGCGCGAGCCTCTCGCGTTCGGCGCCATCCAGCTCCTTCGAGTCGTCGACACCGCGAATGGCGCGCGCGTCCGGCGGCATGACCACCGCGCATGCGACGACGGGGCCCGCAAGCGGGCCCCGTCCGACTTCATCGACCCCGGCGAGCAGCGGACCGCGCGTCTCGCGCAGGTCCCGCTCGAGCGCGCTCCAGCGGCGCGGCACAGCCGGAGCGTGGTGTGGCGCTTACTCCGCCGCGGGCGCGCCCGTCTGCGGCACGGACACCTTGGCCTTCCGCTCCTTGATGCGCGTGGCCTTGCCCGTCAGGTGGCGCAGGTAATACAGCTTCGCGCGCCGGACGCGGCCGCGGCGCACGACCTGGATGTCGGCGAGCATTGGGCTGTGGAGCGGGAAGATGCGCTCGACGCCGACGCCGTTCGAGATCTTCCGGACGGTGAAGGTGGCGCTCACACCCGAGCCGCGACGCGCGATGCAGACGCCCTCGAACGCCTGGATGCGCTCCTTCTCACCTTCCTTCACGCGGACGTTCACGCGCAGCGTATCACCGGCCCGGAAGGCGGGGACGTTCGTGCGGAGCCACTCTTTCTGGGTTTCGATGAAGGCATGCATATGTCGCTCGGGGCGGAGGGTGCCCGGGTTTGAGGCGGAAAGTGTTCAGACACGGGAACTTAGTGAGGCTCCGCCGGGCAGTCCAGTCCCGGGGAGCCTCACATGAGGGGGGAAGCACGAACGGCCTCGGCACGCAGGGTCGTCCCGAGACCGCTCGTCGGCACGCAGCGACCTGCCTACGTGCCACTCACCTCCGCCATCAGTTCGCGCCGTCGGCCTTGAAGTAGTTCAGCACCCACGCGCCGATGCGCACTCCGTGGGCCTTCCCCTGGCTGATGTCGCTGGGATAGTGAATGCCGCCGTAGAGGCGCGAGACGCCCGCTTCGTCGGCCATCGCGTTGAACGTCGCCGACGCCTGCGGGAAGATGGCGCCGAGCGTGGTCGCGGCCGCCGCGGAGAACGTCGAATGGCCCGAGGGATAGGCGGGGAAGTTCGGCAGCCCGATCATCGTCTTGATCGACGGGTCCAGCTGGGAGGGACGGGGATTGAAGTTCCTCATCTTCGCGTCCCAGCAGCCTACGGCCACGTCGTGCATCGCCATGTTCAGCAGCGCGAACACCCGCGCGGCCCGCACCTCGCTCATCCGCCCGTCGCGCACGTGCTCGGATGCGATCGCGTTCCAGTGCCCGGGGGGCGTGGCGGTGCCGGCGCCGTCGTTCCACTTGAGGGCGATCGCGAGTTGCTCACGAGTAAGATTCTCGGTGGCGTTCTTGACCGCGGCCAGGTCGGCCTTCATCTCCGCGGACGACGTGGAAGGGGGCGGACCGGGCTCGAGCGAGACGACCTCGGAGGGCGTCATCGTCCAGGCCTTCACGGCACCGAAATTCATCAGCATCGGTGGCCTGATCGGCGACTCCAGGCTCTGCCACGCGACCTCACCCTTGGCGGTCGCCGCATCGGCGAGCGTCTTCCACATCGTGGGATTTCCAGCCGCGGTGCCCATCCCGTCCGCCCTGGCTCGGGTGATGACGAGCGCGGCAATGGACTTGCCGAGCGCGAGCCCGGCGGCGACGTCGCTCGCCGAGGCACGGCCCGACAGGATGGCGGCCTCCCGCTGCTCGGCCGCCTTCCGCGTGATCAGCTCGAGCGACGCCGGAAAGAGCAGCTTGAGCATCTCGGCCGTCACCCCCGACAGCACCGCGTCCTCCGAGGGGTAGCTCGGCAGCGCATTGGCGGACACCACCGTGATGACGCCCGGGTCGTTCCTGGCGGGAGAGAGCCGATTGAAGCGGAACTTCCAGTACCAGGCCGCCTTGAGCGCCTCGTATTGCGCGACGCTGACGTAGGAGTAGGCGCGCGCGGCGTACGGAGGGTTCGCGAACGGGAATACCGGGTCGGAGAACGGGTTCTCGGCGTCCGGAAGCGGATAGCTGCCGTCGGCGCGGGGCGCAGGCGGCAGGTTGTATTGGGCGACGAGCTCGCGCTCGATCTCGTTCCAGCGGAGCACGCCTGCGCCGGTCCAGTAGCGCACGGCCGCGCGCTGCGCGTCCGTCATGTTCGCCTGGGCGGTCTTGAGCGACTGCAGCTCGGCGAGATAGGCGGCGCTCGTCACGGGTGCGGGATCCGGCACGACGACCTGATCCGGGCCAGTGAGCACGATCATTTTCCATGTGCCGGCGGCCGCGTCCACGTTCGCCGCCTCGATCGGCGGCAGCGCGGCGCTGGGCTCGACGATCGACTTGTCACAGCTGGCCACCGGCAGCACGGCGGCGACCCCGGCCAGCGCAGTGATCCGTCGGAGCCGGCGCGACGGTGAACGTCGGGAGAGGTGAGAGGACATCTCAGAGATGCAGGGCGTAGGTGAAGCCGGTCATGAACGACGTGGACTGGCCGACGTTGCGTCCGTTCAGCGTTCGTGCGGCGCCGAGATCGAGGCGGAGGTTCGGGAGGCCGGGCATGAAGACCATCAGCTCGGCGTGCGCGGTCGTGTGGTTCATGCGATTGGACACGAACGGCATGTCCTGCCGCCGGATGTCGCCGCCGCCCAACGTGCGCTGCGCCGTGATCCCGAGGGGGATGCACCAGATGCCGCGCTGCCACCCAACCGCGCCCCGATACATCGCGACGTCGGGCATCGAGACCTCGTTGGTCTCGAAATACTGGCCCTGGGTGTAGTACGCCGAGCGGTCGAGGGTGACGTTCGAGCGCCACATGCGCTCGGCGTAGCCGTCCAGGAACCATCCGGTGCGATCCTGGAGGTGCGCCGCGACGCGTGTGATCGCGTTCTTGCTCTGCAGCCCGATCGACATCGGGAGGAAGTCCGGCGTATAGTCGCTGGTCGGCGTCGATGCGCCTGCGACGGCGAGGACTTTGAGCCGCGCGCGGCCGGCGAGGAGCGGGTTGGCGACGCGATACTTGGCGAGCACCGTGAGATCCTGCCGGCCGCTCATCCCCTGCAGCACGCCCTTGCTCGCCTCGGTCCAGACGTACGGCAGCGCGGCGATGATCGTGAGCCGCTCGTTGACGCCATACCCCACGTGGGCGGCGACGCTGCGCGTGGTGACCGTGCCGACGTTCCCGTTGCTTCGCTTGAGGCCGCCCTCCCAGTACTCGTTCCACGAGCCACTGCCGTACATGACCCCGGCGTGCATCTCGCCCCGGCGGAGCATCTCCGCATCCTCGAGCGTCTGCGCGGACAGCGACGTGCCGGCGACCGCGAGCACGCACGCGGCGGTGACGATCGCACGTCGCTTCCACGACGCGCGTGCGGGTCGGCGCCTGGGAATGGCGCCACGGTGCACTCTCGGATGCATTGTGTCGGAGCGAAAGGGAAGGCGCCGCAGAATGGAGGCGTCTGGCGGCCAGAGGAAAGTCGGGTGAGCCGGTCGCGCTGTCAAGCAAGATCCGTCTGCCGGAATCACCCCGGCCGACGTTTCCGGGTCACATGTCGGAGGACTCTCCGTCGCCGCGCTCGCGGCGATCGCGCGCGCGCGTGAGCCGTTCTCCCTCTAAAAACCGCCACTTCGCGATCTTCCCATGATCACCCGACAGGAGCACGTCGGGAACCACGTGTCCGCGGTATTCCGGCGGACGCGTGTAGCTCGGCGCCGAGAGTCCACGGTCCCAGAACGAATCCCCGAACGCACTCTCGTGATCACTCATCGCACCGGGGAGCAGCCGCACCGTGGCGTCGATGACGGCGAGCGCCGCGGGCTCGCCGCCGCTCAGCACGAAGTCCCCGAGCGAGAGCTCCTCGGTGGCGAGATGGTCGGCCACCCGCTGGTCGACGTCCTTGTAGTGGCCGCACAGGATGGTGAGCTCGGGCAGCGCGGCGAAGCGGACGGCGTCGCTCTGCACGAAGCGTCGGCCGCGCGCGCTCATGAGGACGATCGGTCCGGTCGGCGCGAGCGCGTCCACGGCTTCGAAGAACGGCTCCGGCTTCATCACCATCCCCGCCCCGCCGCCATATGGATAGTCGTCGACCGTGCGATGGCGATCGTGCGTGTGATCGCGCAGATCGACGATGCGATACTCGACCTGGCCCGCGGCGGCGGCGCGCGCGGGGATGCTGATCGCGAGCGGGCCGGCGAAGAACTCCGGGAAGATCGTGACGACGTTGATCCTCATTCGAGCAGTCCCTGCGGCGGCGTCACGACGATGACGCGCGCCGCGCGATCGACCGACGCGACCATGCGCTCGTCGTAGAGGAGGAGCACGGTCTCGTGCTCGCGCGGCGGCGCGCGGCGCACGTCGATCGCGAGCCCCTGCGGCAGCTCGTAGGTCCCGTCGACCGTGCCCACTGTCTCGCCCGACGCCAGCACGACGCGCATGCCGGGCAGCTCGTGCACGTAGACCTCGTCGTCGCTCGGCGGCGGCAGCTCCGCCGCGGGGAGGAGGAGGTAACGCCCGCGCCAGGTCTCGGCGACGTTGCGGTCGGGCACTTCCGCGAAGGCGACGAGCAGGCCCTCGTTGAACGGCCGGCTCGACGCCACGTGCAGCTCGGGACGATTCGGCGCGAGATCGCCGCTGGCGGTGCCGGCAAAAACGCGACGGCCGGACGCGAAGACCGCGTCCGGCGCATCGGTGATGGGCTCCACGACGACTTCGCCGCGGATGCCGTGTGCCTTGCGGACCCGCCCGACGATGATGAACGCGGGCGTCGTCATCGCGCCGGCGTCAGGCCTCGTCGGTCTTGGACTCGGCGACGGGCACGGCGGCCGCCTGCAGCTTGCTGGCGAGCCGCGCCTCGTGGCGCTGCTTCAGGACACCGGCCTTGCGAAGCAGGGAGCGAACCGTGTCGGTGGGCTGTGCGCCGACGTTCAACCAGTGGTTGACGCGCTCGGTGTCGAGGTTGATCGCCTGGTCACCGGTCCGCGGCTGGTACTGGCCGATGATCTCGATGAATTTGCCGTCGCGCGGGCTCTTGGAATCGGCGACGACGATACGGTACATGGGGGCCTTCTTACGGCCCACGCGGCGAAGACGGATCTTGACGGCCATGGTGGTTGCTCATTGAAGTGTCCTGCACTGACTGGGCTCCTCGCGTGCTCGGGAGATCCGAGTCGCACCCAGGGAACTGCAACTGCTGTTCGCCGGTTGACGGTGCTTCCGTTGGCGGCCGGCACACCCGTCAGCTACGCCGTCGCACTGACTGCTCGCTGACGTGAACCGACGAACCGCGAACCGACGAACCGGTGTGCTACCGTAGTCCTCCAAACATCCCCGGCGGCAGTTGACGGCGCCCGCCACCCGGCGCGCCTCCTCCTGCCACCTTCTTCATCATCTTCTGCATCTCGCGGAACTGCTCGAGCAGGCGATTGACCTCGCTGATCGGGCGGCCGCTTCCCTTCGCGATGCGCGCGCGGCGGGAGCCGTTCAACAGCTCCGGCTTCTTGCGCTCCGCCTTCGTCATCGAGAGCACGATCGCCTCGACGTGCTTCATGCGCTTCGGATCGGCGTCGCGCACCTGCTTGAGCATCTTGCTGTTGACGCCGGGGAGCATCTTCATCAGCCCCTCGAGCGGCCCGAGCTTCTCGAGCTGCTTCATTGCGGTGAGGAAGTCCTCGAGATCCATCCCTTCCTTGCGGACCTTCTTCTCCATCCGCCGCGCGACGTCCTCGTCGAACGCCCCCTGCGCCTTCTCCACCAGCGAGACGATGTCGCCCTGCTGGAGGATCCGGCCGGCCATGCGGTCCGGATGGAAGTCCTCGAGCGCATCCGTCTTCTCGCCGACGCCGATGTACTTGATCGGCTTCTTCAGCACGCCGTAGATCGAGAGGGCAGCGCCGCCGCGCGCGTCGCCGTCCATCTTGGTGAGGATGACGCCGGTGACGCCGAGCCGCGAGTCGAACCCCTGCGCGATCTTCACGGCGTCCTGCCCCGTCATCCCATCCGCCACGAGAAGGATCTCGTCGGGCTTGATCGCCGCCTTCAGGGTCTCGAGCTCGGCCATCATCTCGTCGTCGATCTGCAGCCGGCCGGCCGTATCGACGAGCACGACGCGATCGCGTGCGCGGCGGGACTGCTCGATGCCGTTGCGCGCGATCCTGACGACGTCCTGGTGGCCGCGCTCGGCGTACACCGGAACATCGAGCTGCTGGCCGAGCGTCTCGAGCTGGTCGATCGCGGCCGGCCGGTACACGTCCGCGGCGATGAGCCTCGTCTGCCGGCCCTCGGCCTTGAGCTTCCGTGCGAGCTTCGCGGCGGTGGTCGTCTTGCCCGACCCCTGGAGCCCGACCATCATCACAACGGTCGGGGGCACCGAGCTCAACTTCAGCCCTTCGCGTCGCTCGCCGAGCATGGTGGTGAGCTCGTCGTAGACGATCTTCACGAGCTGCTGGGCGGGCGACACCGTCCTGAGCTGGGTGACGCCGACCGCCTTCTGCTCGACGCGCTCGAGGAACTCGCGGGTCAGCGCGAAGTTGACATCCGCCTCGAGGAGGACGCGACGCACCTCGCGCAGCCCCTCCTTGATGTCGGCCTCGGTGAGGACTCCGCGTCCGCGCAGGCGCGCGAAGGCAGCCTCGAGTTTCTCAGAAAGCTCGTCGAACATAGCCTTGAAGCTTAAAGGAGGGGGAATCGCGGAACAAGCCGTTCACCGCGAACGATTTACGGTACTCGCTCGACGCCCTCTCCGAATCCGCGCCCGAGACGTCGTCCCCACCGGGCGGATGACCGCACGCCGACGGTTATTCCGATGGTCGCGCTCGATAACGATTTGTGTTCTTCGTCGTCAGTAAACACCCGTGCCCGTGCATCGACCCGTCATTACTTTAGAGCCCATGGCGAAGCCCCAGCGCAAGGAAGAGATCCTGAAATCCGAGCTCCCGCCGACGCTGCCGCTGATGGCGTTGCGGTCGACGATCGTCTATCCGCTCGGGACGATCGCGGTTCAGATGGGCGCGCCCGAGAATCTGGCGCTGCTGCGCGGGCACGAGGAGGCGGGGCTGGTGGTCGCGCTGGTCGTGGCGGGGGGCGACCACGACGATCCGATCGATTCCCAGCGGTTCATCGGACGAGTCGGCGTCGCAGCCCGGGTTCACGAGCGGATCAATCTGCCCGGCGACACGGTGCAGATCACCCTCCAGGGGCTCCGCCGCATCGTAGTCGAAGGGATCGACCGGAACGAGCCCTACCCGATCGCGTCCATCCGCGCGGCGAAGGAGACGCCGGCCGATCCGGCCGAGCTGGACGACCTCGTCACGCGAGTGGTGTCGGCGGCGGAGACGCTGGCGGAGCTCGTGGACCGCATCCCGGACGAAGTGCCGGCGATCCTCAAGATGAACGTCTCGGATCCGGGTCGGTTCGCCGATCTCGCCGCGACGAACATGAACTTCCGCATCTCGGACAAGGACGAGGTGCTGCAGCGGCTCGACGTGGGCCAACGTCTGCGCTTCATCCTGAACCGCCTCGAGCGCGAGGTCGCGCGGGCGCGGGTGATGGAAGACGTGAAGCGGCAGACCGAGATCAAGATCGAGCAGCACCAGCGTGAGTTCTATCTGCGGCAGCAGCTTCGGGCGATCCAGGCCGAGCTCGGAGAGGCCGACCCGGGGGAGAAGGAGGCGGTCGAGCTTCTGAAGAAGATCGACGAGGCGAAGCTGCCGGAGCGGGTCGGCCAGGAGGCGCGCCGCGAGACGGAGCGGCTGCGCCAGCTCTCGCCGGCGTCGAGCGAATATCAGGTCATCCGCACCTATCTCGACTGGATCCTCTCGCTGCCGTGGAACAAGCGCAGCG
>DASTSX010000445.1:0-3376 GCA_035760455.1 Gemmatimonadaceae bacterium | reverse complement strand
AGGGCTCGTCGAGCAGCAGCACGTCCGGCTTCACCGCGAACGCGCGCGCGATCGCCGTGCGCTGCCGCATGCCACCCGAGATCTCCCCCGGCCGCTTCTTGCGATGCTCCCACAGGTTCACCATCCGCAGAAACCGTTCGGCGCGCGCCCGCTTCTCGTCGGGCGGCATCTCCTCCCGGAACACCGCGTCGACGGCCTGGAACACGTTGTCCTCCACGGTGAGCCAGGGCAGTAGGGAGTATCCCTGAAAGACCATGGCGCGATCCGGACCTGGCCCGGAGACCGGCCGGCCCCCGACGCGGATGACGCCGGTGGTCGGCGCGTACACTCCGGCGACCATGTTCAGCACGGTGCTCTTCCCGCAGCCGGAGTGGCCGATGAACGCCACGAACTCGCCATGGCGGACCTCCAGGCTCACGTCCCGTACGGCGGTCACGCGCTCGCGGCCGAGCGTGAAATCCTTGCCGACGCGATCGATGTGCAGGTACGGCAGCAGCCGCGTGCCGTCGGACGCCGGCTCGCCAGGACCGAGCGATGTCGTGGTCGTCATCGGGCCGCCTTCTGATAGTCGAAGTGGGCGTACAGTGCGTTGAACAGCCGGTCCAGCCCGAGACCGACGCCGCCGATCGCGGCAACGGCGGCGATCATCTTCTCGTAGCTCCCCGCGTTGTAGGCGTCCCACGCGAAGAAGCCGATGCCCATGTCGCCGGAAAGCATCTCGGCTGCCACGATGACCAGCCACGCGGTGCCCATGCTCAGCCGAAGTCCCGTGAGCACGTACGGCAGCGTGTGCGGCAGCAGGACCTTCCACAGATACCGGGCACGAGAGAAGCGGAAGACCTTCGCCACGATCCTGTAGTCGCCCGGCAGCGCCGCCACGCCGACGGCCGTGTTGATCAGCGTCGGCCAGAGGCTCGTGACGAAGATGGTGAACAGCGTCGACGACGAGACGCCGCCGAGGTTCTTGAACGCGACGAGCGCGAGCGGAAACCAGACGAGCGGTGACACCGGGCGCAGCACCTGCACGATCGGATCGAACAGCTTTCGGATCGTCGGGCTCACGCCGATGAGCACTCCGGCCGGGATGGCGACCGCCGCGCTCAGCGTGAATCCGACGGCGATGCGCTTCATCGACGCGAGCACCTGGAGGCCGATGCCCGGGGTCCCGTCCACCTTCACGAACGCGTACTGCAGCAGCTCGAGGCCGACGCGCAGCGACGCGAGCGGGGTGGGGAAGTCCTTCGAGATCGTCAGGCAGACGAGCTGCCACGTCCCGAGCGCGATCGCCACGCTGGCAAGCGACCAGGCCGTGCTCCGGAGCCCCGAGGCGATGGCCGGCAGCACGCGGTCCGACAGCTCGCGGCCTCGGCGCTGCCAGTCGATGCGCGCCGCGACGCGCGGCAGGGCGAGAGTGACGTCCTCCATCACGCCTTCCCTCCCGCTTCGCGGAACAGCGACGCGTAGTGGGTCAGCGCCGCCGACGGGTTCGTCGGATCGAACTCGCCATGGTCGGCCTGGACGAGGAAGGGCTTCATGTCGTCGTCCGGCACGGCGATCCCCTGTTCCTTCGCGACCTCGGCGTACAGGTCCTGGAGGATCACCGTCCGCGCGATCTGCTCCGCGTCCGCCGGAAGCGCGGGGAGCCGGCCGAAGCGCGCGTACTGGGTGAGGAACCAGATGCCGTACGAGTACCGCGGATAGTTGGTCTCCCCGCCCCGATGGAACAGCATCATGTCGTCGGTGAACGTCTTCGAGCCGAGCCCACCGCCGAGGTCGTAGTTGCCGGCGAGGCGCGCGTCGATCACGTCCGCCGGCGCGTAGACGTACTGCTGTCCGCCGATCACCTTCGCCGCCTGCGCGCGGTTGGCGGGGTCGTCGAGCCACTTCGACGCCTCGAGGATCGCGGCCATCACCTTCTTCAGGTCGTCGCGGCGCTGCGTGGCGAACGTGGAGCCCACCACGAGCGCCTTCTCCGGGTGGTGCTTCCAGAGGTTCTGCGTCGCGATGAACGTGAAGCCCACGCCGCGCTTGGCCGCGACGCCGCCCCACGGCTCGCCGACGTTGTAGCCGTCCATGTTGCCCGCTTCCATGTTCGCCACCATCTGCGGGGGCGGGATCGGCTTGATCTTGGTGCTCTTCGGATCGATGCCCGCCGCGGCGAGCATCAGGTGCAGCCAGATGTCGTGCGTTCCGCCGGGGAAGGTCATGGCGAAGGTCGGCTCCTTGGTCTTCCGCACCTCGTCGACCGCTTTCTTGAACGACGCGAAGTCGCCGTAGCCGACCTTGCCCCCGAACGTCTTCGACGAGAGCGTCGTCGCCTGCCCGTTGTTGTTGAGGATCATGGCGATGCGGAGCGGGTCGCCGCGCAGCTCGCTGACCTTCGTCGCGGCCGCGAAGGGCATCCCGAACAGGCAGTGCGCCCCCTGCAGCTCGCCGGAGGCGAGCTTGTCGCGCACCACCGGCCACGAGGCCTGCTTCTCGACCACGACGCTGACGCCGTGCTTGGCGTAGAGGCCGAGCTCGTGCGCCATGACGACGCTGGCGCAGTCGGTCAGGGGGATGAAGCCGAGCTTGATCGGCTTCTCCCCCGACGCGGCCGCGCCGGCGGCCTTGGTCGAGTCGGCCGGTTGCGGATCGCCAGCACATCCGGCGAAGAGGCTGGCGCCTGCGGTGCCTGCCACACCGAGGGCCAGCGTTCGCACCACGTCTCTGCGGTTCCAGGTGCTGCTGCTCATGTCGTGTCGTCGGGTGGGGGTCAACGACGTCGCGACGCGCGCTCGCACGCCGCGTCCGGGCTCGCGTGCCGAGTCCGGATGCTCGGCCCCCTGGTTGGCAACGCCGGTGCCAGGCGCGGACGCGCGTCGCGCCCCGATTTCGAGCGCGCTAAGACACTATGGCGCAGAGAGTTATGACGTCGGCGCTCTCGCTCCGCCGCATTCGTCGTGGCGTGTTGCAATCGACGCTTTCGTCGGTCGAACCCGCGAGGATTACAAAACGGTCGCCGGTGCGATGCGCGTCGTCCTCGCGGCGCGTCGTCTCCGTCGTCTCCTCCCCGGGCGCGCGCGCGGCGTCCGCCCCGCGTCGCGCCCCCCGTGCGGCCGGACCGACATTTCCGTCGGAATCGAGGCTGGCGGCGACATTCTCGTTGGTATCTCGGCGGCGCCGTCGGCGAGCCGGGCTGGACGGCGGCTCCGCTCCGACGAGTGAGCGAGCGGACGCCCAGGAGACGATCCGGCGCTCCGCTCCACGGCCCGTCTTTCGCATGGCACGCCGCTGTCTCCGTCGGAAGTTCAGGATGAGATCGTCCCTACTCGCGATCGTGCTCGCCTCGTCGCTCCTTCCGGCCGTGGCGTGCGACGACCAACGCCAGGCCGAG
>DASTSX010000444.1:0-4114 GCA_035760455.1 Gemmatimonadaceae bacterium | reverse complement strand
GCCGTCTTGTAGCCGAACAGCTCGTCCTCGTATTGCTCGATCGGACCGAGCACGATGTCGAGGCGGTTGCGCTTCATGTCCATCCACGCCATGTCGGCCGGCCGGTACTGATCGGTGACCAGCGCCGTCGCGAGCATCGTGAGATAGCGGCGCAGCCCCGGGTCCTCGGCGAGCGCGGCGGCCGCGCGCACCTTGGCCGCCGCGCGCTGGTGCGGCGCGGAGAAGAACCTCGAGTAGGGGATCGCCGTCAGTCGTCCGGCGGGATCACGGCGGATCATCGTGTACCACGACTTCAGGCTGTCGGCGCGAGCGCCTCCGCGCCGGACCTCGCGCTCGAACTCTTCCTTGGTCATGTCGCGCGGATAGAAGTTGGCACCGGCCGGCTTCGCGCCGACGCCGGGGACGAAGGGGGCGTCGTCCTCGAGCCGGTTCCACGGCCCGACCATGACCTCCGCCAGCCGCCGCGCCGCGGGATCGGTAATTCGCGACAGCACCGAATCCCGCGGGCCGATCACCTGGATCCAGAAGACGTCGTGCATCTCGCGCGCGGCATCGACGAGCAGCGGCAGCATGCGACGCTCGCTGCGCGACAGGGGCGCGGTGTCGGCCACGAGCTTCACGGTGGTGAACTTCGCGAGCACCTCCTCGGGGCCGGCGGAGATGGTCGGCGCCGGCGAGACCGGCATCGGCGTCGGAGTCGGCGGGGTGGGCGTCGGCCGGCGTGGAGGCTCCGGCCGCCCGTTCGGATTCCAGCGCGGAGCGACACCGTCGGCGAGCAGCCGCGCCGCTGCGGCGCCGGCACGGATCACCGACGTCATGTGCGGGATGTCGACGCGCGAGACGTCGTCGCTCGGCTGGTGGTAGTCGCGGTGCATGTTGTACGACGACAGCGTGTGAGCCGGCACGCCGAGCCGCGCGAAGGCGATGTTGTCGCTGCGCTCGAAGAAGTTCATCGCCACGCGCTTGTCGGGCCCGATCGGCAGGCCGGCGCGCGCGAAGGTCTCGCCCATCGTCGAACGCTCGAAGCCCGTGAGCCAGGCGCGCCCCGCGCCGCCGCCCAGCGAGTCGGGGCGCCCGATCATCTCGATCTGCAGGTCGGCGCTCATCTGCGTCACCGGCACCACCGGATGACGGATGTACCAGTGCGTCCCGAGCAGGCCGACTTCCTCTCCGGTCGTGAGGGCGAAGATCGTCGTGCGGCGCGGTTTCGGCCCCGCGGCGAACGCGCGCGCGATCTCGAGCGTCGCGACGACACCGGACGCGTCGTCATCCGCGCCGTTGTAGATCGAGTCGCCGTTCACGACGCGGCCGACGCCAAGATGATCGTAGTGCGCACCGATGAGGACCGCGGAGTCTCGCACGGCGGGATCCGTTCCGCGGATCACACCCACGACGTTGACCGACGGTGGCCGCTGCGCGACGGGCAGCGTGTCGAGCGCCGCGAAGCTCTCGAAGAGCACGGGGCGACGCCCGCGGCCCGCGTCCACGAGCCCGATCGGCACGCGCTGGAAGAAACCGCTGTCTCCCGCCGGCTCCAGTCCGATGCGCCGCATCTCGGCGGCGATCAGTGCGGCGGCGCGGGCGGCACCGCGCGTCCCCGTCATCCGCCCCTCGAGCGAATCGTCGCTCAATGCGCCGAGGAGGCGCCGCACGCTGCTCTCGGTGATCACGGCCGACTGGGCCGAGGCGGTCGCCGCGTTCCCGCCAGCTCCACCGGCCGACATCGGTCCGGAACACGCGAACGCGGTGAGCGCGAGCACCGCAGAGAGCGGAGCGATTCGACGGGAGACACGGAGCGAGGTGCGCATGAGCAACGCTGTAGAACGGGTGGAGGTGCACCGATTCGGCCTTTTCTGAATATCGGTGCTGGCATGGGGAGCGCCACGGGCCCGCGGGCGTGCGGCGAGCGCCGGGCGGTGGAACATGGCTTGCCTATTTCCGGGGTGTCGTCACTCTCTCACCCCTCGTCACGATGCATCGATTCTCACGCACCTTGCTGCTGGCCGCCATCATCCCGCTGACCGCGCTGACGTCGGCGGTCGCGCGAGCGACTGCGCCGACCGCCGACCTCGCGTTGACGGCGAGCCTGAGCGGGAAGACGCTGACGGTGATGCGCGGTCCCGACACGGTGAAGGTGTACGACGTGGCGGTTGGCGCGGACAAGCACCCTACCCCAGCGGGCACCTTCGCGGTCCGCAAGATCGTGTGGAACCCGGCGTGGGTGCCGCCGAAGGAGAGATGGGCGAAGGGGAAGGCGGCGAAGTCGCCGGGACATCCCGAGAACCCGATGAAGCTGGTGAAGATCTTTTTCCAGGAGCCCGACTACTACATTCACGGAACGGACGCGGTCGAGACGTTGGGCCAGGCGGCGTCACACGGGTGTCTGCGCATGGACCCGAACGACGCGGGGGAGCTCGGGCTGATGGTCATGGAGAACGCCGGCGTCGCACGGAACTGGGATTGGGTGAAGGGGCTGCTGCATCTTGGCGAGCAGCGGACGGTGGCGCTCCAGCGTCCGACGGCGCTGACGATCGTGCGATAGCCGGGATCCGGCGGGTCCGGGATCGGGGGTCCGGGATCGGGAGCGCTGGATGGCGCACGAGTTGCCTTCCTAGCGCGCGCAGCGCTCCTCCTTCCGGACCGGTATATGAGCTTCCTCACCTGGATCATCGTCGGGCTGATCGCCGGCGTGCTCGCGTCGCTCGTGATGGGCGGGACGGGCTACGGATTGATCGGCGACATCATCATCGGCATCGTCGGCGCCTTCGTCGGTGGGTGGCTGTTCAGCAGACTGGGCGTGAGCACGCCCTTCGGCGGATTGGCGGGGGTGATCTTCACCGCGTTCATCGGCGCAGTGGTGCTGCTGTTCGTGCTGCGGCTGATACGGCGAAGTACGGTGCGGTGATGAGCGATGAGCAGTGAGCGCTGAGCGATAAGCAGTGAGCTCACAGCTCACAGCTCACCTCCGATACACGTCGCGGTCGAGGATCTCCATGTAGCCGCTGGGCTGCGGCAGCTCGGCGAAGCCGTGGCGCGCGTAGAGCGCTCCCGCATCGCGGGTGAACAGCGCGAAGCGGCGAAGGCCCTGCAGCTGCGGATGGAGTCGGATGCTCTCGACGAGCCAGTCGCCGACGCCGCGACCGCGGCACTCCTGGACGACGAACACGTCCGAGAGATAGGCGTACGTGGCCAGATCGGTGATCACGCGCGCGAAGCCGATCTGGCGGTCGTGCTCGTAGACGCCGAAGGCGACCGAGCCGGCGATGGATCGCTCGACGACGTCGCGCGGGATGCCAGCCGCCCAGTACGTGCCGTCGAGCACGCGATGGACGAGATCGACGTCGAGCCGTTCCCGATCGGTGGAGACGAACAGGCCGTCGCGGCGCCGCTCGTAAATGATGTCGTTCACGGAGCGCGCGGGGCGCGGGACGCGTCAGTCAGCCGAGGTAAACGTGATGTCGGTGTCGATCGGCTTGCCGTGACGCCAGACGCCCGTCCCCGAGCGCGGCGGAGTGACCACCTCGAAACGCACCTCGAGCAGCTGCGGCTCGGTGGAGAAGGTGGGACGCAGATCCTCGAGCACGGCGGTGTAGGCCTGCTCGTGGTCACGCGCGGTGACCAGCCCGACGTGGATCGGATGCGCGAACCGCTGCATCTCCATGGCGCCGGGGATCTTCTCGGCGATGTAGTACACGTAGGTCTGCATCGTCACTCGTTGAGGTGGACCGCGATGACCGCCGGATGTTCGCACGCGCGGGCAGGTGAGGACCTGCCCGCGCGTACGATGATATAGTCGGATTTCCGGCCTGCGGCCAGCGCTACTGCACCGCGACCAGCTGGACGTTGAAGACGAGCACCGCGTTGGGCGGAATGGCTCCATAGCCCGACGCGCCGTAGGCCAGTGAGGGTGGGATGATGAGCTGGCGCGTTCCCCCGGCCTTCATCCCGACCAGGCCCTCCTCCCACCCCTTGATGACGGCGTTGGCGCCGAGCTGGAATGGCCCGAAGGGCGATGACGGCGAACTGCGCGAGTCGAAGAGCGTGCCGTCCGGGAAGTATCCCGCGTAGTACACGCTCACGCGCGAGGTGCTCGTCGCCGTCGCGCCAGTCCCCA
>DASTSX010000443.1:0-3931 GCA_035760455.1 Gemmatimonadaceae bacterium | reverse complement strand
TCGTGGATCGCCGCCTCCCCCTCGTCGGCCAGGAAGCCGTTCAGCGGGTGCACGTACGCGAGCACGAGCGTGGCCCCGTCGCCGACGATCGCGCGGCCGGCGCGGAGCGCGACCAGGCTCCCCTCGCTGAAATCCACCGCGGCGAGGACCCGGCGCGGCAGCTCGCTCAGCTCCGCGACGACGCCGAGCACCGCGCAGTTCGCGGTGCGCATGACGTTGAGCGCCGTCTCGTCGTGCACCGCGCGGTCCAGCCGGCCGTGGCGGCGCAGCCCGACCACGATGAGCACCGCGCCGACGTGCTGCGCCTCGCGAACGATCGCCGTCGAGGGCGTGCCGAGCACGACGCGCACCGGCCACTCGACGGGTCCGCCGAGCGCACCAGAGAGCTCGGCGCGCACCGCCTGCTCCTGCTCGCGATGCATCGCCGACCCCCCGATCGCGTCGCCCATCGCGAGCGCGAGGTCGAGCGGGGGCGGCATGGGCGCCGAGCGCGTGTCCACGACGGACAGCACGTGGACCGCCGCCTGGTGCTGCCTCGCCAGCTCGTAGGCGACGCGCGCCGCCGCCACCGCCGAGGGAGAGCCGTCGGTGGCCAGCAGGACCGCGCGGCCGGTGAGCTCGAGCGGCCGGCGCATCAGGCCCGACGTGCCGGTCTCGTCATCGGACCGCGCGGTTGGAGCGCGGGTCGCGTCCGTGGTCGAGGTCGACATATACACCTCACGAAGCTCTGGTTGGAGTCGCCCTGAGCTTCGCGCGGCGCCGTCCGCCGCGGCGTCAGGCAATCGCCGACGGTGCCGCGCTCGCTGACAGCGCAACGTGGGGTCGGCCGCGATGACGCGGGAACGAGCGGGCGGTGCTCGGCCGCACGCGCCACTCACGGACGCGGGGGCGAACATGATCGACGCCAGACGGGATCTCTCGGAGCAGGCGGCGGCGCGGCGCGCGACGCGTCGCCCCGTCCTCATCGCCATCGGCGCCACCGGCGGCGACGAGGCGCTGCGCATGGGGCACACGATCGCGACGCGCTATGGAACCGACGTCGTCGTGACCTCCGCCGTCGAGCCGCCGCCGGTGTACTCTTTCGAGTCCAACCGCGCGATTCTCCTCCCCTGGCTCCTCGAGCAGCAGGTCGGCGAGCGGAGCGAGAGCGTGCACGACCGCATCCATCGGGGCGGGGGCTGGCCCGCGGGCGCGGACGAGCCGCGCGTCGAGGTGCGCTACGGCGGATCGGCCGACGTGATCGCCGACGTCGCGCGCCAGCTCGACGCGCGGCTCATCGTGATGGGGATCGGGCCGCACTCGCTGCGGCACCGTCTCCTCTCCGCCGGCACCACGTGGGCCACGGGACGGCGCGCTCCCTGCCCGCTGCTCGCGGTGGCCGACGAGGCACGCGAGCTCCCGCGCGTCGCGGTCGTGGCCACGGACTTCAGCCCCGAGAGCATCCACGCCGCGAAGAGTGCGCTGCCGCTGCTCGCCGACGGCGCGGTGCTGTATCTCGTGCACGCGTGGTCGCGCGTGGAAGCCGCATTCCCGAGCGTGCAGCTCGCGTCGTTCAACGAGAGCTACGTCGCCTCGCTCCCCGAGCGCTTCGCGCGCGTGGTGGAGGCGCTCGGCTCCCGCGACGGCGTCGCCGTCGAGACGCTCGCGATCGAGGGTGAACCGACGCATGCGGTGCTCGCCGTCGCTCGCGCGAAGGAAGCGGATCTCATCGTCGCCGGGACGCGCGGCCGGCCGGCGATCGAGCGCTGGCTGCTCGGCAGCACGTCCTCCGCCGTGCTGCGCGGCGCCGACTGCTCGGTGCTGCTCGCCCCGCAACCGCCGGTCGCCGAGCGGATGGCGCTCGTGCGTCACATGAGCGGGACGTCCACGGTGCGCGAGCCCGCCGAGTGGGCCGCCGAGCTCCAGGCGTTCGTGCGCCGCAACCGCGACCGCCGGACCACGCTCGAGGTGGACGACCCGAGCTTCGGCGCGCAGGTCCAGGAGTTCGGGCTCGCGCTCGTCGGTGCGACGTACGATCCGCACGACCACCAGGTGTCGCTGATGTTCAGCGACGAGGCGCGGCGCGAGGTGCATCTCACGCGCAGCCTCGACCACGTCCGAACCGTCGCCGTCACGAGCGGTCCGCGCGACGTGGATCGCGCGCTGTACATCGAGAGCGACCGGGGCGGCACGCTGCTCACCTTCCTCGACGAGCCGCTCGCCGCGCGACCGTCCGTGAACGCCTGACGGCGCCTGCCCGCGCCGCCCCGCATCATGGACGGCGTGGGCATCGCATCGATGGTCGCCGGTGGGTGCCGAAGGAGGCATGAGCGACCGCGCGTCGAACGGGGGGCCATTCTGGAGGCGAGTATGAGGACCGACATGGATCTGCAGAAGGACGTCGCTGCGGAGCTCAAGTGGGAGCCGCGGCTTCGCGAAGAAGAGATCGGCGTCACCGTGCGTGACGGCGTCGTCACGCTCACGGGGTTCGTCCCCGACTATGCGCAGCGCCGCGTCGCGGCGAAGGCCGCCGAGCGCGTCGCGGGGGTGCGGGCCGTCGCGCAGGAGCTCGTCGTGAAGGTGCCCGACGCGTTCCACCGCTCGGACACCGACCTCGCCCACCAGGTCGTGAACGCGCTCGCGTGGGACATCGAGGTGCCGGCCCAGGTCAAGGCGAAGGTCGAGAACGGCTGGGTCACCCTCGAGGGCGAGGTGGACTGGCAGTACCAGCGCAACGCCGCGGAGCGGGCGATCCGCTACCTCACCGGCATCAAGGGCGTCGTCAACCTCGTCGCCATCAAGCCGCACGTGTCGAGCGCGGACGTGGCGCAGCACATCAAGGCCGCGCTGCATCGGAGCGCCGACGCCGACTTCAAGAAGATCAAGGTGTCGGCGGCCGACGGCCGGGTCACGTTGACCGGCAGCGTCCGCACGTGGCCGGAGCGCGCCGAAGTGGAGCGCGCCGCCTGGAGCGCGAGCGGCGTGAGGGAGGTGGACGACCGGCTGGCCGTGATGGCCTGAGCCCGACCACGAAGCAGCGGGCCGGCGGAGTCGTCCTCCGCCGGCCCGTGTCGCGTTCGCGCGCCTCAGTCGACGTTGTCGAGCAGCTCCGCCTCGATCGCGAGGCGCACGTACTCCGAGCGGTGCGACAGCCCGAGCTTCTCCTCGATGCGCTGCTTGTAGGTGTCCACGGTCTTCGCCGTGATGCCGAGCTGGCGGCCGATCTCGGGCCCGTTGAACCCCTTCGCGGTGAGGACGACGACCGTCTGCTCGCGATGGCTGAGCCGCTCCAGCCGCGCGCGCGCGTCGGTGCGCTCGCGCGGCGGCTCGGTGGCGGACTCGGCGAGCGCCCGCGCCACCGCGGGGCGGACGTACACGTCGCCCGCGGCGACGACGCGGATCGCATCCGCCAGCTCGCGCTCCGCCGCGCCCTTGGACAGATACCCGCGTGCGCCCGCGCTCAGCACGGCGAGCAGCTTGTCCCGCTCCTCGTACATCGTCACCATGAGCACGCGCACGTCGGGCACCACCTCGTGCAGCCGGCGCGTCGCGGTGAGGCCATCGCATCCCGGCATGTCGAGGTCCATCACGACGACCTCGGGATGCGCTCGCGTCGCCGTCGCGACCGCCGTCTCTCCGTCCCCCGCTTCCCCGACGACGACGATGTCGGCGCAGGCGTGCAGCACCGATCGGAAGCCCGCCCGGACCAGCGCGTGGTCGTCCACCAGCATCACGCGGATCGGCTCGATCCGCGCCGGCACGCCCCGGCGCGCGTATGGGCGTGCCGCGAGGTCGGCTCCGACCTCGGCGAGGGTGCCGTGCGGGAGCTGCGCCTCGGCGTGCCGTTCGATGATCGTCGTCATGGTGCTCACCATTGTCTGAGCTGACTCACGAGATCACTCCCTGAACGTTGCGACGCGTCCAGGCGATGCGATGTCGGGAGTTCGACCCG
>DASTSX010000442.1:0-4773 GCA_035760455.1 Gemmatimonadaceae bacterium | reverse complement strand
CTCGCGAGTCGACCGCGGAGGTTCCAGCACGCCCGCCGAGCCGCCGGCTCCGAGCCGCTCTCGCGCTCGGCGCGTGCATCCTCAGCGGCCTTCGCGCCTTTCTCTGGATCTCCGGCGAGGCGAAACCGAGGGACTTCGACCAGGTCTGGTTCGCCGCGCGGATGCTCCTCGCCGGCGGCAATCCCTACACGCAGATCGGCCCTGGGCTTCCCTTCGACTGGCCGGCGCCGCTCTACTATCCACTGACGGCGGTGGTCACCGTCGCGCCGCTGACGGTGCTCGAGCGATCACTGGCCGCGGTCCTCTTTGCCGGCCTCGCGAGCGGAGCGTTCGTGTGGGCGGCGACGCGTCGATCGCTCGCCCCGGCGGTGGTCATCACCAGCGCTTCCGCCGCCCTCGCCGCCGAGACCGTGCAGTGGTCGCCGTTGCTCGGCGCCGCATACGGCATCACGTGGCTGGGCGTGCTGTTGAGCGCGAAGCCGACGATCGGGTTCGCGATCTGGATCGCTCGGCCGACGCGCATCGCGTTCGTCGGAACGCTCGTGCTGCTCGCCCTGTCGCTGGCGCTGCTTCCCGAATGGCCGCGGAGCTGGATCTCCGCCCTCCGACACACGTCGCTCGGCCGCACGGGCGGCACACCGTACTTCGCACCGGTCGGAACCCTCGCGGGCGTGTCGACGCTCGCGCTGCTGCTTCGCTGGCGGCGGCCCGAAGCGCGCCTGGTGCTGGCGCTCGCGTGCATGCCACAGACGCCGTTGCTCTACGAGACCATCCCGCTCTTCCTCGTTCCGGCGTCGCTCAAGGAAGGAGGGGTACTGTGGCTCGGAAGCTGGCTCGCCGCGCTGTGGCTGTCGTTGGGCGGACCGTACGAGACCGACCTCGCGCGCTTCACCGTGTCGGCGCGCGCCGTGAGCTGGTGCCTCTACCTGCCCTGCGTGATCATGATCCTCCGCCGCCCCAACTCGGGAGCGGTGCCCATCTGGCTCGAGCGGGCGCTCGCGCGTGTGAGCGCCCGCTCGCGACGCGAGCTGCGCGCCGAATAGCTCGATCCCGTCGGTCAGGGTCGTCAGCGTGCCGGTCTCCGCTCCGTGAGCCGGAGCGAATCCGGGGACACCCCGTCCCACGTCGAGTGAGCACGAAGCCAGGTCTGCCGCACCCACAGGCCCGCCAGAGGCCCGCTGGGGGCCCAAGGCGCCGCTACCGCGGTCCCGACCCTTCGCCATCGCGGATCGCGGTCCAGAACGGACGCTACGGGATATGAGACCGGCACGATCGCGACGTCCGCCGACGCCCACGGGCCGAAGCTCCGCTCACCCGCCGTGGTCGGAACGTCCGGCAGCGCCGCCGAATCGGGGAACACCCCCCGGCTGTCGATGGACGCGCTGAGCGCGGGCAGCCGCCACGTGAGGTAGCTGCCGTAGTTGAAGGTGGTCAGCAGGCGCGTGCCCGGAGGAATCGCGGCATGCGTCTCCAGCCACTGCGCGGCCGGTTCGGCGGCGAACGCCTTCAGCGATGGCAGCGTGCGCGTTGCCAGCCCTCCTTCGTGCACGCGCGTCGCGTTCCACAGTCGGACGTTCGTCGGGGTGAACGCGAGGAGCGTGGCCGGGAGCAGGATCGCCCACGAGAGATCGATTCGACGCTCGGACGTCTCCGGCAACCGCTGCAGGGCCATCGCGACGAGCGGCAGCGCGCACCACCACCACGGGCTGAGCCCCTTGAAGTATCGGGCGAACACGACGAGCCCGGCGAGCCACAACACGCCGACCGCCGCGCGCTCGAGCGCCCGTGTCGTTCGGAGGTTCACCACGAGCGGCAGCGACGCCAGCGCTACTCCGACGACCGGCGCCACGGCAAAGCCGGGGGCGAGTTCGCCGGCCGGCGACTGGCCGGCAGTGATGGCGTTGTAGCCGAGGTTGAGCGCGAACACCGCAGGCCAGTTCATCGCGTACGGCGACGCGAGCCATCCGACGACCACGGCCGCGGACGCGGCGAGCAGCCGCGGGAGATCGTCCGCGTTCGCTCGCGCCGCGAGGAGCAACAGGGGCGCAGCCGCGACGAGAAACGTGATGTGCATCCCCGCCGCGAGCGCGCTGACGAGCCAGAGCGCGAGCACGCCGAACGACAGACGGGGACCGCGATGTCGCACGATCCAGAACGACAACGCCCACGCGAGCGGGACGAGGGCGTGCATGAACAGTTGGGGCCGCAGGAACGGGGTGCTCTCCATCGCCATCGCGATGCAGAGTGCGCCGAGGATCGTGGACTTCGACACGCCGAGTCCCATCGATCGCCCGGCCGCGGCACCGGCGAGCACGATCGCGACCGCCGCGAGCGCCGACAACACGTGGAGCCCCGCCGGCCCGAACGCCCGCATCGCGACGTAGAGCAAGAGCTGCGCGATCCACGAGTACGCGTAGTACGGCTCTCCCGGGCGCGTCCACGCGAACGGCTCGACGTACGGTACCCGGCGGTGACTGTAGATCCACTCGCCGACGCTCAGGTGCATCGGCAGATCGGGGTCCGCCAACGGAGCGAAGCCCGCCCAGACGGCCGCCCCCGCGCAGCACGCCAGGAGCGAGAGCCACCAGGCCCGGTCCCGAGTGATCACCGCGAGCGATTCTCCGGCTTCACGAGCTATCGCGCGGCGGGGCGCGCATAGCGCGTCCACCAGCCCTCCCGCACCCACAGCGCGGCCGAATCGCTTCGTGAACGCGCTCCGGGCACCGCGACGACACGGCGCCATCCCGTCGCGGTGTCGAGGGCGGCGGCGGCGCGGAAGCGGATGGGCAGGATGGCCAGATCGGCCGAGCGCCACGGACCCAATGGAAAGTCGCGCGCGGCGGCGCTCACCACCGCCTCCGCCGCCGTGACGGAATCTGGCTGAAGCCCCCGGCTGTCGATGGAGGTCGAGTACCCGGGGAGGCGCCAGGTCAGATAGCTGCCGAACGCGAACGAGGTCATGATCCGCCCTCGCGCATCGGGCGTCGTGTTCGAAACGAGCCACTGCGACACCCGCTCGGCTGGCAGCGCACCGACGGTGGGAAGCACGCGATGGGTCGCCGAGCCCTCGAGCGCGCGCAGCCCACGCGTCCGGACCGCCTCGGCGAGGATGATCGCGAGGCACGCGAGCAGCCCGAGGACGCGGAACGGCACTCGCGGCGGCGCCTCTTCCGTCCGGCTCGTGACGTGCGCCAGCGCCCACGCGAACGGCACGATGGAAAGCACCCACCATAGCACGAACAGCCGCACGGCGAACCCGAACGCGATCGCTCCGAGCATCCAGTAGGCAGCGGCGAAGAGCAGGTCCCGATCGCTGCGTCGAGACTGCGCCACGATCCATGGCATCGCGAGCATGCACGAGACGAGCAGGAGCATCGGCCCCAATGGCGGCTGCACCATCACGACGAAGCCGGGCTGCATCTCGCTGATCGGGGACGGATACGCCGTGAGCGCGTGCGATCCGAAGTTGTGCCTGAAGACGCTCGTCCAATGCAGCGCGTAGGGAGACGTGAACCATCCCGCGACGACGGCGAGGACGGCCGCGGCGCCGATGCCCGAGCGCAGGCGGCGGTGCACCCACAGCAGCACGGCCGGCGCCAGCGTGACCGGAAAGAACAGGTGCGAGTTGGCCGTCAGCGCGCTGGCGAGGAAGAGCCACAGGAGGTCGCGCCGCGCCCCGTCGCGGACGATGCGGATGAACAGCGCCCAGACGACCGGCATCGTGATCAACAGGATCGACTGGGGCCGCAGCATCGCGACGAAGAACGCCGCCACGATCAGGTTGAAGCCCGCGAGCATCACGCCGAGGCTCGGCCGCAGTCCCGCCGCGCGAGCGAGGAGGAGCGCCGCCGCCGCGCTCGAGAGCACGAGCAGCCCCTGGAGGGTGCGCAGCCCGTAGTGGCCGAACGTGGCGAACGTCTCGAAGTACGCCCACTGCGGAAGCCACGAGTACGCGAAGTACGGCTGGCCGACTGCGGTCCACGAGAAGGGCTCGACGAACGGCACGCTCCGATGACGGGCGATCCACTCACCCACCGACAGATGCATGGGGAGATCGGGATCGGCGAGCGGGCGAATGGCGCCGAACAGGAAGACGACGACCGCCATGACGGCCAGGTCGATCTTCCAGGACCGTCCGAAGCTCCGCTCCCAGTCCCCTACGCCGGCGAGGGCGGGAGCGTCGTCTCGCGCTGCCTCAGCCAGCGCGAGACTCACCGGCCTCGCCTAGGGCTCCGCTCCGTCGGCGGTTGGAGCGAGGGATCGCGACGCACCCAGTCGAGGCGCGGGTCGCGCGGGTCGATCCGTCGCAACATGCTCTGCACGCCGGCCCAGTCGTTCAGCTCCGACAGGGCGATCGCGATGAAGCGGGCGTCCCAGAACGGCAGGTGGCCGGTGCGCCGCCGCGCGTCGGCGAGCAGTCGGCGGACCTGCTGACGGGCCGCCGTCGTGTCGCCCGTCCGTCGGAGCGCAACGGCGCGGAGCGCGTTGCCCCAGACGGGCCGCCCGAGCTGGGTCACGGTTTCGGCATCGCCGAACGCCGCACGGACCTCTCCCCCCCGCGCCCGGATGAGCGATCGCAGCGCGTACGCGGGGGCCGACCGCGCGTCCCGGTCGATCGCGTCGTTCAGCAGTTGACAGGCGTGAACCGGAAGGCCGTCCCGGATCTCGGCGTCGGCCTCCTCCACGAGGCGCTCGGACTCGTCGCGCACCCGCTGCTGGATGCGCCGGATCGCGCCGGTGCCGAGAAGGCGCGTCTCGAGCGGGCTTCCCGCG
>DASTSX010000441.1:0-9725 GCA_035760455.1 Gemmatimonadaceae bacterium | reverse complement strand
GACTGGTATCGCGAGCAAGATGCTCGGCGAGACGGCGCTCGCGAACGAGACCCGGTTCGCCGGCTTCGCCGCCGAGCTGCGCGGAGACAAGGGAGAGCACGTGCGCCGCATCCAGGCGCAGCGCTACGGTGCCGCCGCGCTCCAGGCGAAGATCTTCAACTTCCTGCCGAAGCCGATGCGGCAGTGGCTCACGCGGAACGTGACGAAGATGCTCCTGCGCGACGTGAACGACCTGTTCATCGACAAGACCAAGGGCGCGCGGATGCTCGATTCACTGCGCGAGCGGCTGCGCTCCGGCAACGGGCCGTTCGTCGTGGTGGCGCACAGCCAGGGGAGCATGATCGCCTACTGCGTGCTCATGGAGCCCGAGTTCGCGCAGAAGGACATCGCGCTCCTCGTGACCATCGGCTCCCCGCTCGGGATCACCGAGGTGCAGGACTACATCAAGGAGCTCACCGGCCAGCGCAAGCTCGCCGTGCCGCCGAACGTGCGCCAATGGATCAACGTCTGCGATCCGCTCGATCCGGTGGCGCTCGACAAGGACCTCAGCGCCGAGTTCGGCCCGAGCGCGAAGGGGGTGAAGATCCGCAACCACGTGAAGTTCAACCCCGACTCGCCGCGGCATCCGCACTCGGGAACGGGCTATCTCTCGCTCGAGGAGGTACGGCAGCCGGTGCGCCAGGCAGTGAACACCGCGCTGTTCCAGCCGGTGGCGGCGTTCAAGATGGCGAAGGACGTCGTGCGCGCGCTGGCCGACGGCGCGCCCGACGAGCGCCATCGCATCCTCGTCCAGCTCCAGGACTTCGCGACCACCGCGCAGGATCGCGCCGCGTCGCTGAAGATGATCTACGAGCTGCTGGGCGCGAAGGAGGAGAGCTCGCCCGCGCGCGACGCGCTCCAGCCGGAGGAGCTCCAGCGCTACGTGGCGTTGAGCCTGACGCGGGCGGAGGCGGAGCTGCTCGCCGCCGAGGCGCACGAGAAGCAGAAGTATCCCGTCGCGCGCCTCTGGAAGAACAGCGCGAAATGGGCGTATCTCGATCAGTCGGTCCACACGACGCAGGCGTTCCCGGCGCACCGGAGCTACTTCGCCTCCGGCAACGAGGTGACCTGGGCGGTGCTCGACTCCGGGATCCACTGGAACCACCCGCATTTCGGCGGCGAGGGCGGGACGATCAAGTCCGTGTACGACTGCACGAGCCGGAAGCAGCGCCAGGTGCCGGCGAAGGACATGCAGCCGCTCCCCTGGGGCGATCCCGCCGCCGACGATCGCTTCGGCCATGGCGCGCACGTGGCGGGCATCGTCGCCGGGAGCCACACCGCCAAGGACAAGGACGGCAAGACGCGCGAGATGTGCGGCATGGCGCCGGCGGCCAAGCTCGTGATCTACAAGGTCCTCGACAACAACGGCTCGGGGGAGGACTCGTGGATCATCAAGGCGCTCGACCACATCTTCGAGACGAACGAGCGCGCGGGGCAGATCGTCGTCCACGGCGTCAACCTCAGTCTCGGCGGCGAGTTCGACGTCGAGTCGTTCAACTGCGGGCACACGCCGCTCTGCGTCGAGCTGCGCCGCCTGTGGCGGCAGGGGGTCGTCGTCGTCATCGCCGCCGGCAACGAAGGATGGGCCGCGCTCAGCACGTCGGAGGGCGACACGCTCCAGGCCAACATGGGGATGTCGCTCGGTGATCCGGCCAACCTCGACGAGGCGATCGTCGTCGGCTCGGTGCACAAGGAGCGGCCGCACACGTATGGCACGTCGTTCTTCTCGTCGCGCGGCCCGACGGCGGACGGCCGGATGAAGCCCGACTGCGTGGCGCCGGGCGAACGCATCCTGTCCGTGCGCAACGACGCGCGCACGAACGGCGCGGCGCTGACGCTCGAGCAGCTCTACACGGAGATGAGCGGCACCAGCATGGCGGCGCCCCACGTCTCCGGCCTGCTCGCCGCCTTTCTCTCGAAGCGCCGCGAGTTCATCGGCCGTCCCGACGACGTGAAGGCCATCCTGCTCGAGAACTGCACGGACCTGGGCCGGCAGCGGAACATGCAAGGCGCGGGGATGCCGAATCTGGTGAAGATGCTGGTGAATGTGTGATCGCGCGGGTGCGCGGGTGCGCGGGTGCGCGGGTGCGCGGGTGAGTCACTACGCCTCGGGACGCAGACGCTTCCCGAGGCCGTTGCGCACCCGCGCACCCGCGCATCACGGACTCACCGTCACATTCCCCTCTCGCCCCAACGGAACCACGATCCCCACGCGGTACACGAGGAAGTCGGCCTCGCTCCGCGTGGGGGTGATCGTCACCTGGCCGTTGCCGGCGTACTCGACGCCCTCGCCCGAGACGTATTCCGCTTCGCCATTGCGATGCCAGCGCACGCCGATGTCGCCGAGCACGCCGCGGCCGAAGAAGGGAAGGGCGAACCGTAGGCCGCCCGATGCGGTGAGGGAGAGAATGAAATCGCTCGAGACGGTCTGCTGATCGAGCGTCTCCTTCTGCCCGGTGTTCGATGCGTACGACGGGATCACGATCGACGTGTTCGTCGCGAAGCGTGCGAAGCCGACCGTGCCGCCGATGTATGGGCGCAGCGGCCCGGTCGGCACGGTGAGCTGCGGACCGGCGCCGAGCATGAGGACGCCGCTCGTCGTCTCGGACTCGAGCTCGACGTACCCGAAGCCGGTCGAGGCGAGGAATGGCTCGGACTTCCGATTGAGGCGGATGTACCCGAGTTCCGCCTTCAGGCTGAAGATACCCCGCGAGTCGAGGCCGAGCGTGCCGAAGCCGTCGGCGCCGAACCCTCGCTGGACGTTGTCGCCGAACTCGCGGAGCGGCTGACCGTACACGGCGGCCGCGCCGGCGGTGTGCCGGGCCTGCGCCTGCGCGGCACACGGCGTGAGACAGAGGGCCAGCGCGACGAGGATTCGATTGGGTCGGGACATGTACGCCTCGCCTTCGAGGAGGATGCCGTGAAGTCGATGCCCGCGGCTCGTCGGGTGGGGACCGGCCGATGGTGACCCAATGTTACGAGAAATTCGAGCCAGACTGAACGGACGGGGGGTGAGTGCGATCCAAACGACCCGCGGTGCGAGAGAAAGTGCGCTGCTCACTGGGGCACGCTGATACGCCTGTGTCGTGCAAGATTCCGACAGGCAACGCGTGGTGGAGCAAGCGACCGGGGCTCGCGACTGCCGTGTACCGTCTCACGAACCGGTTTTCCGCCGGAGGAGCGGTTCGGCCTTGCCGCACAGATGCGGCGGGCCGCGGTATCGATCGGCGGCAACGTCGCCGAAGGCTGCGGTCGCCAGCGCAGTGCCGAATTGCAGCAGTTCCTCTACATCACCCAACTGCGCGAGCGCGAAGACCAGCCAGCCGACCGCCACCCACGGCAGCCGTCGCAGCAGGATGTGTCGCTGCGTCGGGACGGAGCGGCGTGGGGAGGGGCAGGGCGGTCGGTCTCTCCTCCGCTGGACCGTGCCGAAACGCGAGCGACAGCGCCGCGGCCCCGATGCACAGCGCACCGGCGCCGAGAAACGCCCAGTCGTAGCGGCCCGAGCTCACGCGCAGCGCGCCGGCCGCCAGCGCGATCGACGCGGCACCGAGCTGATGCCCGCCGGCGATCCACCCGAACACGATTGGCGCGCGCGTCCGGCCGAACGCGTCGTTCGCGAGCCGCAGCGTTGGCGGCACCGTGGCGATCCAGTCGAGCCCATACCAGACGGCGAACAGGATGAGTGCGGGATCGGCGCCCGCCAGCGCCGTCGGCAGGAAGAGAAGCGAGAGCCCGCGCAATCCATAGTAGCCTGCGAGCAGCCACCGGCTGTCCCAGCGGTCGGACATCCACCCCGCCGCCGTCGTGCCCACAAGATCGCACAGTCCCATGAGCGCGAGCAGACTCGCCGCGCGGACTTCGGGGATCCCGTGATCGTGCGCGGCCGGAATGAGATGCGCGCCGATCAAGCCGTTCGTCGACGCGCCGCAGACGAAGAACGAGATGCAGAGCACCCAGAAGTTGCGCGTCGTCGCGGCGTGGCGAAGCACGGCGAGCGCGCCGAGCGGCTCCGCGCGCTCGGCGGGGCCGCGGTCGGGCGATACTGGCTCGGTGTCGGCGCCATACGGGCGCAAGCCGACGCTCTCCGGCCGCTCGCGCAGCAGCCACGCCGTGAGCGGGATCAGCGCCGCGACGATCGCGGCGACGACGAGCACCGCGACGCGCCAGCCGTACCGCTCCGTCGCGCGCGCGAGCATCGGCAGGAAGAGGAGCTGCCCCGTCGACGCGCTGGCGGTGAGGACGCCGAGCACCATCCCTCGCCGCGCGACGAACCAGCGATTCACCACCGTCGCGGCGAGCACCACGGCGACCAGTCCCGTGCCGACGCCGATGCCGAGTCCCCACAGCGCGACGAGCTGCCACCGCTCGCGGATGAACGGCGCGATCGCGACGCCCGACGCGAGCAGCCCGAGCGCGACGAGCACCACGCGCCGCACGCCGACGCGCGCCATGAGCGATCCGGCGAACGGCCCGGTCAATCCATAAAGAAGGATGTTGACCGAGAGCGCGGCGGAGGTCGTCGTGCGGAGCCAGCCGAACTCCTGCTCGAGCGGGAGCATCAGCACGGCGGGCACGGCGCGCACGCCGGCGGACACCAGCAGGATGACGAACGTGATGCCGACGACGACCCACGCGTAGTGCGGGGTCGCGCGTGTCGGCGGAGTCGGCGTCGGCGAGGTCAACGGGAGAAAAGGGAAGTGCGAATCGTCGAAGGAATCTTGCCCATCTGGCAAGGAGTTCGCGGGCGTTACGCCCCTCACGGGTCACCCACGCCGGGGGAAAGCCAAATGCTGGGTCCGCTAGCGGGAACCTCCAAACCCCGGTTCGGGACGGGGCCCGACTGGCGCCCGGACCAAGATTAAGACAGGATTAAGGCATTGGACGGCGGCCGCGGGTGGTGCCGTCCCTTCGCGTCCGCCCTCCGTGAGGCAGATCACGGGCTCGCGGTGATGGATCGACGGCTTCACGTCTCCTCTGTCATGCAGGATCGAGCGGTGCACCTCCTCTCATCTTTCATGCGACGATGCCAGACCAGATGATCGCCACCAGCACGGAACCGTCCATTCTCCCCGATCGAGCGGAGACGCTGGTGCAGGTGCGGGCGGAGCTGCGGGACAACCACCCACGGCTCACCGACAAGCAGATCGATCTCATCGCCGACGTCGCCGTGGAGCTTCGCCTGGCGCAGATCCGCCTCGGGGTCGTGACGACACCGTCGCTGCCCGCGGCGCTTCCCGTCGTGCGGATGCGGGTGCCGGCGCTCGTCGGCGACAGCTGGGACGCGAGCTTGGAAGCCTGACCTTCCGGGACGGGCGATCGCGTGCCCGTCCGGCTGTCCTCCGTCCCGGTCCTGACGGCTCCGCTCCCGAGTGACCTGACAAAGGCGGGAGCGCGCCGATCGGGCAGCTCCGGAAACCGGCCGAGGACGGCCGCGTACGGATGCTACCCACCAACTCCGCGAGCCATACCCATGTCCCGCTCACTCCTGGCGTCCGCACTGCTCGTCACGTGCGCGATCCCCGCCGGCGCGCAGTCCGCCTACTCGACGTCGCGCGACACCCTGCGCTTCCGCGAGACGATGCAGCTCCGCATGACGATGACGACGCCCCAGGGCGACATGCCGATGTCGATGGAGCACCGCGCGACGGTGGCGCTCGTGCGCTCGGCCGGTGACTCGGCGCGCGCCTGGTTCGACTCGCTCTCGCTGATGGCGACGGGTCCGCAGGGCGAGCAGCGGCCGGCCACCGACTCGGCGCTCAAGCTGCCGATCCAGTTCCGGCTCGATGCGCGCGGACGGGTGAGCAACGTCGTGGCACCGAAGTGGCCGGCGAGCCTGCAGGGGATGTCGGATCCCGCGCACCACTTCGACGATTACTTCCTCCGTCTGCCGGCGCAGCCGCTGCGCATCGGGCTCGCCTGGTCCGACACGACGACGTACACCGACAGCACCGCCGAGCGCTTCGCACGCTGGATTCGCCGGACGGACTATCGCGTCGAGCGCGACACGACGGTGGGTACGACCCCCGCGCTCGTGGTGCGGACGAAGCAGAACGTGAGCGCGACGATCAGCGCGCCGGTGCCGAATCAGGGGATGCGCAGCGACGCGCAGATCAGCGGCGACTCGGAGGGGTTCTTCGTCTTCTCCACGAAGACCGGGCGGCTCATCGGCCGGCGCTCCGAGGGCAAGCTGGAGGGGCCGGTGAAGATCAGCGGCGCGATGGGCGAGATGCAGATGAACCAGTCGATCCACGTCACCAGCGCGATGGACGCGGTGCGGTAGGCCAGTGCCTCGTGCGCGCGGCCGTCACGCGCGCGCCCGCACGCCCCGCGCGGCGCCATCCACGCCGAACCGACGGCGTCGCCGCGTCCATTTGAGGAGACGCCGCAGGCTGAGCGCGAGCCCGGTATAGACGAGGAACACCGCGCCGAGCGAGACGATGCCAGCGATGGTCTGACCGACGAGGCCGAGCACCTCGCCCGTGTGCGCGAAGCGCAGGATGGAGCGCAGCCGCCGGCCCGGCGTGCCGGCGGAGAACGGGGTCCACTTCACCTCGGCCCCAGTGGCACGGTCGAGCTGGAGCTCGGCGCGCTTCTGTGGCTGGCCACCCGTGCCCGCGTCGATGGCGAACGTCACGGGGGCGTCCGACCTGGTGGGGAGTGTGAGCGTCACGCTGCGCCATCCGGCGACGCGCGCGGCCGCGCGGGCGACCAGCGGGTCGAGGCCGGCGAGGAGAAGCGGCCCGGCGTCCGTGTGCCCCGCACCGGGCGCGCGCGGAGACATCGCGGCGGGAGCGGCCGGTGGCCGCGGCGCGGGGGGCGTCTCACCGACGGTGCGATACACGAGGCTCGTCGCCCACGGATACGAGATCACCACCCCGGACGCGACGACGACGACGAGCGGCGCCCACGACCACAGCCCGATGACGTTGTGCCAGTTGAAGTCGCGCGCCTTGCTGCGCAACCCGCGGCGGAAGAGCGTCACGCTGCGCAGCGTGCGGCGCGTCCAGTGGCGCGGCCACCAGAGATAGATCCCGCTCACGATGATGAAGAGGAAGCCGAGGTTCGCGAGGCCGGTGATCGACTTGCCGAGGGCGCGGCGCGGCCCCTCGCGTCCGAGCCAGCGATGCCAGTCGGTGACGACGCGGAAGAATCGGCGCGCGCCGGCCGACCCCTGCCCGAGCACTGCGCCGGTGGACGGGTCGAGGAAGAGCGTGCGCTCGCGGCCGAACGCGACTTCGACCGGCGCGCCGTCGCCGGCGCGCCACGTGACGGCGGTCGGCGTGCCGGGCGAGGCGACGCGTGCCCGGTCCACCAGCGTCGCGACGTCGAGCCGCGGCGCGCTCGGCGACGGCGCACGGCGCTCGAGCGCGCGTGCGTCGGCCCAGCGCAGCATCTGCTTCTCGTAGGTGAGCAGCACCCCGGTGACGGACATGATGAGCACGACGATGCCGACCGTGATGCCCGTGAGCAGGTGGAGCCAGAAGACGAGGGTGCGGAACGCTTTCATGAAGTGGAGCGCGTGTGCAGGGGGAACGTGGAAATAGTCGGAGGCCCATCCGGCGGCAAATCCCGCGCGGCTTCCCGTGCTCGAGACGACGGTGCCTGCACCCTGCGCACGGCGATCGCGCGCCCCCTCCCCGGAGCACCGCGATGAGGGCGCAGCGGTCGTTCATTCGGGAGGCGAAGTACCGGCAGCCGTACTTCTGGGCGGCGTACGTGGTGAGCGGGAGCGGGAGGATGGCGGCGAGCAGGTAGCCGCGAAGAGATAGGAACCCCCGCGTGCCTTGACGCGCCGGCAGGAGGAGACTATTCTACTAATCAGTTGAATAGTGTACCTCCATCAGGGATCGCGTCATGCCGCTCCGCTCCATCCTCGCCGCCCCCGAGCTCGCCGCCCTGCTGCGCGAGCAGCCCACGACCCGCCTCCTCGACGTCCGCACCCCCGCCGAGTTCGAGGCCGAGCACATCGCCGGCGCGTACAACGTGCCGCTCGATACCCTCGCCGAGCACCGGCAGGAGATCCGCGCCCACGTCGCCGATCCCGTCGTCCTCGTCTGCCGGTCCGGCCAGCGCGCCCGACGCGCCGAAGAGGCGCTCGCGGCCGCGGGCATGACCAACCTGCACGTCCTCGACGGCGGCATGAGCGGGTGGTCCGCCGCGGGATTCCCCGTCCGTCGGGGCACGCCCCGCATGTCGCTCGAGCGCCAGGTGCGTATGGTCGGCGGCGCGCTCGCCGCGATCGGCGGAATTCTCGCCCTGCTCGTGAACCCGGCGTTCGCCGTGCTCGCCGCGCTGGTGGGCACGGGCATGTTCCTCGCCGCGCTCACCGACCACTGCGCCATGGGCCTGCTGCTCGCGCGCCTGCCCTACAACAAACCGCCCGGCTGCGACGTGCCGGCGATGGTCCGCGCCCTGACGACGGGCGCGTCGCCCGCCACCGGCACCACGCCGGCCGACCTCGGCTGCGCGCGCTGACCGGGCGCTGGCGATGCTCATCCTCGGCCTTCTGCTCGCCGCGACGATCGGGCTCGCGCTCGGACTGCTGGGCGGCGGCGGCTCGATCCTCACGGTGCCCGTGCTGGTCTACGTGCTCGGCATCGACGCCAAGCCCGCCATCGCGATGAGCCTCGCGATCGTCGGGGTCACGAGCCTGCTCGGCGCGGCGCTCCATCGCCGACTCGGCAACGTCCGGCTCGACGTCGCCGCCGCGTTCGGGCTCGTCGCCATGCTCGGTGCGTTCGCCGGCGCGACGTTCGCGAAGTCGCTCAGCGGGGCAACCCAGCTCGTGCTGCTGGCGATCGTCATGCTCGCCGCCGCCGTCTCGATGCTGCGCAGTGGGCACACGGAAACGCCGTCCGGCGCGTCGCCGCGGCTCGCGTTGCTTCTGCCGGTCGGATTCGGCGTCGGCGTGCTCACCGGGCTGGTCGGGATCGGCGGCGGCTTCCTCATCGTGCCGGCGCTCGTGCTGCTCGCGCGACTGCCGGTGCGCCAGGCGGTGGGGACCTCGCTGCTCGTCATCGCCATGAACTCGGCCGCCGGGCTGGCCGGCTACCTCGGCGTCGTGCCGCTCGACTGGGCGTTCCTGGCCGGGTTCACCGCGGTGGCCGCCGTCGGTGCGGTGGCCGGCACCGCGCTCGGCGCGCGCGTGCCGCAGCCCCTGCTCAAGCGCGGCTTTGCCCTCTTCCTGCTCGTCGTCGGCGGCTTCGTGCTGTACCGCAACCGCGGCGTGCTGCACGCCGAGTCGCTCAGCGCATCGTCGCGCGGCTCGCCGCCTATCCACTCCGTCACCGCCAGCGCGCCGCGATAGCGTCGCCGCCCTCCTTCAGGCATCACGAGGCTTCCCCATGTTCTTCCAGCGCTTCTACGACACCAACCTCGCGCAGGCGAGCTATCTCATCGGCTGTCAGCGGACGGGCGAGTCGGTCGTCGTCGATCCCAACCGCGACGTCGAGCAGTACCTCGAGGCGGCCGCGCGGGAGGGACTTCGCGTCACCCACGTGACCGAGACGCACATCCACGCGGATTTCGTGAGCGGCGCGCGCGAGCTCGCCGCGCGCACCGGCGCGCAGCTCCTTCTCTCCGACGAAGGGGACGACGAGTGGAAGTATCTCTACGCCAAGGAGTCGCGTGCGCGCCTCCTGTACGACGGCGATTCCTTCCGCGTCGGCAACATCGAGCTCGAG
>DASTSX010000440.1:0-2669 GCA_035760455.1 Gemmatimonadaceae bacterium | reverse complement strand
ATGCGCACGCGACACTCGTGGCAGACGCCCATGCCGCACAGCGGCGCGCGCGCCTCGCCGTACACGGAGCGGCGGAAGGTCCACAGCCCCGCGTTCAGCATCGCCGCGGCGACGCTGGTGCCGGCCGGTGCGCGGAGCGTCGCGCCGTCCACGGTGAAGCCGACGACCGGCTCGGCGCGCTCAGCCACGGCGACTCCGCTCGATGCTCCTCGCGCAGCGCGACGACGTCACGGCACCCCGATCGGCGCGAGCGCGCGCGTCGGCGCGTACGGCGCCGCGTCGATCGGCGGCTCGCGCCCCGCGACGAGGTCCGCCACGAGCTGCGCCGTGCCGAGCGACGTGGTGATGCCGAGCCCCTCGTGGCCCGCGGCGATCCACAGGCCGGGCGTGGCGGGCCACGCGCCGATCAGGGGCAGCTTGTCGGGAGTCGCGGGACGGAAGCCGGTCCAGGTGCGGATCACGGACACCGTCGCGAGCGCGGGCATGAACGCGACGGCGCGGTCCAGCATCGCCGCGAGCACGCGCCGGTTGAGCGACGCGTCCCATCCGACCAGCTCGCGCGACGAGCCGACGAGCACCTGCTCGGTCGCGCGCGGCTGGACGTTGAACGCGACGGACTCGGTGGTCATGGTGTGCGCGCTCGCGAGGTAGCCCAGCTCGACGAGCTGATGACGCACGAACCCCGGATGGCGGTCGGTGATGGCGAGATGTCCCTTGCGTGGCACGATCGGCAGATCGGGGACGAGCCGCGGCGACTCCGCGCCGGCGGCGAGCACGATGATCTCGGCGCGATGCACCTCCTCACCGCATCGCACGGCGTGCGCGGTGATCCCGTCGACGCGGCATCCGTCGCGCACGCTGGCGCCGTGCGCGCGCGCCTGCTCGAGGAGCCAGAGCGTCGCGCGCGGCTGGTAGACGACGCCGTCGCCGGGCACGAGCAGGCCGCCGGCGAGGCCGGCCCGGAGGTTCGGCTCGAGCGCCGCCAGCGCGCGGTCGTCGAGCATCTCGCTCGCGATGCCGTGCCCCGCGTAGAGCTCGTGCTTCGCGCGGACGACGTCGAGCTGCGACGCGTCGTCCGCGACCCAGATCGTGCCGCACGCCTCGTACTCCACCGCTGGCGGGAGCTCGGGTGCCAGCTCGCGCCAGCGCGCGGTGGAGAGCGCGGTCAGCGCGAGCTGCGCCGGCGAGTCGTCCATCACGACGAGGTGGCCCATCCCCGCCGCGGTGCTGCCAGCGGCGGGATGCCGCGCGTCGAGCACGAGCACGCGCCGCCCGTCGCGCGCCAGCGCGAGCGCGCAAGCAGCGCCGACGATGCCGGCACCGACCACGATCGCGTCGTGGCTGGCATCCGTCGGCGCGGGCGTCACACGCTATCGAACCCGCACGCGAACGGATCGCGCGGATCGAAGTGCAGCGTCGTCTCGCCGGTGACGTACGCGGTGCCGCGGATGTGCGGCACCAGCGCGCCGTGCGCGCCGCTGGTGAGCCAGCCGGTGAACAGGCTCCCCGTGATGCTCTCCTGCCGCCACGGCTGGCCGAGCGCGAGCCGGCCGCGCGCGTGCAGCGCGGCCATCGTCGCCGAGGTGCCGGTGCCGCAGGGCGAGCGGTCGTAATCGCCACCCGAGCACAGTACGTAGTTCCGTGCGTCGGCGTCGGCGCGCGAGGGGGCCGCGGAGACTTCGACGTGATCGATGTCCGCGCCGTCGGCGCCCGTGATCCCCGCGGCGCGGATGGCGTCCTGTACGGCGTGCGTGAAGCGCGTCAGCTCGCGCACGTGCGCGGCGTCCACGGGCACCGGGTGCGCGTGCGTGAGGAAGAACCAGTTGCCGCCGTAGGCGACGTCGCCGGTGACGGTACCGTAGCCCGGCACCTCCACCGCGACGTCGCGCGCGTGGAGCCACGAGGGGACGTTCTCGATCGTGACGGCGCCGTCGTCCGCGAGCTCGGCGCTCACCGTGCCGACGGGCGTGTCGAACCGGTGGCGCCCGCTGCGCAGCCGGCCGAGGAACTCGAGCGTGCGCACGACGCCGATGAGGCCGTGGCCGCACATGCCGAGGTAGGTGCCGTTGTTGAAGAACACGATGCCGGCGGCGGAGGCCGGATCAACCGGCGGCGTGAGCAGCGCGCCGACGACGGCATCGTGTCCGCGCGGCTCCCGGACCACGGCGCGCCGCAGGTGGTCGAAGCGCGCGCGCAGGTCGTCGCGCCGCTCAACCATCGTCGCGCCCACCGGCTGCGGCCACCCGTCGATGACGACGCGCGTCGGCTCGCCCTCGGTGTGCGAGTCGACGACGCGGATCGTGCGCGGACATCCGTTCCTCGAGACCATGCGGAACGTTACGCGCGCCCCGCGCCATGCGCGATGCGCTGTGTGCTGTGTGCTGTGCGCTCTGCGCCGGTGGTCGGGACGGCTCCCCGACACTCCGCGCAGGGCGAGCACCCTGTCCGACGCTAAACGGCCCCGGAACGCCGAAGCATCCCGAGGCCGTGAGCGCACTGCGCAATGCGCATCGCGCAGAACGCGCTATTGCCTGCACGTCCCGTTCGGGTCGGGCTTCGGCTTGTCCACCGCGACACGGTGCCCGAGGTTCGCGACGTTCGTGGCCGTCGCGTGGATCAACTGCGCGATCCTGGACATGTGCCGGTAGTCGATGTACTGCGGCTCGTCC
>DASTSX010000439.1:0-2182 GCA_035760455.1 Gemmatimonadaceae bacterium | reverse complement strand
AACACGACGATGCGCGCGTCGCGCGCCATCTCGTCTCTCAACGTCTGGTTGATCGCGGCGAGCATGGTGCCCGGCGCGGCGTCGGTCTTCGCCTCGGCGTCGAAACGCGACGACGCGGGATCGACGTCCGGCGAGTAGACGAACTGCGACGCGGTGCTGGGGTGGGGCTTGGGCGCCTCGAGCGCTGAATCCGCCGCCTCGTTCACCTCGCGTTCGATGGGTACACCACGCGGATGCCGGGGCAGTGCGCGAAGATCGCCACGGCGCTCTGGCTGTGGTACGGCGCGCCGCCCTTGAGGTAGCCGCCGATCGGCACCCGAATGACCACCGGCGACGACCAGTGGTTGTTCGACCGGTAGCGCATCATCGACAGCTCGTCGCGGATCTGCCTGAAGCCGGGCCAGATGTAGTCGAAGAACTGAATCTCGACGACCGGCTTCAGGCCTCGCAGCGCCATGCCCACGGCGCGCCCGATGATGTTCGCCTCGGCGAGCGGCGAGTTGAACACGCGATCCTCGCCGTACAGCTTCTGCAGGCCGTGGGTGACGCCGAACACGCCGCCTTTGCCTTCGACGACGCTGAGCGCGTCGCGCCGCGTGGCGTCGGCCACGTCCTGGCCGAACACGACGATGCGCGCGTCGCGCGCCATCTCGTCTCTCAACGTCTGGTTGATCGCGGCCAGCATCGTGCCCGGCGCGGCGTCGGTCTTCGCCTCGGCGTCGAAGCGCGACGACGCGGGATCGACGTCCGGCGAGTAGACGAACTGCGACGCGGTGCCGGGATCCGGCTTGGGCGCTTCGAGTGCCGAGTCGGCCGCCTCGTTCACCTCGCGCTCGATGGTCGCGAGCATCTCGGCCAGCTCCGCGTCCGACGCAATCCCTTCCTTGACGAGCAGCTCGCGCATCCGCACGAGCGGGTCGCGGCGGGCCTCGGCTTCGCGCTCGGCCGGTGGCTTGTACAGCCGTTCGTCGTCGGAGTGTGAGTGCGAGTAGGGGCGCGTGACCGTGGCGTGCACGAGCGCGGGTCCCTTGCCGCCGCGGACGTAGCCGATCGCGTCTTCCAGCGCGCGGTACGAGGCGATGTAGTCGGTGCCGTCGCAGCGCTGCACGAGCAGGCCGGGAAAGCTGCTGACGAGGCGCGAGATGTCGCCGCCCGGCGTCTGTGCCTCCACGGGCACCGAGATGGCGTAGCCGTTGTCCTCGACGAGGAAGAGCACCGGCGCCTTGGCGTTGCAGGCGGTGTTCAGCGATTCCCAGAACTCGCCTTCGCTCGTCCCGCCCTCGCCGATCGAGACGTAGGTCACCTGGTCGGCGTGGTAGCGCGTCTCGCGCGACTCGATCGCGGCGACCCGGCTGTAGATGAGACCCGCTTCGGCGCACCCGACGCCGTGCAGGCAGTGCGTGCCGACGCAGCTGCTCTGCGACGGAATGTTCAGCGCACGGCTGCCCCAGTGCGACGGCATCTGCCGCCCGCCGTTGGCCGGATCGTCGGCCGCGCCCACCGCCGCCAGGAACATGTCGCGGGGCGTGACGCCCAGGGCCAGGCACAGCGCGCGGTCGCGATAGTAGGGAAAGAACCAGTCGTAGCCCGGCCGCAGCTGCGTGCCGGCGGCCACCAGCACCGCTTCGGGCCCCGCGCCGCTGATCTGAAAGAAGATCTTGCCGCCGTTCCTGAGCTGGACCTCCTTGTCGTCGATCTTGCGCGACAGGAGCATCGTGCGATACGCCGCGAGCAGGTCGTCGGAAGAGAGGCCGGCGTGCCCGGTGGTAGGCGACTTCGCTCCAGAGGCGCGGGTCGCCGCGCCGTTGGCGAGGGTCGAAGCCTTCATGGCTTGAGCGATTATGGCACTATCTTCCGGCCTTCCGCCATGCCTGCCACACTGCACCGCTGGGACGAAATCGCCCTCGAAAAGATCACCGAATTGATGTCCCAGAAGATCGTCGCGGGGGCTCACCAGATGCTCGCGCAGACCTATCTGAAGCAGGGGGCGCTCGTGCCGATGCACGCGCACCCCAGCGAGCAAATGACCTACGTGCTGCAGGGCGCGCTGCGATTCCGCGTCGAGGACGAGGAAATCATCGTGCGCGAGGGGGAAGTGCTCCATATTCCGGCCAACGCCCGCCATCAGGCCGAGGCGCCGGACGACACGTTTCAGCTCGACGTCTACAGCCCGCCGCGCGAG
>DASTSX010000438.1:0-15060 GCA_035760455.1 Gemmatimonadaceae bacterium | reverse complement strand
GTGGTTGGCGCCATGCTGCTGCTCTGGATCTACCGTCTGACCACGCGGAATCGCACGACGATCTGACCGCGCACAGTCGACGAGCACGACTTCTTCGAGCCCCGCTGCTGGAATCCAGCAGCGGGGCTCGCTGATTTGTGGCGGGAGCGCATGTGCACTCGTGCGAAGCCGCCTCGGAGAGCGCGGGCCCCGCTCCGTGGGTTCGCACCCGCGAACCCGCGCACCCGCGCACCCGCGCACCCCCGATATTTATTCGGTGCGCCCTCCGCTAGATTCCAGCCCTCATGACGGACCGGATCGTCGTCCGCGGCGCGCGGCAGCACAACTTGAAAGGCTTCGATCTCGAGATCCCACGGCGCTCCTTCACGGTCGTCACGGGACCCTCGGGCTCGGGCAAGTCCTCGCTCGCGTTCGACACGATCTACGCCGAGGGGCAGCGGCGGTACGTCGAGTCGCTCTCCGCCTACGCGCGACAGTTCCTCGAGCGAATGGAGAAGCCCGCCGTCGATCACATCGACGGTCTCTCCCCCGCAGTGGCGATCGAACAGAAGAATCCGACCAAGACGTCGCGCTCCACGGTGGGCACGGCGACCGAGATCTACGACTACCTGCGCTTGCTCTGGGCGCGCATCGGTCACACGATCTGTCCGAAGTGCGGGCGCGAGCTGAAGCCGGACACCGTCCAATCGGTCACCGACACCGTGCTCGCGCTCCCGGCGGGCACGCGCTTCTACGTCGCCGCACCGCTCAAGCTCTCCGACGAGGTCACGCACGAGGTCGTGATCGAGAACCTGCGCGCGCAGGGGTTCGTGCGCGTCAGCATCGACGGCGCGGTTCGCCATCTGGACGAGCTGCTCGTCGCCAACGTCGACGTCACCTTCGCGAAGGAGTTGCTGGTCGTCGTCGATCGGCTCGTCGTCGGCGACGAGGCGCGTGGGCGACTCGCCGACGCGCTCGCCACCGCCTTCCGCGAGGGAGACGGCGACGCGATGATCCTCTTCACCGATCCGATTCGCTCGCCGTTCGACGGCGCGAGCGTGACGCGGCTGCGCTTCACCGAGCGGTTCGAGTGCCCGAACGACGGCACGACCGCCCCCGCGCCGACACCGCAGCTCTTCTCGTTCAACTCCCCGCGCGGTGCGTGCGCGCAGTGCAACGGCTTCGGCGCGGTGCTCGAGTACGACGAGTCGCTCATCGTGCCCTACCCCGAGCGCACCCTTCGCGACGGCGCCATCGACCCCTGGACCAAGCCGCGCTACGAGAACAAGCGCCGTACCCTCGCGGAGTTCGCGAAGCGCGAGGGGATTCCGATGGACGTCCCATTCCGCGAGCTCGGCGTCGCGCAGCGCCACAAGCTGCTGCGCGCAAACGTCCGCGGATACAAGGGCATCTTCCCATTCCTGCGCGATCTCGAGGAGAAGCGCTACAAGCAGTACATCCGCGTCTTCCTCCGTCAGTATCAGACGGCGCAGGAATGTCCGTCCTGCCGCGGGAGCAAGCTCCAGCCGGAGGCGCTGCAGGTGAAGATCGGCGGCCGCGACATTGCCGAAGTCTGCGATCTGCCCGTCAGCGCGCTCACGGCGTGGCTCGACGAGCTCGTGCTCGCGCCGTTCGAGCGCGACGTTGCGTCGCACATCCTGAAGGAGGCGCGGGACCGCGTGCGCTTCCTCTGCGACGTGGGGCTGAACTACCTGTCGCTCAACCGGGCCACCCGTACCCTCTCGGGCGGCGAGGCGCAGCGCATCGGCCTCGCCAACTCGCTCGGCTCGCATCTCGTCGACACGCTGTACGTCCTCGACGAGCCGTCGATCGGGCTCCACTCGCGCGACATGGACCGGCTGCTCAAGCTGCTCCTGCGACTGCGCGACGGAGGGAACACCGTGCTCGTCGTCGAGCACGATCTCGACGCCATCAAGGCCGCGGACTACATGGTGGAGCTCGGGCCGCAGAGCGGCGAGAAGGGCGGGCAGCTCGTGTTCGCCGGCCCGATGTCGCGCGTCGCCGAGAGTCCGCTCACCGGCAAGTACATCACGGGGGCGCGCGAGATCCCCGTCCCCGAGACCCGCCGCCGGGTCGGACCGCAATGGCTCGTTCTCACCGGCGCGCGCGAGCACAACCTCAAGGGCGTCGACCTGCGTCTCCCGCTCGGCGTGGTGACTGCGGTGACCGGCGTGTCCGGCAGCGGCAAGAGCACGCTCGTCCACGACGTGTTGATGCGCGCGCTCGAGACCAAGCTCACGGGCGAGCATTCGGCCAAGCAGCATCTCGGCGAGAAGGTGGGCGCGTTCGACCATCTCTCCGGATTCGAGGCGCTCGACGACGTCGTGCTCGTCGACCAGAGCCCGATCGGCAAGTCGCCGCGCTCGAACCCGGTGACGTACGTGAAGGCGTTCGACGAGGTGCGGCGCATCTTCGCGTCGCTGCCGACGGCGCGCCAGCGCGGCTACACCACGGGCACGTTCAGCTTCAACGTCGCCGGCGGCCGCTGCGAGACCTGCGAGGGCGCGGGCTATCTCGAGGTCGAGATGGTCTTCATGGCCGACGTGTTCGTCCCCTGCGACGACTGCGGCGGGAAGCGCTTCAAGCCCGACGTCCTGGACGTGAAGTACTTCGGCAAGAGCATCACCGACGTGCTGGACCTCACCGTCGACGAGGCGATCCGCTTCTTCCCCTACGAGGAGAAGCTCGGCCAAGCGCTGTGGCAGCTCCAGCAGGTCGGCCTCGGCTACCTCCGGCTCGGCCAGCCGGCGACGACGCTCTCCGGGGGCGAGGCCCAGCGCCTCAAGATCGCCCGCGAGCTCGCGCTCGGATCGAAGCGGAGCGGCCGCAAGCTGTACATCATGGACGAGCCGACGACCGGTCTTCACCTCGAGGACATCCGCAAGCTCGCGCAGGTGTTCGACCGGCTCGTCGATGCAGGACACACGCTCGTGCTGATCGAGCACAACCTCGACGTCATCAAGCTCGCCGACTGGGTCGTCGACCTCGGCCCCGAGGCGGGCGACGCCGGCGGCCAGATCGTCGCCGCGGGGCGCCCCGAGGAGGTGGCCGCCGTCGCTGGCTCGCACACGGGCGTGTGGCTCCGCACCGTCCTCCCCGACTGGAACCTGGCGTCGGGATTGCGGCGGGCGTCGCACGCCGGCAAGCCGGCCATCGCCACGAGCGCACAGCGGCGGCGCGCACGTGCATCGTGACACGGCGCACCGACGTAAGCCCCTGTCCGCGCTACGCTTGTCCCGTTGACTTCACCCGGCCCGCGGCTAGATTTCGCCGTCTGTTCCGGCCCATTCCCCAGTAGCTCAGTTGGTCAGAGCATCCGACTGTTAATCGGAGGGTCGTAGGTTCAAGTCCTACCTGGGGAGCTCGATCTCGGCGCGCCTCGTTCGCTTGCGAACGGGGCGCGCCGTCGTATGCGGATGTCGAGTCGCCGGCCTGTCCCCGCGTCGCACGCCAGGCTAGCTTCGCGCTCATCACGCGACGCCTCCCCTCGGGATCCATGAGCGAGCTACAGGTCTATCTCGGCACCTACACCGAGCGCACCGCCGACGGCAGCGGCAGCAAGGGCATCTACTCGGCGCGATTCGACACGGCGACGGGAAAGCTGTCTGCCCTCGCGTTGGCCGCCGAGCTGGAGAACCCGTCGTGGGTGACCGTTTCTCGCGACCGTCGCTTCCTCTACGCGGTTTCGGAGGTCGGCGCGGGGCTCGTCGTGGCCTACGCCATCGACGACACCGGAGCGCTCACGGAGCTCAACCGCGTCTCGTCCGGCGGCGCCGATCCCTGTCATCTCGCCGTCTCCCGCTCGGGGCGCACCCTCGCCGTGGCGAACTACACTGGCGGCACCACGGTCGCGTTTCGCGTCGGCGCGGATGGACGGATCGGCACGGCTTGGCGCGACCAGCACACCGGCAAGGGGCCGAACGCGCAACGCCAGGAGAAAGCGCACGCGCACTCGGTCGATTTCGCCGCGGACGACCGTCACCTGCTCTCGTGCGACCTCGGCAACGATCGTGTGTATCTGTATCGCCATGACCCGCGCACGGGCGCGGTGGGGCCCCACCGGCCCGCCTCCGTCAGCGTCGAGCCGGGCTCCGGGCCGCGACATCTCGCGCTGCATCCGTCCGAACGCTACGCGTACGTGCTCGCCGAGCTCACGAGCGGCGTCGCCATGTTCGCCTGGGATCCGGCGGCCGGGACGCTCGTCCAGCGTCAGCGCGCGTCGACCGTGCCGGTCGGCACCAACACGACGCAGAACACCACCGCCGAGGTCGCGGTCCATCCCTCCGGGCGATTCGTGTACGTCTCCAACCGCGGGCATGACAGCATCGCGGTCTTCTCCGTCGATGCGCGCGACGGCCGAGTGACTTTGCTCGCCAACACGCCCACGGGTGGGCGGACGCCTCGCAACTTCGCCCTCGACCCGAGCGGTCGGTGGCTGTTGGCGGCGAATCAGCGGTCGGACACCATCGTGTCGTTCGCGATCGACGCGGCCACCGGCACCCTCACGCCGACCGGGGCCACCCTCGCCGTGCGCCGCCCCGTGTGCATCGCCTTCGTGCCGTCGGCGGCGACGCCGTCGCGCTGATCGCCCGCTCGCGAGCCGGTTACGGGAGTCGCCAGCGCCCGCGCAATCGCTCCAGCGCCTCCGCGGGGAGCTGAACGAGCATCGGACGGCGCGTCGGATCGGCCCATCCCATCAGCGCCCGCAGGCTGCTCTCCGTCATCGCCGTGCAGCCGGCAGTGACGCTCTCCGGCCCGCCCCAGATGTGAAGGAAGATGCACGAGCCTCGTGACGCTCGCGGAGGCGCGTTGTACGCGACGTGCACGCCGTACGCATACTGCTCGATCTCGCGCATCCGCTCGGAGCTCGTCCAGTCGACGCGTGGCACGCTGTCGCGGTTCACGATCGTGTTGTAGTGCGCCGAGCGCGAATCGTCCACGCACTCCGTGGTCGTGCGCAGCGGCACGTACGGGAGACGCACCCACGAGACGACCTGCCGGATGTCGAAGCCGAATGCCGTGTCGAGGGCGAATGCTCCCGCCGGTGACCGGCCGTCGCCCTCGCGCTTCACCGGCTCTCCCGCCAGTGGCGAGACCTGGGAGTCGTCCCACGCGACTCCAGTTCGGCCCACGACGACCGGCACGGCGCTTCCGACCGGCGACCAGGCGACGCGATCGGAGTCGCGCGCGAAGCGCCGCAGCGTCCCGCGCGTCGCGTTCCAGGTCGGCGTCACCACCAGGACCATCTGGCGCGAGCCGTCCAGCGGCGTCGGCGCCGCGCGCGTGCTCGGAACGCCCGTCCGCGGACGTGCGCGCGTCGCCGGGGGAGGACCACATCCCGCGCTCGCCGCCAGGCACGTCGCGAGGATGATCGGAGCCAATGTCAATCGCGTCATGATCGGGCTACCTTGTGTCCGACGCCGCGCGCATGAATGCGCCCTGCATTCGTACGGCCGGCGTCCGTGTCGGGTACGTCAGGTAGTACCAGTGCAAAGTACCGCAGTTCACCAACGGCCCACGCCATGGCTCATTCCCCGCTCGTCGGCATCATCATGGGCAGCCGCAGCGACCTCCGCATCATGTCGCACGCTGCGGACGTGCTCACCGAACTCGAGGTGCCGCACGAGGTTCGCGTCGTCTCGGCGCATCGCACGCCCGATTGGATGTTCGAGTACGCCGCCGGTGCCGAGGCGCGCGGGATCGAGGTGATCGTGGCCGCGGCCGGCGGGGCCGCTCACCTGCCCGGCATGGTCTCGGCCAAGACGATCCTCCCCGTGCTCGGCGTGCCCATCCCGGCGACGGCGCTCAACGGCGTGGATGCGTTGCTGTCGATCGTGCAGATGCCCAAGGGCGTTCCCGTCGGCACGCTCGCCATCGGCGAGCCCGGCGCGGCGAATGCAGCGCTCCTCGCCGCCGCCATCGTCGGCCGCGGGCACCCCGAGATCCGGGAGCGGCTCCGCGCGTGGCGCGCCGCGCGCACCAACGAGGTGCTCACCGACACCGATCTCACCCAGTCGCGCTGATGGCGCCGATCCTTCCTCCCGCCTCGATCGGCATCCTCGGCGGGGGACAGCTTGGTCGGATGACGGCGCTTGCGGCACGCGCGCTGGGCTATCGCGTGCAGGTCCTCGATCCGGACGCGGACTGTTCGGCACGTCCCGTCGTCGACCGTGTGGTCGTCGCCAGGTTCGACGATGCCGAGGGCGCCCGCGAGCTGGCGCGCGAGTCGGCGGTCGTCACGATCGAGATCGAGCAGATCGCGCCCGCTGCGCTCGCCGCGGCGCTCGAGCACGCGCCTGTCCGACCCGGCGCCGAGCTGCTGCGCGTCGTCCAGCATCGCGGCCGGCAGAAGCAATGGCTCGCCGATCGCGGCTTCCCCGTCGGTGAGTATGCGCACGTCGAGAGCGCGAGCGCGCTCGCCGCGGCCGCGCGCGACATCGGACCCGCGCTGTTCGTGAAGGCCTGCGAGGGCGGGTACGACGGTCGCAGCCAGATCCGCTTCGACGGCATCGATGCGGAAGCCGCGTGGTCCTCGCTCGGTGGACGCGCTGCCGTCGCCGAGCGCGCGCTCGAGCTTGAGCTCGAGCTCTCCGTCATGGTCGCGCGACGCGCCTCGGGCGAGATCGTCGTCTATCCGCCGGCCGTCAACCATCACGAGCGGCAGATCCTCTCCTGGAGCACGTTGCCCGGCGAGCTGGAGCCGCGCGTCGCACGGCAGGCACGCGAGCTCGCGAGCCACATCGCCGAGCAGTTCGCCCTCGAAGGCATCCTCGCCGTCGAGATGTTCCTCGTGCGCGATGGCCGTCTCCTCGTCAACGAGCTCGCGCCGCGTCCGCACAACTCGTATCACGCATCCGAGCTGGCGTGCCCGACGAGCCAGTTCGAGCAGCTCGTGCGAGCCGTCTGCGATCTGCCGCTCGGCGTCCCGGAGCCGGCTCGACCCGCGGCGATCGTCAACCTGCTCGGCGATCTGTGGCTCGATGGGCGAACGCCCGATTTCGCCGCGGCGCTCGGCGTGCCCGGCACTCGGCTCTTCCTGTACGGAAAGCCCGGGGCCCGTGCCGGTCGGAAGATGGGCCACCTCGCCGCGGTCGGCGATTCGCCCGCGGACGCGCTCCAGCGCGTGCAGCGGGCCGCCGCATTGCTGTAGCAGCGCCCCTAGCTCTCGCGGGCACCCGGCTTGCTCCCTTGGGTGGCATGACTGCGCCTACCCTTCCCGCCACGCCGATGTCCTCGCTCTTGCTGGGGGCTGCCGGGGGAGCCCTCGTCGGAGGCCGCCCGCGCCGCGCTGCGGCGGGAGCGCTGGCGACGCTCGCCGGGCTCGTTCTCGTCGGCATCGCCGCGAGTGGTCCCGCCGGTCGCGCGCTGCATCGCGTGGGTACGCGACGCCGCACCGCGCACCTGCGCCTGTCGTTCGTCGTTCCGCAGCCCGTGAGCACCGTCTTCCGGTTCTGCGCCGACTTCGAGAACTACCCGAAGTTCATTCGCGCCGTGCGCGAGGTGCACGACTTCGGCGACGGACGCTCGCACTGGGTCGGGTGGGCGCCGAATGGCCGTGCCGTCGAATGGGACGCGGTCACGACCAAGTTCGTGCCGAATCGCGTCGTCGCCTGGCAGAGCACTCCGCGATCCGTGGTACGGACCTCGTGCACGATCCGCGTCGTTCCCGAGCGCGCGGGCGGAACGTGCGTCAAGGTGGCGATCGACTACTCGCTGCCGACGGAACGGATCAAGGACGCCGTCACCGCGCTGACCTCGCGTACACGAACGCGGGAGCTCGAGGCCGACATCCGCCGCCTCGGCGAGCAGCTCGACGCGCTCCCCGCGAGCGCGTGATCCGTCAGCCGCTTGGCGCGTCGGCCACCCGGCTCGCCGGCGGCTCGCGATCGGCGGCACGCCGGCCGCGCGAGCGCCGGTCCTCGATCGAGCCCGCCACCACGCCCTCGCGCGGCACCTCGATCATCCGGAACGCCGGCTGGTCCGGATAGCGCGACCGAAGCAGCGGCAGCGACACGTTGTAGACGGGAATCCCCGTCTTCGTACGCCCCTCCGGCGATCCCTTGTGCGCGTGGCCGTGCACGACGGCGCTGACCTCGTAGCGCGTCAATGGCTCTTCGAGCCGGCTCGAGCCGAGCCAGGGAAAGATCTCGACGGGCTCTCCCTCGACCGTGCCCTGCACCGGCGAATAGTGAAGCACGGCGATGCGGTGTGCCGTCTTGAGCCTCGCCAGCGCCGACTCCAGCTTGAGCGCCTCGTTGACGGATTCCTGAACGAACGCCTTGATCGCCCGCTCGCCCCACGGGCCGAGCGTCCCGCGGCCGAACCCACCGGCAAAGCCCTTCACGCCGGCGAAGCCTACGCCCTGCACTTCCACTGCATCGCCGTCGAGTACGTGGACGCCCGCTTCCACGAGGATCCGGACGATCTCGTCCGCCTGCTCCGACTCGTAGTCGTGATTTCCGAGTACCGCCACGATCGGGATCTTCACCGACGCAGTCAGGTCGCGCGCGAGCACGCGGGCCTCCTCAGCCAGTCCGTAATCGGTGAGGTCCCCCGGCATCACGAGGATGTCGGCCTGCTCGGCGATCTGGTTGAACAGGGATTGCAGGATCCCCTGGGACTGCTTGCCGTAGTGGACGTCGCTCACGGCGGCGATTCGAACGGTGTCGCGAGTCGGCATATGGCTCGGGTCGTTGGCGTCGTCGGGGCCATACAGAGAGATTCGGGCCAGCGCCGATCGCCACGGCTCGGTGGTTAGCCCCGGACTTGCATTGGCGGCGGGCGACCTCGACCCCCGAACGGATGGCCGGCCAGTCCACGCTCGACGAGTCCGCACAGGACACCAACACCTTCTACCGGCGCACGCTGCACGTGCTGAGCGACGCGGCGGTCCCCTTTCTCGTCGGCGGCTCGCACGCCTTCCTCGAGTACACCGGGATCGTCCGCAACACCAAGGACTTCGACCTGTTCCTCCGGCGCGACGACCTCGACCGCGCCACCGAAGCGCTCCGCGCGGCAGGTTACCGCACCGAGATCACGTTCCGGCACTGGCTTGGCAAGGCGTGGCAGCACGAGGACTTCGTCGACTTGGTCTTCAACTCCGGCAACGGCATCTGCCAGGTGGACGACGGCTGGTTCGACTACGCGGTCGAGACGCAGGTGCTCGGCATGCCCGTGAAGATCGTCCCCTGCGAGGAGCTGCTCTGGCAGAAGGCATTCATCATGGAGCGCGAGCGCTTCGACGGCGCCGACATCGCCCACATCCTGCGCACGCGGGGCGCCACGCTCGATTGGGACCGGCTGCTCGCGCGGTTCGGCGTGAACTGGCCGCTGCTGTACAGCTACCTGCTCTTCTTTCACTTCGTCTACCCGGGGGAGACGCACGCCGTCCCTTCGCACGTGATGGATGACCTGGCGCGACGCACGTCCGAGCTTCGCGCGTCGCCGCACGACGACCGCGTCTGCCGCGGCACGCTCGTCAGCCGCGCGCAGTATCTGCTGGACATCGGCCAGTACGGATACGCCGATGCCAGGCTGTCCCCGCGCGGGGGCATGTCGCCGGAGGACGCCATCTACTGGACCTGGGCAATCGATCACGTGCGCTGACCCGTCACCTGGTCGCGCACGGCGCGATCGCTCGCGCACCGTTCGGTCGGCGCGTCGCGGTCAATGCGCGCGCCGGTACTCCTTGAGCTTGCGATACAGGGTGCGCCGGTCGATCCCGAGCCGCAGCGCCGTACGGCTCTGATGGCCCGACTCGAGCGCGAGCACGTGCATGATGTACGCACGCTCGAGTTGCTCGAGCGTCGCTTGCGCACTCGAGAGATCGATGCCGGGGATGGCGCCACCGCTCGCGCGCGGATGCTCCGCACGCGCGACCAGCGCGCTGCGCTCGACCCAGTGTTCCAGCTCGCGCACGTTGCCCGTCCACTCGCGACCCAGCAGCGGCAGCATCTCGTCGGGTGAGAGCGGGGCGAGATCGAGTCCCTGCTCGGCGGCGAGGCGCTGTCTGAAGTGCTGCACGAGCTGCGGGATGTCGCTGCGGCGCTCTCGTAGCGGCGGCACGTCGATGACGAGCGCGTTGAAGCGTGCAATCAGATCCTCGATCGATGCCGCGTCCGACTCGGTTCCACTCACCCGGGCCGTCAGTACGAGGCGCGCGTCGATCGAGATCGCGTCCGCCGCGCCGACGCGGCGCGAGGTGCGCGTGGCGCTCGCACGAGCCATCTGTGCGCGGAGCGAGGCCGGGAGCGCCGACGCGTCCTCGAGCACGATCGTGCCGCCGCGCGCCGCCTCCAGCAGGCCCGCGCGCGCTGGGACGCCTTCGCCCGCGGCGCGACCGAACAGCTCTCGCTCGAGCGACTCCGGATCCGCGCCGGCGCATCGCACCGTCACGAGCGGCCGGGCCGCACGCTCCGACAGATCGTGCACCAGTCGCGCGACCACGTCCTTGCCCGTGCCCGCCTCTCCCGTCACCACCAGCGGTGCCCGCGATGCCGCCGCCCGTCCCACGAGATCGCGCAGGTGGGTCATGGCGGCCGACCGTCCGATCAATGCCTCTCGCGCGCTATCGCCGATCCGCGCGCGCAGCATCGCCAGCTCTCGCTTGACCTGTGCATCCCGAACGGCGCGCTCGACCGCCACGAGCAGTGCATGCTCGTCCGCGCCCGCATCGACGACCTCGGTCGCCCCCGCGCGCAGTGCCTCCCGGGCGAACGCCGCGCTGACGCCCCGGCCGACGACGACGAAGCTGGCCGGCGCGGTCCCGCACTGCGCCTCCACGAGCCGGTCCAGCGCCGGAAGCACGTCGTGCGCGAGCACCACGACGTCGGCATCGCCGGCGCCGATCCGGCGCGCCGCATCTGCGGAGGTCGTGGTGTGTGATACCGCGTGCCCCGCCGACTCGAGCACGTGTTGTAGCGCCAGAAGGCTCGGCTCCGCTTCACCAGCGAGGAGCACGCGCGCGATTGTGAGCATGGGGGATCCGCGACGGAATGGGTCTCCTACGAGTATCGGCGGCGCGGAGCGGGTAGTTGAGCTCGTAAGCACGGGGAATCCAGAGTCGGGGGTCCGAAACGGCGACGACCTCGGGAGCCAATGGCTCCCGAGGTCGTGCCGGATTCCAGACGACCGGATCCCGGATCGAGCGTTACGACGCCACCTGCTCCGGAGCCAAACCGAACCGGCGGTTCCGCCCGCGGAAGTCCGCCAGCGCGTCGCCGAGATCGTCCGCCGTGTAGTCGGGCCACATCTTGTCGACGAACAGCAGCTCGGCGTACGCGCACTCCCACAGCAGGAAGTCGCTGAGCCGTTGCTCGCCGCCGGTGCGGATCACCAGATCGACCTCGCACGCCGGCAGCCGGTCGTGATCGACGCGCGCGAGCAGCTCGGAGAACTGTTCGCGAGACACGCTCTCGCCGCGCGTCGCCGCCGCGGCGCGCAGCACCGCGTCGCGCGCGGAGTAGTCGACGGCGACGCGCAGGTGCATCCGCGCGCCCGAGGCCGTCAGCGCTTCGACCTGCTCGATCGTGTGCCGCAGCGACGACGGCAGCCGGTCACGCCGGCCGAGGATCGTCAGTCGCACGCCGTTCTCGAGGCAGCGCTTCGCCTCGCCGAGCAGCGCGCGGCGGAAGAGCCGCATCAGCGCCGTCACCTCCGGCGTCGGACGCTTCCAGTTGTCCGACGAGAACGCATAGAGCGTCAGTGTGCCGACCCCCTCGCGTACCGACGCCTCGACGATCTCACGCGCCGTGCGCAGCCCCGCTTCGTGCCCCGCGGAGCGCGTCAGTCCGTGCGCCGTCGCCCATCGGCCGTTGCCGTCCATGATCACGGCGACGTGCGGGCCCGCGAACGAAGGGATGACGCTCTGCGCGCCGGAGTGTCGTGATTTCTGCATCAACCGCTCAGCGTTCTCGGATGGCGCGGATCAGCGCCTCCATGTGGTCGACATACCGCTTCAGGGCGCGACGGCCTTCGGCGGTGAGCTTGTATTCGGTGCGCGGCACCCGGCCCTCGAACGACTTCGTGCACGTGATGTACTTCGCATCCTCCAGCTTGCGCGCGTGCACGCTGAGATTGCCGTCGGTGGTGCCGAGCAGGAGCTTGAGGTCGTTGAACGTCAGGGAGTCGTTCGCCGCGAGTGCGCTGACGATCCCGAGGCGCATGCGCTCGTGGATCAGACGATCGAGGCCGAGCGCTCCCTCGTCCGACGTGCCATCGACCTGGGGCGTGTTCCCGTCGACCGAGCGAAGGGGCGCCGCGACGGGCACGCTCCGCGCCGCTCCGGGATCGGACGTCCGCCTCCGAGCTGCGTTGTCCTTAGCCACCGTGCCTCCGCGCGATCAGGGTGCCGAAGAAGAGATGCAGACCGCCGAAGCCGGCGGCCATGAACGCGGTGCCCCACATCGCCGGCGCGAGCAACGCCGCCGCGCCGACGATCATGAACGCGAGCCCCATCACCGGGACGATGCGCACCGAGAAGGTGCCCGCCGCGACGACGCCGATGCCGTACAACAGCATCCAGACGCCCGGCAGCAGCGGCACCAGACCGCGCTCGAAGAGGACGAGCGTCAGGAGGGCGCCCCCCGCCATCGGCGGAGCGAAGCTGAACAAGATCTTCCGCGCCGGCTCCGACCACAGCGGCAGTTTGGCCGCGCGCGCCTTGAGCGCCATCGTGTACACGGAGATCGCCACCGACAACGCGGCCTCGCAGAGCCAGATGAAGATCCAGCGCGTGGTGCTGTGCGTGATCGCGGCGAGGGCGGCGGCGCCGATGGCCGTCACGCCGATGACGACGGTGCCCCACCCCGAGACGGCGGTGAAGGTGCCCGCCGCCTCCATGGTCTCCCGGATGAACCGCAGGTTGTCCATCGCCCGCGCCTGCATCTCGGGCGGGTCGGCGGGGCGGAGAGGGATGACGCGTGTCATGGGGCGGAGAATGCCGCGCCGGCGATGTTCTGTCAAGTGCTTTACAGCATAAAGTGACGAATGCGATCGGGGTCGCTCGGCCAGGACGGCGCCCCCCGCTATCGCGTCACGGCGAGCGCGCCGCCCCCTCCCCGCCGATCGCGCTCGGGCCAGGCGGTGGGTCGCTCGCGGGAAAGCTCTGCTCGCTCGTCTCGTCCACGCGGGCCTCGTCGAGCCGGTTGCCGAACTCCTTGACGATCGCGGCCGAGAACGCCGGGATGTCGGCCGGCTTCCGGCTCGTGATCAGCCGATCGTCCACGGCGACCGGTTGATCGACCCACTGGCCGCCGGCGTTGCGGATGTCCGTCTTGATGCTGGGCCACGAAGTCAGCGTGCGCCCCGACACCGCGGCGGCCTCGACGAGCAGCCAGGGCCCGTGGCAGATCGCCGCCACGGGCTTATCCGCCAACATGAACTCCCGAACGAACTGCACCGCCGCAGTGTCCATGCGCAACGAGTCCGGGTTGGCGACCCCCCCCGGCAGCAGCAGCGCGTCGTACTCGCTGGCATGGACCTGCGACAGCACGCGGTCCACCGTGAGCTTGTCTCCTTTCTCGTCGTGGTTCACCCCCTGGATCGTGCCCTCCTTCGGCGCGATCAGGTGTGTCACCGCGCCGGCGGCGTCGAGCGCCTTGCGGGGCTCGACCAGCTCGACCTGCTCCACACCGTCCGTCGCGAGGATGGCGACCTTGCGACCCTTCAGCCCGAATTCCATGGCGCGCTCCCGTGATGTTCCGACTGGAGTGGGTCACGATCCGTGCCGGCCGCGCGCGACGTCGCCACTCGCCGGGACCGGCGGACGCGCCTTACCTTGCTTGCGTGCCGCTTCTCCCCCTCCACGGCCACGACTCGCTTCGTCGGCGGCTCGACCAGGCGATCAACCGGGGCGCCCTCCCAGGGTCGCTCCTGCTCCAGGGCCCGCGCGGCGTGGGCAAGCAGCGCCTGGCACTCTGGCTGGGACAGCGTCTGGTCTGCTCGGGAGCGGAGCCGAGGCCCTGCGGAAGCTGCCAGCACTGCCGGTACGCGGCCGCCGGCACCCATCCCGACGTCCACTGGTATTTCCCGCGGCCCCGTCTCAAGGATGCGGACCCGTCGCCCGAGGACGTCGAGGACGACTTCCGCGAGGCCATCGGCGAGCGCACGAAGACCGGCGCCTATCCGCCACCGCCTCCCGAGGACGCGATCCTCATCGCGACCATCCGGGCGATGGCGCATTCGGCCTCGCTCGTGCCGGCGCTGGCGGCCCGGAGCGTCTATGTGCTCGGAGACGCGGATCGCCTGGTCGTGCGCGAGGACTCGGAGTTCGCCGCCGGAGCGTTCCTGAAGCTGCTCGAGGAGCCGCCGCCGCGGGCAACGATCGTGTTGACCTCCAGCGAGCCAGGCGCGCTCATTCCGACCATCAAATCCCGCGTGGTTGCGCTGCGCGTGCCGCCGCTCTCCCCCGCGGCCGTCGATGCCGTGCTGGCCGAACCCGCGATGCGCGACGCCCTCGCCGCCGTCGGGGTCCCGGCGCGTCTGGAAGAGCAGCGACGGCTGGCTGGCGGCGCCCCTGGCGCGCTGTTGGCACGCAGCGAGTGGGCCGACGCGCTGGTGCGCGCACGCGGCATGCTCGACGCCGCCGGAGCCGGCGATCGCCGCGAGCAGGTGCGCACGGCCCTCGTGCAGGGCTCGGCGAAGGCACGCGGCGCGTTCAGCACCTCGCTCGACGCCCTGACGTCGCTCCTCCACGAGCGCGCGCGGGCCGCCGTCGAGCGGGGGAACACCCACGGCGCCCGTGCCGCGGCCCGCGCCCTCGACCTCGTGGAGGAGGCAAAGGAGCGCGCGACGGGCAACGTCAACCCACAGCTGATCACGAGTGAGCTGCTGCGGCAGCTGGAGGCGACCCTGCGATGACGGCGGACGATTCATCGGCGAAGCTCTCCCACGTCGCACCGGACGGCACCGCTCGTATGGTGGACGTGAGCGGGAAGCCCGACACCAGCCGGATGGCGCGGGCGACCGGAAGCATTCGCATGTCCGCGCCGGCTCTCGCGGCGATCGTCGGAAACACCGTCAAGAAAGGAGACGTCCTCGGCGTCGCACGCGTGGCCGGGA
>DASTSX010000437.1:0-27063 GCA_035760455.1 Gemmatimonadaceae bacterium | reverse complement strand
GCTCGCGCGCGCCGCCGGGGATCGAGCGCGCCTCGGTGACGGCGACGCTGGCGTTGGACCGCGGCGTCGTCGCCGGAGACACGGACGTCACGCGCACGCGCATCGTCGCCGGGATCTCGAGGCCGGCGAGGCCCGCGGTGCCGCTGCGCTGGAGGTCGGAGACGAGCACGACGTCCACGGGCGCGGTGCCCGTGCGCGCATCGGCGGCGATCTGGCGCGCGGCGCGCAGACCCGCCGCGTAGCGGGTCGAGGCGGTGCTCGGCTTCGCGTTCGCCAGCGCGGCGAGCGCGAGGTTCTTGTCGGTCGTCAGCGGCTGCGCGACCTCCGCCTCGTCGTCGAACAGCACGAGGGCGACGCGGTCCGTGGTGCCGAGCCCGGCGATCATGCCCTTCGCCGCGTCGACGGCGGCGTTCCACACGCCCGTGTGTCCCATGCTCATCGAGCGGTCGAGCAGCACGATCACCGTGCGGTCGGTCGCCGCGGCGCTGGCGACGCCGGGGCGCGACCAGAGCGGGCGTGAGAACGCGAGCACGAGCAGCGCGATCGCGAGCGCGCGGAGCAGGAGCAGCGGCCAATCGGTGATCCGCCGGCGCTGCGCCGTGCGGATCGGCAGCCGCTCCACGAACATGAGCGACGGGAAGCGGTGCGGCGTGTCCTTGTCGCGGTGCCGGAGGTGCAGCACGATCGGCACGACCACGGCGACGAAGCCGGCGAGGAACGCGGGAACGAGGAAGCCCATCAGCGCACGCGGCTCCGCGCGAGGCGGCGGTCGAGGTACGCGTGCAGCGCGCGGTCGAGCGGCTGGTCGGTGTCCACCCGCACGTAGTCGGCCCCGGACGCGGCGAGCCGCTTGGCGACGGCGGCGTGGTGCGCGCCCGCCTGCTCGAGATAGCGCTTGCGCAAGTCGTCCGGACGGACGGCGATCCGGCTCTTGGACTCCGCGTCCTCGAACGTCGCCGCGGCCGTGAACGGGAAGTCGCGCTCCGCCGCGTCGACGACGTGAAAGACGATGAGGTCCTGCCCGCGCATGCGCAGCGCGTCGGCGCAGCGGCCGAGCTCCGCGGGATCCTCGTAGCAGTCGGTGACGAGCACGGTGATGCCCGATCGCGTCGTCATGTGGGCCAGATGCTGGACGGGCCGCGAGAGGGTCCCCGCACCCGTGGCCTTGGAGCGCCCGAGCGTGTGCAGCAGCAGCTGGAGATGGCGCGCGGACGGCGGGACGATATCCACGATGTCGCCGGTGAACGTCGCAAGCCCGACGCGATCGCCCTGCTGGCGCGAGAGCCACGCGAGCGACGCGATCAGAAACCGGCCGTAGTCGTACTTGGTGACGCCCTTGCTGCCGTAGTCCATCGAGGCCGAGGAGTCGAGCGCGAAGACGACGCTCGCGTTCGTGTCCGCCTCGAACTCCTTCATGTAGAACCGGTCGGTACGCCCGAGGAGCCGCCAGTCGATGCGGCGCAGGTCGTCGCCCGGCTGGTATGCGCGGTGCTGCGCGAAGTCGGTCGACGAGCCCTTGCGCATCGAGCGGTGCTGGCCGTGCATGAAGCCGTCCACCACCGTCCTCGCGAGGAGCGCGAGATCGGAGATCCGCGCGAGGAGCGCGGGATCGAGGAAGGAGGCAGGGGCGGTCTGCACGTCAGAGCGCGGCGCGCGGGGTGGGGACGGCGGCGACGAGCTTCGTGATGAGCGTCTCCGTCGTGACCTTCTCGGACTGCGCCTGGAAGTTGAGCAGGATGCGATGCCGCAGCACGGGCAGGGCGAGGGCGCGCACGTCGTCGTACGTCACGTGGGTGCGCCCCTGGAGGAGGGCGCGCGCCTTGGAGCCGAGGATGAGCGCCTGCGCGGCGCGCACGCTCGCGCCGTAGGAGACCCAATCCTTGATGAACGGTGGCGCGCCGTTCTCGGTCGGGCGGCTGAGCCGCACGAGCCGCACGGCGAACCGCGTGACCTCGTCGGCCACCGGGACGCGCCGCACGACGCGCTGGAAGGCGAGGATCTCCTCGCGCGACACCACCGCCTGCACGGTCTCCGTGGGGACCGTGGTCGTGGACTGGACGACGGCGACCTCCTCGTCCTCGGGCAGATAGCCGAGCACGATCTCGAACATGAACCGGTCGAGCTGCGCCTCGGGGAGCGGATAGGTGCCCTCGAGCTCGATCGGGTTCTGCGTGGCGAACACGAAGAAGGGCGGCTCGAGGTCGTAGGTGCGCCCCTGCACGGTCACACGCCGCTCCTGCATCGCCTCGAGCAGCGCCGCCTGCGTCTTGGGCGGCGTGCGGTTGATCTCGTCGGCGAGGAGGACGTTCGCGAATACCGGTCCGGCCATGAAGGTCAGCCGCCGGCGCCCGGTGTCCGGGTCGTCCTGGATCACGTCGGTCCCCGTGACGTCGGAGGGCATCAGGTCCGGCGTGAACTGGATGCGCGAGAAGCTGAGCGCCAGCGCGCGCGACAGCGTCGAGATGAGCAGCGTCTTGGCCAGGCCGGGCACGCCGACGAGGAGGCAGTTGCCGCCGGCGAACAGGGCGATCAGCGCCTGCTCGACGATGTCGTCGTTGCCGACGATCACCTTCCGGAGCTCGGTCCGGATGCGGCCCCCCGCCTCGGCGAGGCGGTCGGCCAACTCGGCGTCGTCGAGGCGATCGAGGTCGGCGGGAGTGGCGGTTGCGGTCAAGCGCTCCTCGTGGTCAGCGGGTGAGTGCGTACACCAGATAGTTCACACCGAGCTTGTACGCGTCGTTGGACATGTTCACCGGGAAGAACTGCTCGTCGGAGAACTCCCAGTACTCGGACAGGTCGTTGTTGTAGTTGATCATCGCGAGCAGCCGCCCGTTGCGATCGTTGTTCTCGTAGATCCCCCAGAACTCCGACGGCATGCCGAAGTACGGGTGGTTGTAGTTCAGCGTCGTGATGTGGTAGAAGGCGTCGAACACGCGATCGTCCGGCGTCATCCGCATCGGCTGCAGATCGGGGAAGACGCGGCGCATCTGCGCCTGGAAGTTCTCCCACTGGTTGCCGGCGAAGTCGTCGAAGATGATGAAGCCGCCCTTGAGCAGATAATTCCGCAGCCCGAGCACCTCGGCGTCCGACGGCCTCCAGAAGCCCGGCTCGCACAGGTACGCGACCGGGTACTTCGTGAGCTCCGGATCGTCGAGCGTGAAGATGTTGCTCTCCGCCGTGCGCGAGCGGATGCTCGAGATCTCGCCGACGATCTTGGTGAAGTGCCGCTCGCCGCGTGGATAGTCGTGCGCCCACTTCACGTCGCTGCGGTAGCCGCGGAAGCCGCCATCGCTCGATTGCTCGTAACGGATGCGCACGAAGGTGTAGCGCCCGTCGTACGGCGAGTTGGGCGGGATCGGCTCGGCCTCGCCGCCGAAGCGGTCCTGCGCGAGACCGATGAGCGGCGCCGCGAGGCTCGCCAGCGCGATCGCGCCGAGCACGCCGAGGACCGTGCTGCGCCGCGAGTTCACGGCGTGCTCCGCTGCTGCGCCGCGCGCAGCTCGAGCAGCAGCGCCTGACCCTTCTCGAACGACGGCGCCTGCTCGAGCACCGCGAGCACTTCCCGCCGCGCCGCCGCCACGTCGCCCGACGCCGCGAGGGCGCGCGCGAGCTGATACCGCGCGTCGATCGGGTCGGGCGGGCCGAGCGCGAGGATGGCGCGCCGCTCGCGCAGCGCGGTGCGGTGATCGCCGGCGCGTGTCGCCAGCTCGGCCAGCTTGCCGTGCAGCGCGACGTCGTACGGCGAGATCCAGAGCAGCCGCTCGAGTGGTGCGCGCGTCCCCAGCGTGTCGCCCAGCCGCTCGCGCAGCTGGACCTCCATCATGTTGGCCTCCCACGCCGTCTCGCTCCGCGTGGTGACGCGGGTGACCTGGGCCAGCGCCTCGCGATAGTCGCCGCGATCGGCCGCGAGCCCGGCGAGATACTGCGCCGGCGAGCTCGGACCGGCATAGTCGGGGAACAGCGACTGCGCGCGCTCGAGCGCGATGCGCGCCGAGTCGGCCTGCTTCCGCGACATGTATTCGGCGCCGCGCCGCATGGCCGTCACGAACTCGCCGCCGAGCGCCTTGCCGCTGTCGGAGGCAGTGATCGAGCGCAGCGGCGAGGCGAAGCGCGCCCGCACCCACGCGTCGAAGCGGGCGTCGAGCTGCGCCGGCGTCAGCTTCAGCACGCGCGCGAAGACGGCGGGCGTGGTGAGCCCATCCTTGTACGCCGTCAGCATGTCCACGATCGCCTTCTGCCCGAACTCCTTCTCGATCATCTCGCAGACGAGCGACGCCTGGTAGTAGCTGAGCTGCACCTCGCCGGAGTACCTGGGACGCACGAAGCCGTCGTTGAGCTGGCTGACGGGCCGGAGACGCCCCGACCCGTACGCGGCGATGAACTCCGCCGTGGCGCCCGCGCCCCAGCCAGCCCGCGCGCGCCGCTCCTCGAGTACCGACAGCCCTTCGGAAAGCCAGCGGGGCACGCGATGGCCGCTCGCGCCGAGGGTGAAGGCGTGCGCCAGCTCGTGCCACGCCGTCGAGCCCCAGTTGAACTCCCCGCGCTGCCGCGCCGACGGGGCGTCCATCGCCAGCAGGTTGCCGAAGCTGACGCCGAGCGCGCCGATGCCGGCGATGCCCATCGTCCGCACGGAGAAGTCGGCGTGCTGCCGGTACAGCTCGAAGCGGATGGGGCCGTGCGGCCGGTAGCGGTAGCGCGCCGCGAGCGTGTCGTAAGCCTCTTCCAGCAGCGGCACGAGGTACGTCGCCAGCAGCTCGGACTCCTCGGGAGGCGCGATGATGCGGAACCGCGGCGTCTCGATCGTCTTGAACGTCTTCAGTTGATCGAGCAGATCGAGCGTGTTCTTGTGCCACAAATTGAACGGATCGATCGCGAAGGCGCGCTCGAGCCGCGCGCGACCCTGCTCGATCTGTCCGGTGCGCAGCTCGTTCGTGCCGAGGATGCCGAGCGCGCGCACCGACGAGGAGTCGAGCGCGAGCGCTTCGCGGGCGTGGACGATCCCGTCGCCGTACCGGCGGTGGCTGACCGCCGCCTCCGCCAGCTCGACGTAGAACTCGGACGGCCGCGGGTTGAGCCGCCGCGCCGCGTCGCGCGCCTGCGTGAACAGCGTCTGGTCCGCCTGGAGCCACGCGATGGCGCCGAGCATCGCCCACGCGCCCATCGACGAGGAGTCCACGGCGAGCGCGGCGCGCACGGCGGTGGTCGCCGAGTCGTACGCCTCGGCGCTCAGGTACTGGCGTGCGAGCGCGAGGTGCGCCGGCACGAGCGACGGGTTCCGCTCGAGGCTGCGGCGGAGCAGGGGCGTCGCCGGACCGTCGCCGGAGAAGCTCGCCACGCGACTCAGGCCGAGCAGCGCGCGCGCGTCGTTCGGCGCCGTGCGCAGCACGTCCTCGAACGACGACTTCGCCTCCGGCGCGTTGTACTTCTCGAGCAGCAGCTCGCCCGCGCGCAGTCGCGCGTCGTGGTTGGTGGCGTCGGAGGCGTAGGCGGCGTCGAACGCGGCGAGCGCGCTCCGCACGGCCTGCGCGTTGCCGCGCGCCTGCAGCAGGTAGGCGCGACCCGCCGCGACGCGATCGCTCGAGCTCCAGCCGCTCGGGCTCCGCTCGTACGCCGACGTGAGCTCCGCCGCACGGCGGGTCGCGTCCGCGAGATCGCCGCGGCGTGCCGCGAGCTCGGCGAGAGCGACCGCGGCCGACCGCCAGCCCGTCGCCTGCCGCGCCACGGCGTCCTTGAGCGCCGAGTCGGCCGCCGTGAGCCGGCCCCGCAGCACCAGCGTCTCGCCGAGCAGCCCGGCGAGGTCGGGGCCGCCGCGTCGCGCCGTCTCGATCGCGTCGTCGAGCTTGCCCGCGTCCACGAGCGCGCGCACCGAGGCGCGCGGATCGGAATCCTGCCACGCGCCGAGGCAGGCCGGCAGCGCGACGAGCGACACGAGCGTCAGCAGACGGCGGCGGATCATGGCTTCGCCGCCCCGCTCAGCGCGCGAATCGCCTGGGTCTTCTGCGCGACCTGCACGAGGAGCCGCTCGAGCTCCGCGTCGTAGGCGGCGGGCGACATCTTGTCCTTCCGTCCGCGCAGCGTCGCCACCTGGGCCTCCAGCTCCGACCGCTCGGCCACCAGCGCCGCCGCGCGCGGATCCGTCGTCGTGCTGCGCGGGGCGCCGAACGAGACCGAGCGCGCGAGCGTGCTGTCGCTGATCACGGCGTGCTCGGTGAGGAGCCGCTTGTCCGTCTCGTACACGCGCGCCACCTCGCGCTTCGCGTAGGTGAACGCCTCGAGCACCGAGACGCGCCCGTCCTTGTCCGCGTCCGCCTCGTCCGTCGTGAGCGCGCGGACGAACGGCGTGGCGAAGCGCGTCTCGTTCCGCTCCAGCGCCGTGCGTGTCGCCGTGACGACCACGCGGCGCGGACCCGCGAGCGCTTGCGCGAAGTCCCCACTGCCACTCGACGCGTTCACGAACACCACCGTCTGCCGCGGGAAGCCGGCCACCCAGCCGGCGAAGTCGGCCGCCGTCGCGTCGGGCCCGGGAAGGCTGACCCGCGACTCGACCCCTTCGCCGGAGCCGTGGCCGACGAGGAACACCAGCACGATGTCGCCGGGCGCGACGCGCCGCGAGAGGGCGAGGAAGGATTGTCCGATTGCCTCGCGCGTCGCGCGGCCCGAGGCGCGCAGCCGCGTGCCCTTGAGATCCTCGGCGAGCACGACGAGGCTCGAGTCGGCGACGCGCCAGCGCGCGCGCGCGCTGTCGACCAGCGTCGAGACCGCGGCCTCGAACGCCAGGCGATACGCCGGCTCGCCCGAGAGTCCCGTCACCGCCAGCACGTGCACGCGCTGCGCGCTCGCCGCACCGGGCAGGAGGCACGCGAGGGCGAACGACAGGGCGAGGAGACGCGACACGCAGCGCGACACTAGGCGAGCCCTCGGCGGCGTCGATAGAACCATTCTGCGCCCAGCAGCGTCACGAGCAGCAGAAAGACGATGGGCATGTCCCACAGGTCGTGTGCATCGCGTTGAGTGACGCCGCTCTCCGTGTAGTTCACGTCGTCGGCGAGTCGCGCCGATTGGGCAAGCGGGTAGTACTTGCCGCCGGTTTCGTTGGCCACCTGGCGCAGCAGGCCCGTGCGCAGCTCGGCTTGCTCGACGTCGGCCCCCTGATCGTCCGCGAGGAGCGCGCCAGAGACGGAGCGGATGGAGTCGCGCCCGAACCGGGCCGACGCGGCGACGGCGTGCGCGCCGCGCTCGGTCGGCACGTAGCGGCCGGTGAACGTGCCGTCCGCCGTCGGCGAGCGCTCGAGCGGGACGTCGACGAGCGCGCCCGTCGGCGTCGTCACGCGGGCGACGACCGAGGCCTGGCCCACCGGCGCGAACGTCGAGTCGACCACGCGCGCGCGGAGCTCCACGGGCTCGCCCGGCGCGACCCGTGCCGGCACCGAGGCCACCTCGACCTGGTCGGGCACGCCTTCGACCATCCAGCGGAGCGTCTGCCGCCACAGCGTGGCGTGCGTCGCGTCCTCCAGCGGGATGCTCGCGTGCATGCGCCACAGCCAGCTGTCCTGTACGCCGAGCACGATCCCCGTGCCGCGGCCATACCGTTGGAAGGCGAGCACCGGCACCTCCGCGTCATCGCGATCTTCGCCGACGCGGCCGGCGAGCAGCGTCGTCGCGCCGGGCCGCAGGCCGCCGAGGCGATTCACCGACGTCAGCTTCGGCAGCGAATCCCAGCGCGCCACGCTCGCACCTTCAGCCTCGCGCAGCCGAAGCGCGGCGTGGGTGCGCCCGGCGGCCGTGGGATGCACGGCCAGCTCGAGCGGCGGGGCGCCGGTGTCGGCGCGCTGGGCGTTGAGCATCACCGGCAGCACTTCGGCGACCGGCGTTCCCGAGTAGCCCCCTTCGGCCAGCGCCGCGCGCCCGCCGAGGGCGAGCAGCGTGCCGCCGCGCTGGCTCACGAACTCCTGCAGCATCCGGAGCTGGTCGCCCGTGAAGAATGCCGACTCGATGCTGCCGAGGATGATCGCGCGGAACTGGAACAGCTCCTCGCGCCGGGTGGGGAAGCCGCCGATGAGCTCGAGGCTGTCGCGGACGCCGAGCCGGAGGAACTTGCTCTGCGCGCTGCGCATCAGCCCGACCACCTGGACGGCGCTGTCGGCGGCGACGGCGCGCCGCAGGAAGGCGAACTCCGGCCGTGGCTCCCCTTCCACGTACAGCACGCGCGCCGGGCCGGGCCGCACGTCGAGTACCGTGCCGTACTCGTTGTTCTCGGACACGAGCTCCCCGCTCACCGGGCGCGCGCGCACCGTGAGCTGGTAGCTGCCGGCGGGCATCGGCGGCACCCACAGCCGCGTGCGCAGGACGTCGCCGCGCCGGGGGAGCGTCACCTCCTCGCTCGCGACGATCTTTCCGTCCGCCTCCACGGTGAGTGTGGTCTTCTCGCCGGCCGCGCCGCGCACTCCGATCGCCGCGTCGATCAGCACGGTCGATCCCGCGAGCACGCTCGGCGGCGCCGACACGCTGGTGATCGAGAGATCGCGGCTGAAGCGCTCCTGGCCGACGCCGACGGTGTAGACCGGGACGCGCCGCGCCTTGAGCGCGAGGATCGACGCGTTGAGATCGCCGCCGGCGTTGTCCGCGCCGTCGGTCACCACGATCACGCCCGCGACCGGCATCCCGGCGAGGTCGGAGCGCACGCCGTCGAGCGCGGCGGCGAGATCGGTGCGCCCTCCCGCCGCCTGAAGCGGGCTGGCGGCCGAGGCGGGGGAGGGCTCCGCCGCGAAGCGGAAGGTTCGTACGGCGTACCGCGTGGAGAGCCGGCGGACGAGCGCGCTCGAGTCCGAGAAGGCGCGCTGCATCGCGGTCGTGCGCGCCGCGCCATCCACGTCCGCCACCCGCATGCTGCGCGAATCGTCGAGCAGGATGGCGAGCACGTTGCGCTGCGGCACGGCGCTCGACAGCACCTCCGTGGGCCGGAGGAGGCAGGCGAGCACGATGACGACGGCGAGCGCCCGGGTGACACCCAGCACGATGCGATCGACGCGGCTGATCCCGCGCAGCTGGCGATGGGCGAGGACGACGAGCGCGATCGCCGCGATGGCGGCCAGCGCGAGCACCCAGACGGGAACGACCGGGGCCAGCACCAGGTCGCCGCGCGCGAACAGGCGCGGGGGATACTTGAACAGAAAGGTGAAGACGGACTCGAGCGCAGCTTCCAAACGCACCCCGATCGATGGACGTGCCTGTCTGGAGGGTGGTTCGCACCCCCGTGATCTACGCGGACCCTCGGTAAATGGTTCGTGACACCGGGCCTCGCCACACGGTGCTCAGCGACGCCGGATGCACGCGCGCCATCCTCCGCACCCGTCCGGGACGCGTCGTACTAGAGCTACCGCGAGGGACACACCGCCGTTGGGCGGGAGCGTTGCCGTGGCGAGACACGGCGCTCAACTTCTTCCGTGCGGCCGCGTCCGCGTCGTCATGCGAGCGATCCCATCGAAGGAGGTGCACGTCCGACACCCGCCACGCTCCTTCCGGTTGCTCCCCGCAATGTCCGGGTTCTGTCAGGAGCTCGCGCGATGCGAATCGTGAAGGGCAAGTTTGGCGGGCGCGACCTCGTCTCGCCCAACGACGCGCGCGTGCGGCCGACGGCCGAGCACGTTCGTGCCGGCCTGCTCGACCTGCTCGCGCCCGATCTGCCTCGCGCGCGCGTGCTCGACCTGTTCGCCGGCACCGGTGCACTCGGCCTCGAGGCGCTCTCGCGCGGCGCGGCGAGCGCGGACTTCGTCGAGACCCGGCCGTCCAGCCTGCATGCGCTCCGCGCGAACGTCGCGCTCCTTCGCCTGCGCGACCGCACGCGCATCTTCAAGCGCGACGCGCTGCCGTTCGCCGGCGCCCTGCCGGAGGGCGCCTACGACATCGCCTTCGCCGATCCGCCGTACGAGTCCCGCATGCTCGACCGCGTCGTGGAGGGTTGGCTCGCGCGGCCGTTCGCCCGCCTCCTCGCCGTCGAGCACGCGGTGTCGCACGAGTTGCCGCGCCCCGACCGCCGGCTGGTGTTCGACGACACCGTGGTCGGCATCTATGGACGGCGAGCCGGCGAACGCTGACGCGGCGCGGGCCCGAACCCGGCTTCCGCTCCGTCGCGCTCGGCAGCCATCTTCTCCCTTCACCCGCACGGACCCCGCATGAAGCTCAAGCCGGTGGAGTCGAAGAAGGACATCAAGCTCGGCGATGCGCACGCCCGCTGGCCGGATCACGGCAAGAGCGAGGAGGAGCTGGAGCGCCTCGGCGGCAGGGAGTCGGCCCGCATCGCCGACCTCCAGCAGGTGCTCTGGGCCGACGGGAGCCACGCGCTCCTCATCGTGCTCCAGGGACGCGATGCGTCCGGCAAGGACGGCGCGATCCGCAACGTCTTCACCGCCGTGAACCCGCAGGGGTGCACCGTCTCGAGCTTCAAGCAGCCGACGGAGATCGAGCTGCGCCACGACTTCCTCTGGCGCATCCACAGTCAGATCCCGCCCAAGGGAATGATCGGGATCTTCAACCGCTCGCACTACGAGGACATCCTCGTGCCGCGCGTGCACGGCCTGTTCCCGAAGAAGGTGTGGTCGGCTCGCTATGACCAGATCAACGACTTCGAGCGCATGCTCAGCGAGAACGGCGTGGTGATGCTCAAGTTCATGCTGCACATCTCGCGCGCCGAGCAGAAGACGCGGTTCGAGGAGCGCATCTCCGACGAGACGAAGAACTGGAAGTTCCGCGTCGGCGATCTCGACGACCGCAAGCGCTGGGACGACTACACCAAGGCGTATCGCGGCATCCTCGAGCGCACGAGCACCGAGTGGGCGCCGTGGTACGTCGTGCCCGCGGACGACAAGGACGTCCGCAACTATCTGATCGCCCGCTGCATCGCCGACACCCTCGAGTCGCTCGATCTGCACTTTCCGCCGCCCGATCCGGCGCTCAAGGAGCTGGTGATCGAATGAGGGCCGTCGCGAAGGTCGCGCTCGTGCTCGCGATCGCGAGCGCCTGCATCGCGTGCGCGCGGACCCCCGCACCGGCGACCGCGCGCGAGGGGCCCGCCGCGCTGCGGCTCGATCGGTACGAGGGCGAGATCCGCGCGTTCGAGACGGCCGATCGGGCCCTGCTGCCCGCGCCCGGGAGCATCGTCTTCGTCGGCAGCTCGTCCATCCGGTTGTGGCGCTCGCTCGCGGCGGATTTCGCCGGCCTGGCCGTGCTCAATCGCGGCTTCGGCGGCTCGACCCTTCCCGAGGTCAATCACTACCTGCCGCGCGTGGTCCTGGGATACCGGCCGCGCACGATCGTGCTCTACGCGGGCGACAACGACATCGCGATCGGCCGCAGTCCGCAACAGGTCGCGGCCGACTATCGCACCTTCGTGCGACTCGTGCGCGACTCGCTGCCGTCGGCGCGCATCGTGTTCATCGGCATCAAGCCCAGCCCGTCGCGATGGCAGCTGATCGACCGGCAGCGGGAGGCGAACCGGCTGGTGCGCGAGATCGTCGCGGCGGACTCGCTGCAGACGTTCGTGGACGTGATCCCGCCGATGCTCGGCGCGAACGGGCGCCCGCGCCCGGAGCTCTTCGTCGCCGACAGCCTGCACATGACCCCGGCCGGCTACGTCGTGTGGCGCGCGCAGGTGGCGCCGCACGTGCGGTGACGGCGCCCGTGCCGCCGAACGGCGAGCCGCGCGATGCGTCGATCGAGATCCGTCGGGCGACCGCCGCCGACGCAGCCGCGCTCGCGGACCTTCTGGGTCACCTCGGGTATCCGGCCGACGCGGTGGAGCTTCCAGCGCGACTCGAGCGCCTGCGCGCCGCCGGAGACGATGCGCTGATCGCCCTCGGCGACGGCGCGGCGCTCGGTCTCGCCACGGTGCACGCGCGCGCCGTGCTGCACTCCGCCACTCCCGTCGCACAGCTCACGGCGCTGGTCGTGTCGCCGCAGGCTCGCGGCCGCGGAGTCGGGCGCGCGCTGGTCGCCGTGGCGGAGCAGTGGTCGCGAGACAGAGGCGCGACCCGCCTCGTCGTCACCACCGCGCTCCACCGCGCCGAGGCGCCGCCGTTCTACGAGCGCCTGGGATTCGACCACACCGGGCGGCGCTACGTCAAGCGGTTGGACTAGCGCGAGCGGCTCGCTCGGCGGCGCTGGCGCGGGCAATGCACCTGTCCGCGCGACACGCCGCCGTTTCACTCACTGGCCACCGGGAATGACTGCTCCACGACACGTTCGCCGCTTCGCGCGGCTCGCACTCCTGCTCCTCGCGTTGCTGGCCGTCTCGTCGCGCGGGGTCGGCGCGCAGGTGCGCGAACGGCCGGTGTCGTTCGATAGCGAGGGGCGCATCCTGGCCGTCACCCCGCCACTCGCCGCGCGACTCGGTCTCACGCCCCCGGCGTGGGTCGTCGCCGGCGACTACCTCGACGCGCGGCTCTATACGGTGGACGATACGAGCGGCGCCGCGGTGCTCGTCGTCCGGCGGCCACGCGAGGTGCTCGAGCGCTATCCGCTGACGGCGGCGCAGCGGCGCGATCTCGCGGCCGCGGTGGATCGGGGCGTCGCCGCGCAGCGGGCCGCGGGCGGCCCGGACTCGCTCGCGACGCGCATCTCCGACCCCGTGCGCGGCTGGTTCGTCGCCAATCAGACGGCGCTCGGCGTCGGCCTGTTCGGGCCGTTCGCCGCCGCACTCACCGACAACGCAGCGGCGGGCACGGCGACGTATCTCGCCGTGGCTGGCGGCACGTTCTTCATCGCCGCGGATCGCGCGCGGCGGAGCCCCGTCTCCAACGCCGCGAACCATCTCGCGTGGCACGGCGCGCGACAGGGCGCCGCCGCGGCGGGCCTCGCCATGGGCGTGCTCGCGGGTGAGGACGTGGACGACAAGGCCGTCGCCGGCGCGGTGCTTCTCGGCGGCATCCTCGGCGACATCGCGGGCTATCAGGCGGCGCGCCCGATGACCGACGCGGAAGCGCACGGCGTGTCGCACGGCGCGTTTTCCGGGGCCGCCGTCGCCTTCGGCGCGACGATCGCCGCCGACCTGTGGCGCGACGAGAGCTCGCGGCGCGCGGCCGCCGCCATCGTGCTCGGCGCGGGAGTCGTCGGTTACCCGCTCGGCCACCGGTACGCGCGCCGCGCGTCGTACCGCGTCACGGCCGGCGACGTCGGCACGCTCGTCGCGGGCGAGCTGCTCGGCATGACCGCCGTGGCGACGTTCATTCCATCGGACATCGACGAGGAGCGTCAGGTGGCCGCCTTCCTCGCCGGTGGGTACGCCCTCGGCGCGATCGTGGCCGATCGACTGCTCGCGCGACCGTTCGACTACGGCGAGGCCGAGTCGCGGCTGCTGCAGCTCGGCACCGTCGCCGGCGCCGTCGTCGGTCTCGCCGTTCCCGTGCTCGCCGAGTCGGACAACCCGCAGGCGATCTTCGGGCCGGCGACGGCGGGCGGCATCCTCGGCGCGATCCTCACGCACCGGCTGCTCGCGCCGGCGCATGCGCGCACCGCGGCGGCGACCTTACGCACCGGCGCGCGACCGGCGCCCGAGCGTCTGACGCTGCGATTCACGCCGCAGAACCTCGTGCTCGCACGCACGGGGCGGCAGGGCATCTACCCGGTGTTGAGCGCCACGTTCTGAACCCTTACCACGGCAGACGACCGATGCGCGCCGCACGCCGGGGGAGCGGTGCTACTACTTCGTGTTCAAGGTGAAGGGCGGTGAATCGGTGAATCGGTGAATCGGTGAATCGGTGAATCGGTGAATCGGCCTCGGGACGCCAGCGCCTCCCGAGGCCGTTTTGCTTCGCGCACCGCGCACCCGCGCACCCGCGCACCCGCGCTCTAGTAGAACTGCCTCAGCTCCACCCGCGTGCTGTTCAGATACACCCCGGCAATGCGCACCTGATCGCCCGAGCGGAGATTCTGGAAGCGCGTGAGGTCGCTGCGCGTCGGCGAGTACGGCATCGAGACCGTCAGCCGCGTCCCCGTGCCGGCATCCATCGTGAACAGCCCGTTTTGCTGGTCGACCTGGCGCACGGTGCCCTGGAGCATCTGCACGTTCCCCGACGTCGACGTCGACGCCGACGATCCCTCGACCGGCCGGTCGACCTGCACGAGATCCGTGTAGTAGCCGTTGTTCGTGCTCTGGATCCGCGCCGTGACCTGGTCGCCGCGGTCGAGCGACGTCACGGCGTAGCTCTGATTGTTGTACACGACCCGCGTCTGGCTGTCGAACAGCAGGTTCACGGACTGCCCGCTCGGCTGCTGGATCGCGATCACCTGCGATCGCGTGTCTACGCCCTGCACGAGCCCCGACACCTGGTTGGCCTGCGCGCCGCCTGCGCCGCCGACGCCTCCGAGCACGCTCCCGAGCACGTTGCCGAGCGAACCGGCGTTGGAGCAGGCGGAGAGGGCGGCTACCATCCCCAGCGCCGCGGCGCGCCGCCCGATTCGGTGCATATTCATGGAAAGCCTCCCGTTGAATCCGCTCAGCGGTAAAGCAATGGCGGTGCCGTCGCTCATCGGGGGCGGCCCGCTGCCGAGCCGCTGGACTCATCCGTAGGAATGCTCGAGCCGGTCGGGAACATGCCCAGCTACGCCGCCCTCCTGCGCGCCATCAACGTCGGTGGCCGCAACGTGAAGATGACCGAGCTGTGCGCCCTGTTCGAACAGGCGAAGCTCACCAACGTCCGCAGCGTCATCGCCAGCGGGAACGTGCTGTTCGACTCGCGCACCACCGACACCGCGGCACTCGAGAAGCGCATCGAGTCCGCGCTCCACAAAGGCCTTGGCTACCAGTCCGACACCTTCGTGCGGACGCTGAACGAGCTGGACGCGATCATCGCGCACGAGCCGTTCGATCGCGCCGACCCCGTGCTCGAGTCGCACACGCTGCAGGTGGTGTTCTTCCGCGCTGCGATCCCGGCGGAGAACGTGAAGAAGATCGTCGCGCTCGGCACCGACTACGACGACTTCCGCGTCGTCGGCCGCGAAGTGTTCTGGCGCACGCGCGGCCGGATCAGCGACTCGGAGCTCAAGCCGAGCGCGTTCGCGCGCGCCTTTCCCGGCCCGGGCACGGCGCGCAATATCACCACCGTGCGCAAGCTCGCCGAGAAGCTGCGCGCCTAGCCGTCCAGGTGCCCGCTCAGGCTACGGCGCGGCGACCGCCGGTCAGCGCGCGTCGCTCCAGTCGAGCACGAGCAGGGACACACCCTGCCGGGGGAGCGTGAACGCGACGTCGCTCGTGCCGCCGGCCGAGCGAACGGCACCCGGCTGGTCGATGGTGGCGAGCCGCGACGCCTCGAGCAACCGATTGTACTGTGTCTCGTTCGGCGCGATCGGTCGGCCCATCCGCTTCCACTCGCCGTACGCGTTGGCGTGCGTCTCGTCGATGCGGTAGTGCGTCACCCGCGCGCGGCTCGCCGCCTCCGGCAGCCCGGCGAGCGAGAGCGTGACCGCCGCATCCGGCCCGGCGACGTCGTCGTCGTGATAGTGCCACACCATCACTGCGAGCTTCGGCCCGTCGAGGCTCGCGAGCGCCCCGACGTCGGGCTGCTCGCGCACGCCGGCGGCGACGATGCGAGCCAGTGGCACCTCGCCCGAGCTCTCCGCCGCGACGCGCTGCCCGCCCATGCGGGCGAACATGCGGAACACGTTCAGCACGGCCAGGTCGATGCCGTTCGTCGCGAGCGCGCGGAAGCCGGCGAAGTAGGGTTGATCCTCGAACTCGAACGCCCAGGTGAGCGCGCCTTCGAGGTTCACGCCGTGCTTGTCGGCCAGCGCGTGCTTCCGCGCGAACACCGCGGCGGTGTAGCTGGCGTACATCGTTCCGTTGCGGTAACCGAGTTGCGGGCCCTGGCAGGCGGCGCATCCCTCGGGGTCGGACTCGCCGATCACGATCGGCTTGGCCTTGAGCTGCGGCACGGCCGCGATCATCTGGAAGCCGCGATCGATCGTCGCGAGCTGGCTCGCGATCCCCATCCGCACGTGGCCGTCCACGTACGTCGGCGAGCCTTTGGCATGGAAGGCGAGGAAGTCCGTCGGTGTCCCCACTGCGCCCGTGGCGTGATTGCGCCCTTCGACGACGTGCCGGAGGAATCCCTGCATGAACGCGCCGCCGTGTCCGGCGACGTCCGGCCCACCCACCCGCGCCGTCGGCAGCGCGCGCCGCACGGCCGCGATCGCGTGGTCGTGGAGCTTGTGGAACTCCTCGGGGCTCGCGCGCCAGTAGGCCGCGCCGTTCGGCTCGTTCCACACTTCCCAGTACCACTGCTCGACTTCGGCGCGTCCGTAGCGCTGGATGCAGTGCCGCACCCATTGGTACGTCAGCTCGGCCCACTTCGCGTAGTCCTTCGGCGGAAACGCCCACCCCGCGCTGATCAGATCGTAGCGCATCCCTGGCCGCCACTCGTGCTGGTACGGCTCCGGTTGCGTCGAGAGGGCCTTCGGCATGAAGCCGATCTGCACGTACGGCCGCACGCCGCGAGCGAGGTACGTGTCGAAGATGCGGTCCACGACGGTCCAGTCGTACACCGGCCGGCCGCGCGCGTCCTCGGTGTACACGTTGGTGCTCCCCCACTTGAGCTCCGGTGTCCCGTCGCCCGTGTTGAGCAGGTTGTGTGTGCGGAAGTAGACCTGTCTCGGCCGCAGCTCCCCGAGCGCGGCGAGCAGCTTCCGTCCGTCCTTCATCGTCGCGTAGTTCGGCTCGTCCCCGCCGAAGAAGCGCCAGATCGGCTTCAGGGGGCCGAGCGTTCGACCCGCATCCACGCGAATCGAGACGGGGTAGGGCGCACTCCCCGTCGTGCCCTGTGCACCGGCGCGTGGGACGGCGACGGCGAGGACGACGAGCGCGAGAGCGTGACGGATGATGCGTGGCATCGGGAGGAGGTCGGAGGACTTGCCGAAGTGGCGCGGCGCGCGACTGATTCTACCGACGCGGCGTACGTTGTCACCATCGCGCCGCTCCTTCCGCGCGAGGAATCCATGGCCATTCGCGTCGTCCGGCTCGGGGAGCCACGTGCTCCTGGCGAAGGAGTGCGGCTCGGGACCGTGCGTCGTCCGCCCCGGGGAGTGCCGAAGCGCGAGTTCGCGCGCCGCGACTTCTACGACGTCTGGCTGCCGGAGCTCGCCCCGAGCGCCGCGACCATCTCCTGGGCGCTGTCGGAGCCCTGGACGCCGGCCCGGTGGCGGCGGTTCGAGCGCATCTATTTGAAAGAGATGAGCGCCCCGGCCACCCGCCACCTCATCGAGTTGCTCGTGGCGCTGTCGGCCGCCACCGATCTCGCCGTCGGCTGCTACTGCGAGGACGCCAGCCACTGCCACCGCGGTCTGCTCGGCCGCCTGCTCTCCGAGGCAGGAGCGACCATGGCAGACGGCTCGGGTCCGTAGCCGGTCGCTGGAGCACCCGGCCGCGGTGGTCGATACCCGAGGGTAGCCGGTCGGACGACGCCTGTTGCAGAACTCGCCTGCGACGCGTCGTTATTCGACGCTCACCCCTTCCGATGCCGCCTCGCAGATCCGCCCACCGCGTCGACCCCGGCGCGCCGCCGCGCGTCCCGCCCCTTCGGGCCCGCCTCGCGCGCGCGATTCTCGTCGTCGGCGCCATCCTCCTCGGGGCCTCCGACGCCGCCGCGCAGAAGCTGCAGTTCCGCCAGCTCACTCCCGATCAGGGCCTCTCGAGCTCACTGGTCGCGTCGCTCGTGCAGGACAGCTTCGGCTTCGTCTGGCTCGGGACCAAGAAGGGCGTGAACCGCTACGACGGCCACACGTTCGCCGTCTACCGCCATCGCGCCCAGGACTCGACGAGCCTCGCCCACAACGAGGTCTTCGTTGTCTACGAGGACGCGAAGCGGACACTGTGGGTCGGCACGCCGATGGGGCTGAGCCGCTACGACCGCGATCACGACCGCTTCCAGAACTACGCGCTCGTGAAGGGCGACACCATCGCCGTGAGCGCGGTGATCGAGGCCCAGGGCACGCTCTGGCTGGGCACCGACAACGGGCTGTACAGGTTCGACCGCGCCACCGGGAAGGCGGTGCCGTTCGGCGAGGGGCTGGCGGGACTCGACATTCAGGGGTTGTTCGAGGACAGCGGACATCACATCTGGCTCGGCGGCAAGGGCAGCGGCGCCCGCGAGCTCGATCCGCGCACGGGCGAGGTCAAGGTCTGGAAGATCGATCCGAGCGCCTCCGATTCCCCCGAGCTGTTCAAGGGGAACGACGTGCGCGCCTTCGCCGAGGACGCCGAAGGCGCGATCTACATGGCGATGATGGACGGCGGCCTCGCCAAGATCAATCGCGCCACGGGCGGCGTCACGCTCTATCAGCACGATCCGGAGGATCCATACAGCCTCTCGATCAACGCGATCCACGCCCTGCTGCTCGATGGGACACGCGGTCTGTGGTGCGGCACGGAGAATGGGGGCCTCGACTACTTCGACTTCGCGACTCGGCGGTTCATCCACAACAAGCACGACCCGAACAACCCGTCGGGGCTCAACAGCAATTCCGTCTGGTCGCTTCTCAAGGACCGCAGTGGCACGATGTGGGTCGGCACGTTCGCGGGAGGCGTCAACATCTCGCGCCAGAACGGCGACGCGATCCGTCGCTTCCGCGCAGTCGCCGGCGACGCCGCGAGCCTGAGCTACAACTCCGTGATGGGATTCCTCGAGGACGCGCGCGGCAACACGTGGGTGGCGACCGACGGCGGTGGGCTCAACCGCTTCGATCGCGCGACCGGCAAGTTCCAGCGGTTCAACTCGCAGACGAGCAACCTGAACTCCGACGCAGTGCTCTCCGTCACCGAAGACCGTTTCGGAAAGATCTGGGTCGCCACCTGGGCGGGGGGCGTCAGCCGGTTCGATCCGGCGACGGGCCGCTTCACCGCGTACACGCCGAAGAACAGCGGCATGGCCGACGACAACGCCTTCTCGGTCTACGCGGACCGCGCCGGCAACGTGTGGGTCGGCACGTACGAGAAAGGGCTCCAGCGCGTCGATCCCGCCACGGGGACGTTCTCGTCGCCCGTCCTCATCGGCAAGGGCAGGGAAGCCCAGATCCGCGTCATCACCGAAGGCTCGGACGGCGTGCTGCTCATCGGCACCACGCCCGCCGGCACGGTGTCGGGAGTCGGCATGGTCGAGTACGACCCGCGCACCGGCCGAAAGCGCTACTACCCGATCGGCAAGGACGGGCTGAGCGGCTCCTCCGTGCACGCCATCGTCGAGTCGGAGCCAGGCAAGGTCTGGATCGGCACGGTCAACGGCCTCGATCGCCTCGATCGGAGCACGGGCAAGGTCGAGCACTTCACGGAAGCCGACGGGCTGCCCGGCACCACCGTCAACGGCATCGCGCTCGACGCGTCGGGGCAGCTCTGGGTGAGCGGCGACCGGGGCGTGGCTCGCTTCAGTCCCGCGACGCGAACGGCCAAGAGCTACACCGTAGCCGACGGCCTGCAGGGGAGCGAGTTCAATTTCGCCGCCTACTACCGCGCGCGCGATGGGGCCGTCCTGTTCGGCGGCAGCCAGGGCTTCAACCTGATCACGCCCGATCGGATCACCGAGAACCGGCACGTGCCGCCGATCGCCTTCACCGGCTTCCAGCTGTACAACAAGCCGGTCGTCGTCGGGGCCAAGGGTTCGCCGCTCACGCAGAGCATCACGGTCACGGAGAAGCTCGAGCTCGGGCACGATCAGCGCGTCTTCACGATCGAGTTCGCCGCCCTCGACTTCGTCGCCCCCGACAAGAATCAGTACGCGTACAAGCTCGAGGGGCTCGACACCGACTGGAACGAGGTGGGCACGACGCACGCCGCGTCGTACACCAACCTCCCCGCCGGCAAGTACACCCTGCGGGTGAAGGGCACGAACAACGACGGCGTGTGGAACGAGCAGGGCGCGGCGCTCGAGATCCGCGTCGTCCCGCCGTTCTGGGCGTCGTGGTGGTTCCGCGCCATCGTGCTGCTCGCCGCCGCGTGGAGCGTCCGCTACGCGCTTCGCACCCAGCGCGAGCGACGCGAGAGCCTCGAGCGGATGAACGCCACGCTCGCCGAGGCCGCCGACCGCGATCGCCGCTCGCAGCAGTACCTCGAGCGCAACGTGCTCGAGGTTCTCCACGCGATGGAGCGCTTTTCGGAGGGCGACCTCTCGGTGTCGCTCGCCGTGGAGAAGGACGACGCGATCGGGCGGCTGCGCTCGGGCGTCAACAAGGCGGTCTCCAACATCCGCTCGATGGTCCAGCAGGTCCACGACGTCCTCGACTCCACCGTCCAGACGGTGTGGCAGATCAAGTCGGAGACGAACGAGCTCACGCGCGGCGCGGAGGAGCAGATCAGTCAGACGCTGCTCGTCGCCGGCGCCGCGCAGCAGATGTCGCAGACGGTGTCCACGACGACGGCGAGCATCACAGAGGCGTCGGAGATCGCGCAGCGTTCGGGGACCGAGGCGCACGAGGGCGGGCGCATCGTGCGCGACACCTTCGCGGGCATGGACGAGATCGTGACCACCGTCGGCATCTCGGCGCGCACCGTCCAGTCGCTCGGCCGCAGCAGTGAGCAGATCGGCGCGATCACGCGCGTGATCGAGCAGATCGCCGATCAGACGGAGCTGCTCTCGCTCAACGCCGCGATCGAAGCGGCCCGCGCCGGCCGCCACGGGCGCACCTTCGCCGTCGTCGCGCAGGAGGTGCAGCGGCTCGCCGAGCGCACCGCGCAGGCCACGAGCGAGATCGCGAAGGTCATCGAGCACAATCAGCGCGAGGTCGAGACCGCCGTCGAAGCCATGTCGCGCGTCGGCGGCCAGGTGGAGCGCGGCAAGGATCTCGTCGACCGCGCCGGCGGCGCACTCGACGCGATCATCGCCAACGCCGAGCGGATGCTCGCCTGCATCCAGCAGGTGCGCGCGTCGAGCGAGGAACAGTCCTCGACGACGGCACACATCACCGAGAACGTCGAGACGATCTCCCGCGTCACGCATTCGGCGGTGCGCGGCAATCAGTCGATCGCGACTTCGGTGCAGACGCTGAGCACTCTGATCGAGGATCTCCAGCAGCGCGTCGCGCGCTTCCACCTGGAGGGCAGCGGGCCCGCGCTTCCCGAGATCAGGGTGGACGTCGCCAAGCTCCCCTCCGCCCCCCGCGCGCTGGTATCGTCGGAGGCCTGAGGAGGGGAGGTGCGGCGCTCGCGCTCTGGGCGCGAGCGCCGCGCTCCTCGACCGCGTGCTCGTCAGGCCCTGCGGCTGCTGCACACGCCGAGGGCGGACGCTGCGGAAGTCGGGCCCGCGGGTCATATTCCTTGCGCGCTGGCCGGCGCAGCCGGAACGTCTCGCCTCCCTCGTCCGTAGACGTTCGGAGCCCACGAGCGATCAGCCCCGCCACCCCGACACGCTATCTCATGAAGGTCTCCCTCAAGGTCAACGGCAAGTCGACCACCGTCGACGCGCCCTCCGACATGCCCCTGCTGTGGGTGCTGCGCGACGTGCTCGAGCTCAAGGGCACGAAGTACGGCTGCGGCGTCGGCCAGTGCGGCGCGTGCACCGTGCACCTCAAGGGCGCTCCGGTGCGTTCCTGCCAGCTGCCGGTGTCCGCCGCACAGGGTGCCGAGATCACCACGATCGAGGGCCTCTCCACCGATGGCTCGCATCCGGTCCAGCGCGCCTGGGACGAGGTCGACGTTGCCCAGTGCGGGTACTGCCAGGCGGGGCAGATCATGTCTGCCGCCGCGCTCCTGGCGAAGACCCCGTCGCCGACCGACGCGCAGATCACCGCGGCGATGAATGGGAACCTCTGCCGGTGCGCCACCTACCAGCGCATCCGCGAGGCGATCCACAAGGCGGCCGCGACGTCGGCGGTCACTCCGGCGGCTCCGTCGGCCACCCCGGCCCGGCCCCGCCAGGCCGGCACCCCGCGCAACTGAGGACGACGATCATGACACTCGATGCGCGCGTCGACCGACGCCAGTTCCTCCGGGTCTCCGCCCTCGCGGGCGGCGGGCTTCTCCTCGGCACCTTCCTTGACGGCTCCGGTGCGGGTGAGCTCCTCGCTGCCGGCGCGCCGAGGCTTCCGGCCGCCGACTTCACGCCGAATGCCTTCATCCGGCTCTCCCCGGACGGCTCGGTCACGATCATCGCCAAGAACCCCGAGGTCGGGCAGGGGATCAAGACGATGCTCCCGATGCTCATCGCCGAGGAGCTCGACGTCGACTGGGCGAGCGTGAAGATCGAGCAGGCGGGGCTCGACACCACGAAGTTCACCGACCAGTTCGCCGGCGGCAGCACCGCGACGCCGAACCACTGGCTGCCGCTGCGCCGCGTCGGCGCCGCGGCGCGCGCGATGCTCGTGGGCGCGGCCGCGCAGACGTGGGGCGTCCCCGCCGCGGAATGCGAGACGGCGTCCGGGACGGTCACGCATCGCGCCAGCGGCCGCACGCTCAAGTACGCCGACCTGCTCGACCGGGCCGCGACGATCCCCGCGCCGCAGCTCGACAGCGTCGCGCTCAAGGACCCGAAGAGCTTCCGCATCATCGGCACGCGCGTTCGTGGCGTCGACAATCACGCCATCATCACCGGCAAGCCGCTCTACGGCATCGACATCACCATGCCGGGGATGCTCCACGCGGTCTACGAGAAGAGCCCCGTCTTCGGTGGCGCCGTGAAGTCCGCGAACCTGGACGAGATCCGGCGCGAGCCGGGCGTTCGCCACGCGTTCGTCGTCGAGCGCGTCGGCACCGCGCCCGACGGCCTGCTCGGCGGCGTGGCGATCGTCGCCGACAGCTGGTGGCTGGCGCGTTCGGCGCGCCGCAAGCTCAAGGTCGAGTGGGACGAAGGGCCGATGGCGTCGCTCAGCAGTGCGGACATCGCATCGACGGCCGCCGAGCTGGCGAAGAAGGCGCCGCAGCGGACGCTGCGGAAGGACGGCGACGTCGATGCGGCGCTCGCCAACGGCAAGGTGGTGCGCGCGGCGTACTTCTATCCCTTCCTCGCCCACGCGCCGCTCGAGCCGCAGAACTGCACCGCGCACTTCAAGGACGGCAAGCTCGAGCTCTGGGCGCCGACGCAGACGCCCGACGCAGCGCGGCGGTTGTGCGTGACCGCGCTCGGCCTGAAGCAGGAGGACGTCACGCTGCACCTCGTGCGCGGCGGCGGGGGGTTCGGCCGGCGTCTCATGAACGACTACGTCGTCGAAGCCGCGCGCATCGCCAAGGAGATCCCGGGCACGCCGGTCAAGCTGCTGTGGACGCGCGAGGACGACACGCGCCACGACTTCTATCGTGCGGCCGGATTCCACAACTTCACCGGCGGGGTGGACGCGGCAGGGAAGCTGGTGGCGTGGCGGAACCACTTCGTCTCGTTCGGCGATCCGGAGCGGTTCGCCACGGCGGAGCAGAGCGGGCCCGTGCCCTTCGGCGCGGGCGCGGGGATCGGCGGCGGCGAGTTCCCCGCGCGATTCGTCCCGAACTTCGTGCTCGAGGCGTCGGTGATGAAGCAGCACGTGCCCACCGGGTATCTGCGCGCCCCCGGCAGCAACGGCATCGCCTTCGCCACGCAGAGCTTCATCGACGAGCTGGCGCACGCGGCGGGCAAGGATCCGCTCCAGTTCCGCCTCGACCTCCTCGCCGAGGAGCCGGCCGGCCAGCAGCCGCAGGGTGCGCTCGTCGCGTCGCGCGTGCGCGGCGTGCTCGAGCTGGTGCGCGAGAAGTCCGGCTGGGGCTCGCGGACGCTGCCGCGTGGGACCGGCATGGGCGTCGCCTTCCACTACAGCCATCGCGGCTACTTCGCCGAAGTCGTGCAGGCGACGGTGAGCCGCACGGGCACGCTCAAGGTCGACAAGGTCTGGGTCGCCGGCGACGTCGGCAGCCAGATCATCAACCCGAGCGGTGCGGACAATCAGGTGGAAGGCTCGGTGCTGGACGGCATCTCCGAGGCGCTCGCGCAGGAGATCACGATCGCGAACGGACGTGCCGTGCAGGGCAACTTCACCGACTTCCCGCTCATCCGGCTGGCGCAGTCGCCGCCGGTCGAGGTGCACTGGAAGATCACCGAGTATCCGCCGACCGGGATCGGCGAGCCCGCGCTGCCGCCCGTGGTGCCGGCGCTCTGCAACGCCATCTTCGCCGCGACGGGCAAACGCGTCCGCTCGCTTCCCCTCTCGAAGCAGAATCTCGCCTGGGTGTGACGCCCCGCTGAAACGCGCGCCGCGCCGCCACGTATTGCCATTCGTGGCGGCCGGCCCGCAGACTTCGGGTCGATCGGTGGTGCTGGAGCGGTGGTGCTCCATACCGGCAGCCGGCAGGGTCACCCGGCGTGCGCCCGCGGGCGAGGCCGAGCGCGATTATCGCATCACCTGACACCGAGACCGAGCATGGAAGAGCGCCTTCCCGAGCCCCAGCCCAGCGGCGCGCTGGTTCCTCCGCCGGTGCACCCCCCGACCGCGCTCGCGACGGCGGCTCCGCTGCCGCCACGACCTCGCGACGACGTCGTGACCGATGCGCGCGCCCTGCTCGAGCGGGTCGTCACGCGCACGCTCGACACGCTCGACACCGTCGGCGATACGATCGCCGAGGCCGTGGGCCTGCGCTGAGCGTGGCGGCACGCACTCCGCTCGACCGGCTGCGCGCGCTGTGCCTCGGCCTTCCCGAGGCGCACGAGGTGGAGGCGTGGGGCGAGCCCACCTTCCGGGTGAAGAACAAGATGTTCGCCACCTTCGCCTCGTCGGGGAATCATCACGGGGCTGGACGGCCCGGTGCGTGGATCAAGGCGGCCCCCGTCACGCAGGACATGCTGGTGCGCGCCGAACCGGCGCGCTACTTCGTGCCGCCCTACGTCGGCAAGAGCGGATGGGTCGGTGCGTATCTCGACAAGAAGCCCGATTGGGAGACGCTCGCCGATCTGCTGCGCGACGCCTACCGCATGACGGCGCCCAAGAAGCTGCTCGCCCTGCTCGCCGCTCCCACCGATCCCCGTCCATGAACCGTGAGCTGATCACCACCGCGTTCGAGCTTCCCAATCACCGGATCGCGCGCTCGCTCGGCGTCGTCCGCGGTATCACCGTGCGCTCGCGCTCCCTGCTCGGCACGTTCGGCGCGAGCCTCCAGACGATTCGCGGAGGCAACATCACGCTCTTCACCGAGCTCTGCGAGAAGTCGCGCGAGGAGGCGTTCGAGATCATGGTGCGTCACGCCGAGGACGTCGGCGCGACGGGGATCATCGCCGTGCGCTACGACGCGACGGAGATCATGAGCAGCGTCAGCGAGGTGCTCTGCTACGGCACCGCCGTCGTCGTCGAGCCGAAGTAGGGCGGGGATGGCCCTCACTGCCACGGTGTACAACCTCGACGTGCAGCTCGCCGACACCGACCGCCACGTGTACGAGTCGCTGTCGTTCAAGGTCGCGCAGCAACCGTCGGAATCCGACGAGCACATGATGGCGCGCGTCCTCGCCTACTGCCTCGAGTACGCCGAAGGGATCGGCTTCTCGAAGGGCATCGCCGAGCCGGAGGAGCCCGCGCTCTTCGTGCGCGACCTCACCGGCGCGCTGCGCGTCTGGATCGACATCGGGTCGCCCGACGCGCTCCGCCTGCACAAGGCGAGCAAGGCGGCTCCGCGCGTCGCCGTCTACACGCACAAGGACCCGGCCCAGCTCGTGCGCGCCCTCGAAGGCGAGCGCATCCACCGCGCCGAGCACCTCGAGCTCTATGCGCTCGATCGCGCGCTCATCGACGCGCTCGTCGAGCGCCGCGAGCGGCGCACCAGCTTGGATCTCACCGTCACCGAGCGGCACCTGTTCGTGACGATCGACGGCGAGTCGCTGGAAGGGCGCGTCGAGCCCATCGCCCGCTAGCAGAACGCAGTGCGCAGTGCGCATTGCGCGCCCCTATCCCGCGTAGCCTCGCAGCCGCACCAGCATGCGCGTGTCGGTCGCGGTAGCGTCGTCGAGCTTCGGCGTCTCGATCACCTTCGGCACGCGCGCCAGCCGCTCGTCGGTCATGATGCGTCGGAACGGAGACTCGCCCAGCGATCCCTCGGCGATCAGCTCGTGCCGGTCGCGCTTCGACGCGAACGGCGTCTTCGAGTCGTTGAGGTGCATCACGCGCACGCGGGCCAGGCCGAGCGTGTCCTCGATCCGCGCGATCACGCCGTCGTAGTCGTTCACCAGGTCGTAGCCCGCCGAATACACGTGGCAGGTGTCGACGCAGACGCCCACGCGGCCGCGCTGCGACGCGTCCACCCGCTCGATGATCGCCGCGAGCTCCTCGAACGTCGCACCGAGCGACGTCCCGGCGCCGGCCGTCGTCTCGAGGCAGAGGACCGTGGGGCCTTCCGACGCCGCCAGCCCCTCGCTGATCGCGTCGGCGTTTCGGGCGATCCCGGCGTCGCGGTCGTCCATGTAGTTCCCCGGGTGCGACACGAGGTAATCCAGGCCCAGCGCGCGGCACCGGTCGAGCTCCGCGACGAACGACGCGAGCGACCGCGCGCGCAGCGTCGGGTCCGGGCTCGCGAGGTTGATCAGATACGAGTCGTGCGCCATCGTCGTCGTCACGCGCGTCTCGGCGAGTCGCTCGCGGAAGAGCCGGCACTCGTCGCTCTCGCAGTTCCGCTCCGCCCAGCGGTTGGCCATCTTCGTGAACAGCTGCATCGCGGTGGCGTCGAGCGCCAGCGCGCGCGGTGGGGCCTCCGGAACGCCCCCCGCGGTGCTCACGTGCGCGCCCAGCAGCAGCGACGCCGTGCTCACGACCGTTACGCGCCGAACTCGGTGGCGCGGCCGCGCAGGACGCGGCCGCAGCGCGGGCAGTGGATGTCGCCCGACTCGGCCAGCGCGTAGTCGAACGAGCGGCCGCACGTGCACTCGGCTTCGAGCCCCTCGTGCCCGCAGCCGATGCAGAAATCGTCCTCCGCGTCGTACGCGCGAAAGCGGCCGCAGACGGGGCAGCGCTTCGTCACCGTCGCCGTCATCGCGCGCCGCGCAGCCAGCTCTCCGGATCCACCGCGCGCCCCTGCGGCCGGATCTCGAAGTGCAGGTGCGGCCGGAGATCCGGGTCGGAGACGCCTACCGTCCCGACCACGTCGCCCTT
>DASTSX010000436.1:0-4737 GCA_035760455.1 Gemmatimonadaceae bacterium | reverse complement strand
GTGGCGCGCGTCGAGCGCGTCGCTCGCGCCGAGGCGCGCGCGGCGGCGAACGCGCCGGCGACGAGCGCGGCACCGAGCGTGAGGAGCGCGAGGACGGCGACGAGCACGGCGCCACGGCGCGGGCGCGCGGAGCGCGGTGTGGCGCGAGCACGCGGCGAGGTGGTCACGAGGTGCCGCGCCGCGAGAGCACGGCCTCGGCGGAGTCGCGCCGCACGCTGTCGGTCGTCGCCGCGGGGACGGCGGACAGCGTCGTGATGCGCACGCGCGCGATCGCGCGCTCGTTCGTGCCGTCGGGATCGAGCTCCGCGTCGGTCGCATCGAAGTAGCGGAAGCCGGTGCGCGCGCCGGACGGCACGCGGCGAACGAACGGTCCGGCGACCGGCTGCACCGCGAGGAACCGCGACGCGGCGGGGCTCCAGTCGCGAACGCCGAGATACCAGCGGCCGTCCCCCGCGCGGTACACGACCCAGCGCTCCCACCGCGTGACGCGGACCGGGGTGCCGGCCGGCACGTCCGCCGGCGCGTCGAGCGCGAGGTTCACGGCGGGACCCGGCGTGGAGGTCGGAACGCCGCAGGCGGTCGTGGTGCGCGAGGCGGAGATCACCGCGTGCCCGCGCCAGCCGAGCGAATCGCGGTAGAGCCAGGCGGAATCGCCCGCGGTCACCGGCCGTGCCAAACCGCCGAGCGGCGGAGCGGCGCCGGTCTCGGGAACGAGCGTCACCGTGGCGGAGCTGTCGCAGGTGAGTGACGCGGCGATCACGGCGCGGAGCTCGATCGCGGTGTCACTCACCTGCCCCGCGGCGAGGTCGCCCGCGGCGGCATCGAGCGGCTCCAGCTCGTCCGCCACGAGGCGGAGCGTGGGCCTGAGCTGCAGCTCGGCGCCGGTCAGCCCTTCGACCCACCGCGCGCCGCGATACTGGCGCAGCATGCTCCCGACTGCCACTGCGAGCACGAGCCCACCGAGCGAGAGGGCCACGAGCAGCTCGACGAGCGTGACGCCGCTTCGCCTCAGCACAGCATGCCGCTCCGCAACAGGAGCGTCCGGGGGCCCGCGGGCGCACGCCAGCGGATTTCGACGTCGATCGGGACGGCGCTTCCCGCGGGGCCGACGGTCCACGCCTCGCTGAGCGCGGCGGCGGGATCGACGGCCGCGCCGCTGCTCGCTGCGCCGCATCCCTGTGCGCGAAGCAGCGCCACGCGGTCGGCGGCGCGCTGCGCCGCCCGACGCTCCCGCGCCGCGGTGCTCGACGCGCGCATGGCGATGGCGCCCTGACCGGCGACGCCGAGCAGCCCCACGGCGAGCAGCACGAGCGCCACCAGGACCTCGACAACGGAGAGTCCGGCGCGGGGCCCGCGGGCCGGCGGACCGTCATCGGTCTCGTGTTCGCGCGATTGCATGGGGGCATCGTACGCCTCCCGGCGCCACACCCCGCACCCGATCGTTGCGCGCCGGGGCGAAGCCTCGCGCTAGTCGCCCAGCCCGTAGTCGCGGATCTTGTAGAGCAGCGCGCGGTGCGAGAGGTCGAGCAGCTTCGCGGCGCGCGTGCGGTTGCCGCGCGTGCGCTCCAGCGCCTCCTTGATGAGCGCTCGCTCGAGCTCCTCGGTGCGCCGCTTCACCGAGAGATCGAGCGGCGACCCCACGCCATCGGTCCTCGCGGTGGGCGCCGAGAGCGTGGGGAGCTGCGGCAGGTCGAGCTGCGGTCCGTCGGTGAGCACCATCGCGCGCTCGACGACGTTCTCCAGCTCGCGCACGTTGCCGGGCCACGGGTACTCCACCAGCGCGCGCATCGCGCCCGCGGTGACGCCGGTGACGTGCAGCCCGAGCCGCCGGTTGAACCGGTCCACGAAGTGGCGCACCAGCTCGGGGATGTCTTCCGCGCGCTCGCGGAGCGCGGGCAGGTGAATGCGCACGACGTTGATGCGGTAGTACAGGTCGGCGCGGAACTTTCCGTCGGCGACGTCCGCCTCCAGGTCGCGCGCCGTCGCGGCGACGAGACGCACGTCGACGCTGCGCGACGCGTTGTCGCCGACGCGGCGCACTTCCCCCTCCTGGAGGGCGCGCAGGAGCTTGACCTGCAGGGGTACCGGGAGATCGCCCAGCTCGTCGAGGAACAGCGTTCCCTCGCTGGCCTCCTCGAACAGCCCCTGGCGCTCGGCGGTGGCGCCCGTGAAGGCGCCCTTCGCGTGTCCGAACAGCTCGCTCTCCAGCAGCGACTCGGGGATCGCGGCGCAGTTCACGGCGACGAACGGCCGGCTCGCGCGCGGGCTCGCGTCGTGGATGTGTCGCGCGATCAGCTCCTTCCCCGTGCCGCTCTCGCCGGTGATGAGCACCGTCGACGGATGGCGCGCCACCTTGTCGGCGAGGGCGAGGGCCTGGGAGATCTTCGGGCTGCGCCCGACGATCCCCGACGGCGCGCGCAGCGCCACCAGCTCGTCGTGCAGCTGCGCGACCTCGCGCCGCAGCCCTTCGCGCTCGATCGCCTTGCGCACGACGAGCAGCACCTGATCGGCGCGAAAGGGCTTGGCGATGAAGTCGTAGGCCCCGCGCCGGATGGCCTCGAGCGCGGCCTCGTCGTCGCCGTAGGCGCTCATCATGATGACGAGCGCCGAGCCCCCCATCTCCTTGTACTTCTCGAGGAACCGGAGCCCGTCGAGGCCGGGCATGCGCACGTCGCAGATGATCAGATCCGCCGGCGCCTCGGCGAGCCGCTCGAGCCCCGCGGCGCCGTCGCTCGCGGCGCGCACGGTGTGCCCCTCGGCTTGCAGGATCAGCGTGAGCGTGTGGCGGAGACCGAGCTCGTCGTCGACGACGAGGATGTTCATCGGCCCGCGATCGTCGGAACGGGTTCCACCATCTCGAGCCCCGGGATGGGCGGCGCGCCCGGCGTCTCGGGCGCGAGTGGGAAGAGCAGGTGGAACGCCGCTCCCCCTTCGCGCGCCGGCTGGACCCACACGATGCCCTGGAAGTTCTCGACGACGCGCAGCACGATCGCGAGCCCGAGGCCCGTCCCCTTCCCCGGCTCGCGCGTCGTGTAGAACGGATCGAAGATGCGCTCGGCGTCCTCGGGCGGCACGCCCGGGCCGGAGTCGGCGACGACGATCTTCACGACCTCCTCGGGACGATTGTCCGACTGCAGCCACCGGCTCACGCGCGGTGACGGCATGTGGGGCACGGTGGTCCCCGGCGAATCGCCGGCTCGCACCATCCCCGCCTCGAGCGTCTCGCGGGACACGCACGTCGTGCGGATCGCCACCGATCCCGTGGCGTCCACCGCGTGGGCCGCGTTGAGCAGCAGGTTCACGAACACCTGCTCGAGGTCGTGCCGCTCGCCGTACACGCGCGGCGACTCGTTCGCCAGCTCGAGCCGGAGCGACACGCGCCGCAGCATGCCCTGCGCGTTGAGCAGATCGACGACGTGCCGCAGCGACTCGTTGACGTCGATCGGCGTCGGCGTCGGCTTCCGCGGGCGCGCGTAGTCGAGCAGCCCGCGCACGATGCGATCGATGCGTCCCGTCTCGCGCTCGACGCCGGTGATCGCTTCCAGACCGAGCGCGTCGCCCTTGACGCGGCCCTTGAGGATGTGGCTGTAGCCGTTGAGCGCGCCGAGCGGATTGCCGATCTCGTGGGCGATGCCGGCGGCGAGACGCCCGACGCTCGCGAGCTTCTCGGCGCGGACGAGCTGCGTCTGCTCCTCGATGAGCCGGTCCGTCATGCGATTCACGCTCTCGGCGAGCTGGTGCAGCTCGAGCGAGGCGTGCGGCGAGACGCGGCGGCGCAGGTCGCCGCCGGCGATCGCCTCGGTGGCGGCCGCCGTCTCGCGGAGCGGTCGGATGATCAGGCGGTTGATCTGCCAGCCGCAGAAGGCGACGAGAACGACGACGTCCACGGCGACGAGGAGGCTGATCAGGAGCGCCCCGCGCGCGGCCTCGGCCTGGTCGTAGAACAGCACGACCGCGCCGACCGCGAACACCAGCGCGGCGACGGCGAGGACGGCGAAGTTGACGAGGAGCTCCGTGCGGAGCGAAGGCCGAGAGTCTGGTCGCGTCATGCGCAGGGAGAGGCGGCACGAGCGCCGACGCCGGCGCTGCTCAACAGACGACCGGCCGGCCGGACGGAAACGCAGAAGCGGCCCACCGGATCGAGTCCGATGGGCCGCTCCTGCCCTCCACCATGGAGGCCTACACGTGGGTTACTTGCAGACCGGCTCGCCGTCGCCAGCCGTGGTGACCAGCGGGTTGGTCGTGTTCACGCCGATGCCGCACGAGAAGTTCGCCAGCTGGCTGTGCGTGTTCGTCGCGAGCCAGGCGCCCGAGAAGGTCGAGATCGTCGGCATCGAGACACCCGTCGACGGCTTGAACTTCATGCCCTTCGTCGTGTCCGTCGCATACTTCGCCGAATCCGAGAAGTACGACTCCTCGGCCGTCACGAGGTTGCGGAGGTCCGACTTCATCGCGGCGATGTACGCCTTCGACTTGGTGTTGGCGAACTTCGGGATCGCGATCGCGGCCAGAATGCCGATGATCACGACGACGATCAGAAGCTCGATCAGGGTAAAGCCCTTCTTGATGCTCTTCATGGTGAGACTCTCTCCGGATGGTAGAGGATGACGGCGCGACATCGCGGGCCGTCGGGCGGGAGTACCGGTGCGACCTGCAACCGGCGGGGTGTAAGGCAACGTGCGGACCACGGCGCACGCTGGTCGTAACTCGTTGTCTCTGCACGCCTTGCGGATATCC
>DASTSX010000435.1:0-5702 GCA_035760455.1 Gemmatimonadaceae bacterium | reverse complement strand
CCGTCTCGACGAATAGGTTGGCGAACGCCGGGTGCGCGCGGTCCGCATCGGGGGGCGCGAGCACGACCTCGGCGTAGCTCGTCACCTCCACCTCGCGCATGGACGAGTCGTGGTTCGTCAGCGTGACGCGCCGCACCTCCGCCGCGTCGGCCGGCACGACGGTGATCTCCGTCCGCGTCTCGATCGCGCCGTCGAGACGGTGGAAGCTGACGCGGTCGGTGGCGAAGTGGGCGCGGTACACGTCGGCGGGCGCACAGACCGGCTGGTACGCCGCGCTCCAGACGCGTCCCGACTTGAGGTCCTTCACATAGCAGAACTGCCCCGTGTCGTCCGTGGTGGAGTCGGCGCGCCAGCGCGTCACGGCGAGCGACTCGTAGCGGCTGTACCCGGCGCCGCGGTTGTCCACCATGATGGTGTAGGGCAGGTAGCCGAGCAGCGCGACGCGCGGCTGCGGCGTGTCGGGCGTGTCGTACTCGCGGACCGCGGGCCGCTCGAGCTCGGGCGCGGGCAGCGGCAGCTCGGTGTCGTCGCGCTGCGGCGGCTTGAAGACGAGGCGGCGAGGGATCCGCTCGTGCAGCAGCAGCTCCGCGGCGCGCATCAGCGGATCGGCGTGGAAGCGCCGCTGCCAGACGTCGCGCTGAAGCACGTTCGTCAGCGCCACGAGGCTCATGCCGATGTGATGCGCCATGTAGTTCCAGACCACGGCGTAGCGCGCGCCCGGGTCGGGGCGCGTGTAGTCGAGCGCGTCGTGGAAGCCGAGCTCACCGAACGCGCCGAGCCGCTCCAGCTCGCCCAGGTTGTCGAGCGCGGCGTTCGGGTCCACCATGGCGGCGAGGGCCGAGGCGTACGGCGCGATGACGAGATCGCGCGCCAGGCCGCGCTTGAGCGCGAGGTCGGGGACGCCGAACGCGCGGTACTGGTAGGTCAGGTGCCGGTCGCGGAGGTTGTACGCGCTCTCGCTCACCCCCCACGGGACGTCGAACTGCGACGCGTGCGCGACCTGCCGCCGCATCGCGGAGCGGGACGTCTGGTCGAGCACCGTCTGCGGGAAGGTGCGCATCACCAGCGCCGGCATCAGGTACTCGAACATGCTGCCGCTCCACGACACGAGGGCCGTGTCCCCGCCCACGTGCGTCAGCGTGCGGCCGAGGCGGAACCAGTGATCGACCGGCACCTGCTTCAGCGCGATCGCCACGTAGCTCGCCAGCCGCGCCTCCGACGCGAGCAGGTCGTACGACGACGGGTCGAGCGTGCGCGTGGACACCGAATAGCCGATCGAGAACAGCTCGCGGTCGCCGTCGAACAGGAAGCGGAAGTCCATCGCTTCGGCGTAGGAGCCTGCCCGGTGCGCGATGGCGTCCAGCCGCGACGCGAGCGTGGCGTCCACGCCGTTCCCGGCGGCGAGCTCGGCGCAGGCCCGGCGCACGGCGATCAGGTGGCCGGCGAGGTTCCCGCTGTCCACCGTCGAGACGTACGCGGGGTCGAGGACGCGCAGGTCGTGGAGGTCGTACCAGTTGTAGAAGTGTCCGCGGAAGCGCCGCATCTGCTCGAGCGACCGGAAGGTGCGCTCCAACCGCTCGACCATCGCGTCGAGGGGGAGGAACCCGAGGTCGTGCGCGCTCACCGTCGCGAGCAGCTGCAGCCCGATGTTCGTCGGCGAGGTGCGCATCGCCACGACGGGGACGGGATCCCCCTGGAAGTTGTCGGGGGCGAGCCAGTTCGTCTCGGCCGTGACGTAGCGCTCGAAGTACTGCCAGTGCGCGCGCGCGTAGCGCAGCGCGTCGGGGCGGCGCGAGGACGACAGCCGGCGCTCGGCGCGCACCGGCGGCGCGCTCAGCGCGTGCATGACCGCCGGTGCGGTGATCCACAGGGCGGCGAGCGGCAGCACGGCGATCACGAGGTCCCACCGCTCGTCGGGTGGCGTCCCCGTCCCCCGCACCCACGCGATCAGCAGCGCCACGATGCCCGTGGCCGCGGACGGCCACATCGCGCGCCACAGCTCCGCGGCGCGACCCGTCGCCGCGCGCTCGACCTGCGACGCCGTCTGCCACTGCAGGAGATGACGCCGCGACACGAGGCGGCGCCACAGCGTGCGCACGATCGCGTCCACGGAGAGCCACGCCTCGTTCGCCAGCACGGTCATCCCGACGCCGAACTGCTTCAGGCTCGTCCCCGCGTCGTGCCCCACCGTCACGTAGTACGCGCGCCACGACTTGTCGAGCGGCGGGAGGAGCGCGGCGTGAAGGAGCGCGATGATCCAGGGCGCGGCCACCGCGAGCACGCCGAGGATCGTCCAGCGCAGCGGCGAGCCCGGCAGGATGGTCCAGCCCGCGAAGATGAAGAGCAGCGTCGCGATCTCGACGAGGCTGCGGCGCAGGTTGTCGATCAGCTTCCAGCGTGAGAGCAGCGACAGCCGGTTGCGCTCCGGTCCGTCCGGGCCCGGCACCATGCGGCGCAGCCACGGAACGAGCTGCCAGTCGCCGCGGATCCAGCGATGCTTCCGCCGCGCGTACGTCGAGTAGCGCGTCGGGTAGTCGTCGAAGACCTCGATGTCCGTCGCGAGCGCCGCGCGCGCGTAGTTCCCCTCGATGAGGTCGTGCGACAACAGCGTGTTCTCGGGGAAGCGGCCGTGCGTCGCCTCCTCGAACGCGTCGATGTCGTAGATCCCCTTGCCGGTGAAGCTCCCCTCGCCGTAGAGGTCCTGATACAGGTCGGACACCGCGGTGGTGTACGGATCGACGCCGGGATGCCCCGAGTGGATCGACGCGAAGCGCGAGCGATACGCGCTCGGCAGCGAGACGCCCACGCGCGGCTGGATGATCCCGAACCCGCGGACGACGCGGCCGCGGTTCGGGTCGTAGACGGCGCGGTTCAGCGGGTGCGCGATCGCCCCGACGAGAAGCGGCGCGGAGTCCGGCGGGAGAATCGTGTCGTCGTCGAGCGTGATCGCGTAGCGCACCCCATCGAGCGCGCTCACGTCGCCGACGATCGTCGAGAACGCGTCGCGGGCGCGGCCGCGCACGAACCGGTTGAACTCGGCGAGCTTGCCCCGCTTGCGCTCCCAGCCCATCCACACGCCCTCGTGCGGGTTCCATCGCCGCGGCCGGTGGAAGAGGTAGAACTCGTCGTCACGCCCCTGCGCATAGCGCGCGTTGAGCGAGCGGATCCCCTCCACCGCCGCCTCGAGGATCTCGGCGTCCTCGGGGCGCGTCTCGGTGTCGGAGTCCGTGAAGTCGCTCAGCACGGCGAAGTGCAGGTTCGCCTGGCGATTGGCGAGATAGCGCACCTCGATGCGCTCGAGCGTCTCCCGCACCGCGTCCACGCCGCCGAACAGCGTCGGCACGACGACCACCGTCCGGTACTCGGGGGGGATGCCGGCGCGTCCGTCGAGATCGAGCTTCGGAACGATCCGCGGCGGCAGCAGCGACGTGATCGTCTGGTGCACCGCGCCGATCGCGATCGCGTTCGCCGGCAGGAAGGCGAACAGCGTGACGAGGAGCCGCGCTCGCCAGCCCGCGTCGTCGCCGATCTGGCCGAGCCAGAACGCCGCCGCGATCGCCGCGAGCGTGCCGAGCACGATCCCGCCGATGAACACCACATTCGGATGCCGGAGCACCCAGCGGTGCAGCGCCTCGCGGAAGCGCGGCCGATACCCGGTCTCGTCCTCGAGCGTCCGCAGGCCGGCGTCCACCAGATAGTAGCCGACGTGCCCGCGCGCCGGGTCCGCCGGCCACTCGAGCCCTCCGACCGCCGCGAGCCGGATGGCGGTGTCCGCGATCTCCACCTCGGGGCGCTTCGTCCGCTTCGCGATCCGCTCGACGACGTGGCGGTAGGCGTCGCGCGTGTCGAACGTCATCGTGGCGTACACGCCGGCCGGGTCCTGGCGCAGGATCGCCTCGAGCGCGCTCTGCCGCTCGACGAACGTCTTCCAGTCGAGACGCCCGATCGCGCGCAGGCTCGTGATGCTGTTCGCCGTCATCACCTGGGTGAGCGCGAGCCGCTCGTTCGCGCGCGCCGCCGCGTCCTCGGCGCTCACCCCCTCCTCGTTCATCCACGGCTCGAGCCAGGCGAGTGGCGCCGAGTGCTCGGACAGCCGGATCTGCCGCAGGAAGCGCGACACGAACATCGGCGTCAGCGGCGGATGCGCCGTGATGAAGTCGTTCAGCGCGTGCGACTTGCCGGAGCTGGTGCTCTCGATCACGCGCGCCGCCCAGCGGTCGGCTTCCTCCACGTCGTCGAGGCGCTGCGTGGTGCGCAGTGCCATCCGCCGCACGCTCTCGATGAGCGCGATGCGGAGCATCGCCGGCACGGCCCACAGCTCGCCGACCGTGAGCGGGGTGACGTCCTGGAACGCGCCGATGAAGAGGTCCACGTTCGCGCTGTCGATCCGCGCCTCGGTGTGGCCGATCAGCGTGATCGCGATCTCGTAGCCGCGCGGATAGCCGGCGAGCTGTCCGGAGGCGAGCTCGGGGAGCTCGCCGTAGTAGCTGCGCGGCAGGCTCTCGCGCACCTCGCGGATGTGCTCCTCGACCACGTGGTAGTTGTCGAGCAGCCAGTCGCCGGCGGGGCCCACGTCGGCGCCCGCCGCCGCCGCCGCGACCAGCCGCGCGTGCGCCTCGGCCAGCACCTTCCGGCTCACGTCGAGCCGGCTCAGCAGCCGCGTCTGGCGCGACCCTTCCTCGAACGGCCGGACCACCTGCGTGCGTGCCAGCGTCCTCGCCCGCTCGGCGAGCCCATCGGGGCCGAGGAGCTCGCCCTTGATCGGGCCCGCGAGGAAGTCCTGCGACGGTTGTGGGCGCGAGAACAGCGTTCTTCCGCGTTCGAGCAGAACGTTCATTCGAGCAGAGTAATGGGGAGGGGCACGTCAGAAGTGGGGCAGGCGCTCCGAGCAAGCAAGGGGCTTGCCGCGCATGGCGGGCTGGGCTCCCCTCCGGCGCGCGATGCGCCGACGGGGGAGCCGTGACATCGGCCGGAGGGTCGAGCATATTCGGCTGCCGCGCACCGATCGTCATTCCGAGCGAGCGCAGCGAGTCGAGGAATCCGCACCTTCCCCACATCGCGCTGCCGTGCCCCTCGATCCCCCCGCCGGCGACCTCACCGCACGCACCGCGCCGCTCGCGGCCGCGCTCGCCGACCGCTACCGCATCACGCGAGAGCTCGGCGCGGGGGGCATGGCGACCGTGTACCTCGCCGAAGACGTCCGCCACCACCGCAGGGTCGCCGTCAAGCTGCTGCATCCCGAGCTCTCGGCGGTGCTCGGCTCCGAGCGGTTCCTCAAGGAGATCGAGCTCACGGCTGGGCTTCAGCACCCGCACATCCTGCCGCTGTTCGACAGCGGCAGCGTGGACGGGCAGCTGTACTACGTCATGCCCTTCGTCGAGGGCGAGACGCTCCGGGCGCGCCTCGAGCGCGAGCGGCAGCTTCCCGTGCGCGACGCGGTGCGCATCGCGCGCGAGGTGGCCGACGCGCTGGCGTACGCGCACGCCCACGGCGTGATCCACCGCGACGTGAAGCCCGAGAACATCCTGCTGCAGGGCGGCCACGCGCTCGTCGCCGACTTCGGGATCGCGCTCGCCGTCCAGCAGGCGGGAGGGCAGCGCATCACCCAGACCGGGCTTTCGCTCGGCACGCCGCAGTACATGGCGCCGGAGCAGGCGACGGGCGAGAAGTCGGTGGACGCGCGGGCCGACGTGTACGCGCTG
>DASTSX010000434.1:0-12740 GCA_035760455.1 Gemmatimonadaceae bacterium | reverse complement strand
CGCCGGGAAGTCCCGCCGCTGCGCGCCGCCCGGCAGAACCTCGTACACCGACGGATCGACTTCGCCCTTCTTTCCGGACTCGTCGTAGAGGTAGAAGCCCTTCCGACCCTTTCGCCCCGTCCGCCCCGACTCGACCACGCGGCGGAGCGAATCGCTCGGCGACATCCGGCCGCCGAACGCCTCGCTGAGCACGAGGCCGACCTTGCCGCCGACGTCGATTCCGACCTCGTCGAGCAGGGTGATCGGGCCGACGGGAAAGCCGAAGTCGGTGAGCGCCGCGTCGACGGCGTCGATGCTCGCGCCCTCGTCGAGCAGGCGGCCCGCCTCGTTCATGTACGCCGAGAGGATGCGCGTCGTGTAGAACCCCGGGGCGTCGTTGACCACGATCACCGTCTTGCCGATCCGCTTGCCGTACGCGACCGCCGTGACGATGGCGTCGTCGTCGGTCTCGCCGGTGGTGATCACCTCGAGCAGCGGCATCTTGTGCACGGGGGAGAAGAAGTGCATCCCGAGCACGCGCGTCGGGCGCGCCGCGGCCTCGGCGATCCTGCTGATCGGGATCGTGCTGGTGTTCGACGCGTAGACCGCGTCCATCCGCAGCGCGGGCTCGACCTCCTGGAGCACGCGGTGCTTGAGCGCGAGATCTTCGAACACTGCCTCGATGACCAGCGTGGCGCGGCCGAAGCCGGAGTAGTCGACGGTACCTCGGACGAGGAGCATCTGATCCTCGTACTGCAGCCTGGTGATCTGCTTCTTCTTGAGCCGCTCGCGGAGCACCTCGCTCACCGCCGCGATTCCCTTCCCCACTCGCGCGAGCTCGGTGTCCTTGAGGCGCACGGGGGTGCCCTGCTGCACGGCGACGGAGGCGATCCCCGCGCCCATGAAGCCAGCGCCCAGCACGCCGAGCGTCTCGACCTCGCGCGGCTCGGGGGCCTCGCTCGCGATGCCCGGGTCCTTCTTCAGCGCGCTCGTGGCGAAGAAGAGGAACATCAGCTCCTTCGCCACGTCGCTCATCGCCAGCTCGCCGAACGAGCGCGACTCGAGCCGGTACCCGAGCTCGACGCCGCCGTCGTAGCCCGCCTGCACGGCGGCGAGGGCGGCGAGCGGCGCGGGATAGTGGCCGTGGGTCTTCGACATCACCCCTTCGCGCGCCTTCTTGAACACGATGGAGCGGCCGATCGGGTTGTCCTCGAGCAACACGCCGGTGGCGCCGCGCCCCTTGGGCGAATGGCGCCCGTCGAGAGAACCGTCGGCCAGACGGCTCGCGCGCTCGACGGCGACCTCCCGCAGGATGGCCGGGTGCACGAGCTCGTCGACGAGCCCCATCTGCAGCGCCTTCTTCGCGCGGATGTTCCGCCCGGTGAGGATCATGTCGAGCGCTCGCTGCAGACCGATCAGGCGCGGCAGGCGTTGTGTCCCGCCTGCGCCGGGGATGAGTCCGAGCTGCACCTCGGGGAGGGCGAGCACGGTCTTGGGATGATCGGACGCGATGCGATAGTGGCAGGCGAGCGCGGTCTCGAGCCCGCCGCCGAGACAGGCCCCGTGGATCGCGGCGACGACGGGGACGCGCAGCGACTCGAGCCGCGCGAGCAGTGCCTGGCCGCCGCGGCTCAGCGACTCGGCGTCGGTGACGCTGTGCAGCGTGAGGAACTCGTCGATGTCGGCACCGGCGAGCCAGGTGTCGGGCTTGCCCGTCATCACGACGATCCCCTTCACCATCGTGTCGCTCTCGATCCGGCCGAACAGCTCCGCGAACTCCGTGCGGAGGCCCGCCGTGACCTTGTTGACGGGCTCGCCGGGGAGATCGATCGTGACGATCGCGATGCCGTTCTGGTGCTCCAGTCGCAGTGCGGGCATCAGGCGCGCTCCACGACCATCGCGTGTCCCATCCCGCCGGCGGCGCACACGGTCATCAAGCCGAACTGCCCGCCGCGCCGCGCGAGCTCGTTGCAGAGCGTGGTCAGGATGCGGCCGCCCGTCGCGCCGAACGGATGGCCGATCGCGATCGAGCCGCCCATCACGTTGAGCTTCGAGCGGTCCACGTCGCCGACGGGCTGACTGAACCCGGCGCGCTCGGCCCACTCGCGCGACGCGAGCCCCTTGAGGTTGCAGAGCACCTGCGCGGCGAACGCCTCGTGCATCTCGACGAGGTCCATGTGCTGGAGCGAGAGCCCGGCGCGCTTGAGCGCGACCGGAGCGGCGAGCACGGGCCCCATGAGCAGCTGCTCGCCGGGATCGAGCGCGGCGTAGCTGTAGCTGCGGATGTAGGCCAGCGGCTGATAGCCGAGCGACTTCGCTCGCTCCTCGCTCATGAGCAGCACGGCACTGCCGCCGTCCGTGAGGGGCGAGGCGTTCCCCGCGGTCACGGTGCCGTTCCGTCGATCGAACACCGGCTTGAGCGCGCGCAGCTGCTCGATGGAGGTGTCCGGGCGAATGCCGTTGTCGTTCGTCATCGCCTGGAAGGCGGGCGGCACGAACACGGGGGCGATCTCGGCGGCGAGGCGGCCGTCCTGCGTGCCGGCGGCGGCGAGGCGGTGCGAGCGCAGCGCGAACTGGTCCTGCTGCTCGCGCGGGATGGCGTTGATCTTCGCCATCTTCTCCGCCGACTCGCCCATCGACTCGTTCGTCGACGGCTCGGCGATGGCGGGAGTGATCGGCACGAGGTCGCGCGGGCGCACGCTGGCGAGCGCCTTCACGCGGCCGCCGAGGCTCTTCGCCTTGGACGCGCCGACCAGCGCGTCGCTCATGCCGCGCGAGTGCAGGATCGGCACGTTCGAGAGCGACTCGGCGCCGCCGGCGATGACCACGTCGGCGTGGCCGAGGGCGATCTGATCGGCGGCGTCGGTGATGGCCTGATTGGCCGACGCGCAGGCGCGGCTCACCGTGAACGCCTGGCAGCCCTTCGGCAGCATCGGCAGCAGCGACACCTCGCGCGCGATGTTCGGCGCGATCACCGAGGGGACCACCGTGCCGTACACGACCATCTCGACGAGCTTGCCGTCGATCTCGGTGCGCTGGATCAGCTCGGCCACGGAGAGCTTGCCGAGCTCGATCGCCGTGAGGTTCTTGAGCGTCGTTCCCGACTTGGCGAACGGCGTACGGACGCCGGCGACGATGGCGACGCGCCGTCCGGGAGACCCGTAGCTTGGCATGCCCCAAAGCTACGACCGGCGCGGGAGGAACGGGACTAGCCGAACCGCATCACGGAGCGTGCGCGGCGGCGCAGCCACCACTGGTCGAGGTTGCGCCAGGGGAACACCTGCCGCCACGCCGTGAGGATCGCGCCGCGAATCGTGAGGCGGAGCCCGCCAGGCGTCCGGCGATGATAGCGGCTGTGCACGAGATGCTTGTACAGATCGATGTGGCGCCGCTTGATGAAGACGAGGCGCTGCTCGGGGGTCTTGCCGCGGACGATCTTCTTCTGGGCGACTGTCTCGCGCCGCTCGATGACGCGCATCCGATGCAGCCGGTAGAGCACCCCCGGATCGGTGACGTGCGGGAGCCGGATGTGGTCGAGCGTGCGCGGATCGGGCCAGAAGCGCGGCATGCGGACGTTCGACGTCAGCAGCGTCACGCCGTCGGTGAACTCGCTGTCGAACGCGATCGAGAAGATCGGGTCCAGCGTCCCGAACTCGGCCGGCGGCTTCATGGCGACGATCGTCGCCTGGTCGCCGAACCTGGGATGCTCGAGCGAGCTGCCGACGGCGGGCAGCGGGTAGGTGGTCCGGTCGGTCGTGCGATGCGGCTCGCAGAAGCCGAGCGCCATCATCTTGCGCTCGGTCAGCTCGAGGAAGGCGAGCAGCTCCTGGTCGATCGGCTCGGAATAGACCGGATCGAGGGTACGGGTGCGGTCGGGGGGGATGACGTTCTCCCGGTAGAGCACCCAGGGCGCGCGGACGTAGCACACGTAGAAGCGCCACACCCAGTACAGCTGGGCGAGCGCGAGGATCGTGACGCCGACGCGTCCCCTGACGGGCAGCCAGTACCACGCGCCCCACAACAGCTCGACGATGCGTTGACTGGTCACGAAGGCAGAGGCCAAGGTTATCTTGAGCGCCCGACGCGTCCGCTACCACGCCATCCAGAGGACGATCAAACGACCTCCCACGCCACGCGACCGGACCGGGATGCGCTGTTCCGCGCCCTCGGCGAGCAGGTGTTCGACCTGCTCGTGATCGGGGGCGGGATCACGGGAGCTGGCGTGGCGCGCGATGCCGCGCTGCGCGGGCTACGCGTGGCGCTCGTGGAGAAGCGCGACTATGCCAGCGGCACGTCCAGCCGATCGTCGAGGCTGGTGCACGGCGGGGTGCGCTACCTCGAGCACGGGCAGCTCGGGCTGGTGTTCGAATCGAGCCGAGAGCGGCGCACGCTCCAGCGCATCGCGCCACATCTGGTGCGCCCACTGGCCTTCACCTGGCCCGTGTATCGCGGCGCGCGCGTGCCTCGATGGAAGCTGGGCGCGGGGCTGATGCTGTACGACGTGCTGTCCCTCTTCCGCAACCGGCGACACGAGCGGCTCGACGCGGGGGCCGTCCGGGCGAGCGAGCCATCGCTGCGCTCGGAGGCGCTCGTCGGCGGTGCGCGCTATTGGGACGCGGCAACGGACGATGTGCGGCTCACCCTCGCCACGATGCTGTCGGCGCACCGCGCCGGCGCGGTCGCGATCAACCACACCGCGGTCGTGTCACTCGTGCGCGACGACGGCCGCGTGACGGGTGCGACGGTGGTGAACGCGATCGACGGGGCGACCGCGACCGTGCGCGCGACGGTGGTGGTGAACGCGACCGGCCCGTGGAGCGACGAGGTCGAGCGGATGGCCGACGCAGGGGCGGGAGCGGCGGTTCGCGGCAGCAAGGGCGTGCACGTGAGCGTCCCGCGCGGCCGTGTCGGCAACTCGTCGGCGGTGACGCTCACCGCGCCGCAGGACGGGCGCGTGATGTTCGTGCTGCCCGCCGGGTACTACACGATCATCGGGACGACGGACACGTACGACGGCACGCAGCCGGACGAGGTGCACGCGACGCGGCGCGACGTCGCGTACCTGCTCCAGGCGGTCAACCACTACTTCCCCGACGCGCATCTCACGGAGCAGGACGTGGTGAGCGCGTGGGCGGGCATCCGGCCGCTCGCCGCGCAGGGCGCCACCGACTCGCCGAGCAGCGCGTCGCGCGAGCACAGCATCGTGGAGAGCGTGCCGGGGCTCCTTCGGGTCACCGGCGGCAAGCTGACCACCTACCGGTCGATGGCCGCCGAGATCGTGGACCGGGTGGAGCAGTTGCTGGGGCGCCGCCCGACGCCGACGCGCACCGCGACGCTGCCGCTGGCGGGGGGCGACCTCCAGGACGCGAGGGAGGAGGTCGCGCACGCGGTGGCGGCGACCGGGGACGAGGCGATCGCGCGGCGGCTGGTGCTCGCCTACGGCAGCGCCTGGCACGGCGTGTGGTCGCTGACGCAGGCCGATCCGCACCTCGGCGCGACGGTCGAGCCCGGCCTTCCGTATCTGTACGCCGAGCTGCTGCACGCCGTCACCCACGAGCAAGCCGTCACGCTCGGCGACTTGCTGATCCGGCGCACACCGGTGGCGTTCGAGACGCGCGACCACGGGCGATCCGCCGCTCGGCGGATCGCGCACGTGGTGGCACGCTGGCTACACTGGAGCGAGGAGGAGGTCGACGAGGCCGTCGTCGACTACGACGCGGAGAGCGTGCGCATCTTCCGCGTCGCCGACGACTAGACGTCGTCCGGCTGAAGGTCGTGGATCGTCTTCAGCTCGGTGACCTTGAGCTGCCGGGTGAGCGCCGGGAGCCTGAGGTAGGCGATCTCGCCGACGGACTTCCCGAGCAGGGCGCGCCCGATCGGGGAGGACATGGTGACGTGCCCCTCCTCGAAGTCGAGGGCGTCGCCGAAGACAAGGTGGTAGGTCTCCTTGAGGCCCGACTTCTCGTCGCGAACGTGCACGGTGGAGCCCAGCCCGACGCGGTCGTGCGGGATCTGGGTCACATCGATGGAGGACAGCTTGCTGAGACGCTCACGAAGCTGACCGAGGCGGGCCTGGACGAACTGCTGGCGCTCGAGGGCAGCCTTGTACTCGCTGTTCTCACGAAGGTCGCCCATCTCGACCGCTTTCCGGATCTCGTTGGGGAGGGTGACGTTGAGCTCGTACTGCAGCTTCTCGACCTCGTCCCCGAGCTTCTGCTTGAGTTCTTCGATCATGGTCTGCCGGACTTCGAGACGACAAAAAAAGGTGACGCCCGGCCGGGAGCCGGGCGCCGCATGACTTCATTCTATCGCGCCTCGTTCGGTGGGGCAATTCCGATGCCCGCCGCATGAGCCTGGCGATCGAGCAGATCGAGCTGGGTGTGAGACGGCTGCGCATGCGAAGCTGGCGCGGCGCGCTCGTCGGATACGACGTCAGCGCGTACCTGCTCGGGGACGTGCTGATCGACACCGGCTTCCGGCGGGCCGAACGGGCGTTATTGGCCGCCCTCGACTCGCTCCGGCCGCGCGGCGTGGTGGTGACGCACTGGCACGAGGACCACGCGGGCAACGTCCCCGCGATCGCCTCGCGCGGTCTGCCGATGGCGATGCATCCAGGCTGCGAGGCGTTGCTGCGCGAACGGCCGGCGATCCGGCCGTATCGGCGTGCGGTGTGGGGGTGGACCAAGCGGTTGACGGGCGCGCTGGAGGCGTTCGATCCGGCTCCGCTTTCGATGGTGGAGGCACCAGGGCACAGCCCGGATCACCAGATGGTCTGGGATGCGGAGCGGCGCATCCTGGTGGCGGGGGATCTCTACCTTGGCGTGAAGGTTCGCGTCGCGCACGAGGACGACGAATCGCCACGGGCGCTCGTGGCGAGCCTCCGGCGCGCGGCGGCGCTCGAGCCACGACTGCTGCTGGACGCGCATCGAGGCCCCGTGCCCGACGCGGCGGCACAGCTGCGCGCGAAGGCCGACTGGAACGAAGAGATCATCGGGCGGATCGAGCGACTTCATGCCGAGGGCGTGCCGCCGAGGGAGATCGTGCGGCGGCTGTTCGGCGGGGAGTCGCTGGTGGGTCTGGTGAGCGGGGGTGAGTACTCGCGGCGGGGATTCGTCCGGGCGGTGCTGGAGGGGCGGTAGGGCGCGGGTGCGGGTGCGCGGGTGCGCGGGTGCGCGGGGCGGACACCAGCCGACACCAGACAACAGATTGACGCGGAGGCCGCGGAGAGGGACGACGAGGCGCGGAGGATTCCGAAGGACCGCGGCGCGACACAGACGTGGACGCCGACCCCAAGTCCTTGATTTGGGGTCGTGGATGGAGAGGAGCGGTGCGCCGGGGCGCGGTTTCGACTTCAAGAGCCGTTCTCCGCGTCTCCGCGACCTCCGCGCTCTCCGCGTCGATCAGTTGAACTTCAGCGCTCCGATGCAGAGCGGCGAGAGGTAGCGGCATGGAAGCCCGCGTGAGACGCGTCGTCGCGGAGCCGACGTGCAGCGCGCGGCTCAGGTGTCGAACGTGGCGCCGGTGAGCTGCTCGCTGACGCGCCACAGCCGCTCGCGCGTCTTCGGGTTCCGTGACTGGCGGGAGGTTCGGACCTCGTGGCCGTAGCGGTCGAAGCACTTGCCGGTGACGCGCGCGACCTCGGGCGCGGAGGCGGCGTGCACGGCGGCGCGGGCGCCCGCCGTGGGGCTGGCGAGGACGCGCCCCCACACGGCCTTGAGCCACCGCGGGCGAAACAACACGTGTTCTCGCATGAGATCGGTGGCGACGAGACCGGGATCGACGCAGTTGGCGGTGATGCCGCTTCCCGCCAGGCGTTCGGCGAGCTCGAAGGTGAACAGCACGTTGGCGAGCTTCGACTGGGTATAGGCGAGGGTGCCGATCCACACGCGCGCGCCCTGGATGTCGTCGAACGCGATGCGGCCGAATCGCTCGAACATCGACGAGACCGTGACGACGCGCGCCCCGCGATCGGTCGCGCCGCGACGCAGGACGGGGAGCAGCTCCCGAGTGAGCAGGAAGGGCGCGAGGTGATTGACGGCGAGAGTGAGCTCGATGCCGTCGGCGCTGAGCTTGCGGCGCGTCGGGTTCAGGCCGGCGTTGTGCACGAGCACGTGGAGCGCCGGATGCCGGGCCCGCAGCTCCTCGGCGCCGGTGCGGATCTCGGCGAACGACGCGAGGTCGGCGACGATGGTGGAGACGTGCGGGTTGTCGCTCTCGGCGGCGACGTCGTCGCGCGCGGCAGAGAGGAGGCGCTCGTCGCGGCCGAGCAGCACGACGGTCGCGCCGAGGCGAGCGAGGCCGAGCGCCGTCGCCTTGCCGAGCCCGCGGCTCGCGCCGGTGACGAGACAGACGCGGCCCGCCATGTCGTTGTCGGCGATCGAGGCCGCCAATGTCGCGGTCTGCGGCGACATCTCGGTCGTCGGATCGGCCGCGATCTCGGTCGCCGGTTCGACAGCCGTGGCGTAACTTGACGCCTCCGATTCGTCGCGCATCAGGAGGAATGTAGTGGTCCCGCTCTCACGTCCGCTCTCGATCGCGCTCCTGCTCGGCGCCGCGCTCCTCGGCGTCGGCGCGGTGTTCCACCCGATCCTGCCGCCCGAGCCGGACAATCAGCTTCGCCTCATCGCGGCGACGTGGTACTTCCGGCCCGTACACCTCGCGATGCTCGCCGGCTCGGGACTACTGATCGCCGGCGTATGGACGCGGGCAATGGTCGGTCAGGCCGCGAGCGGATCGGTGCCCGTGCCGCTGCTCGCTGCGCTCGCCCTGATCTGCCTCGGGCTCTGCTTCAACGCGATCGACATCGCGTTCATGGGCGGCGCGGGAACGCAGATGGCGCAGCTGTTCGTGGCGGGGCGCGCCGAGCTGAGCGCGACGTTCGACGCGCTGCACATGGTCGGCCTGATGACGGCGCGGTTCGGCAACTTCCTGATCGCGCTCGGTGCACTGCTGCTGGGATGGATCGAGGCGCGGGACGCGACCAGGCCGCGTTGGATCGCGTGGCTCGCGTGGATGGCGGGGATCGGCGGCCTGATCGGGGTGCTGTTCTTTCGCGAGGCGAGCCTGATGATCCTCAGCGCCGTGACGCTGCTGTCGGGGTGGGAGGTGGCGACGGCCTTCCGCGCGATCGCGAGCCCGAGCGCTCGCGAGGGCTGACGCGCACCCTTACCCCGCCGGGTCCCGCTCGTCGGCCGTCGGGCCGTACATCTGCGGCACGTTCTGCTCGGTGAGCCGCAGGTAGAAGCCGAGCTGCGCTCGGTGGTGGACGAGGTGGTTCAGCATCAGTGTCCGGTAGACCATGTAGCGCGGCATGGTGTTGACGACGCGGCCCGCGGCCTTGAGCGTCCACGACTCCTCGAGGGCAGCGTCGCTCACCGTCTCGATCAACGGGCGGGCTTCGGCGACGTTCTTGTCGAACATCGAGAGCAGCTGCTCGACGGGCAGGAAGCGATAGACGGCCGACGGACCTTCCCGCGGAGCGATGTCGAACTCCGGCCTGGTGAGCACGTGGGACGTCCATCCGGGGATCATGGCGACGAGCTGCGCGAGGTGACCCATCGGGAACGACTTCCGGTGCGGCCTCCACTCGATGCGGTCGTCGGGGACGCGCTCGAGCACCTTGCGGGTCGTGACGATCTCGGCGTCGAACTCGGGAAGCAGCAGGTCGGCGAGCGGCATGGGCGGGGGCGGTGGTGCGCGGGTACGTGGGTGCGCTAGTGCGACACGGCTTCGGGACACTGGGGCTGCGGAGGCTGTTTCCGATTCACCAAATCAGCAAATGGCGAATTCACCGCGCTCCGCTACCGATGCATGGGCAGCTTCGCGTCGGTGTCGGACGGTTCCTGCGGCGCGCCGCTCGCCCTGGCGAACTCCGAGCGCAGGACGCGCATGTTCTGCTCGCGCCGATCGAGCAGGCGCTTGAGCGGACGTGGTGCGTGGCGCGCGTGCGCATACGCCGTGAGCAGCGGCAGCGCGACGGTCGAATCGAGATAGCACACCACGGCGTCGGGGAGCCGGTCGGGGTCGATCTTCCCCCAGCTCACCGCCTCGGCGGGGGTGGCGCCGGAGAGGCCGCCCGTGTCGGGACGCGCGTCGGTGATCTGGAGAAAATAGTCGTGCCCCTTCTCGTCGATGCCGAGCACTTCCTGGATCTGCGGCTCGGTCTGCAGCGCGAAGTTCTTCGGGCTGCCGCCGCCGCAGATGAGCACCGCGCTGCGGCCGCCCCCGCGCTTGGCGCCGAGGACGATCGACGCCGTCTCGTTGACGTCGGCGTTCGGGTCGATCACGCACTTGTTCCCCTCCAGCGCGAGCGCGGCGACGTTCATGCCGATCGACGAGTCGCCCGGTGAAGACGTGTAGATCGGCACGCCGCACTCGTACGCGACGCCGAGCAGCGACTTGTTGCCGATGCCGAGGGCACGCTCGCGCTCGCGGATGTACTTGCCGCAGAGCGCATGGAACTCGGCGCTGCTCATCGCGCGCTGGAAGTCGGGGCCCTGGACGATCTTCCGGAAGAACGCGTCGGTGCTGAGGAGGACGTCGTAGTCGAAGAAGATGTCGTAGATGCGGACGATCCCGTCCTCGCGCAGCACCGTGTCGCTGGCCTGCGCGCTGCCGCGGTGCATCGAGAGTCCGAGCCCGAAGTGGGCGTCGTGATAGAGGTTCGCGCCCGTCGAGATGATCCAGTCGACGAAGCCCGCCTCGATGAGCGGGATGAGCGCGGCCATGCCGAGCCCCGCCGGCGTCAGCGCTCCCGTGAGCGTCAGCCCGACCGTGACGTCCGGCTCCAGCATCTTCTGGGTGTACAGCTGACACGCCTCCCGGAGGCGCGCCGCGTTGTAGGCGAGGAAGGTGCCGTCGATCAGGTCGGCCGCGGACTCGCTGCCGTCGATGCGGCGCGGCGCGATCCGCCCGCCCTGCAGCCACTTGGACCCTTCGTGCGAGGTGTGCGCGGCTCCGGCGCGCTCGCGATCCTCGGCGGCGCGCTTCTGCTCGCTCTTGTTGCCGGCCGCGGACGCCTTGCGCTTGCCGTCGCCGTGGCGCGACGCCTTGAAGCCCCGCGCCCGACCTTCCGTCTTCTTGCCTGACTTCTTGCTGGCCATCGAGGGTGGTCCGAGTGAAGGGTCGTACCGTGCTGTAAACCGGCTTTCGGTGGTCAGGACACGTCAGCGAGCAGGAACGGCGACAGCGTGATCCTAACCGCCCTTCTTGTTCGTCGCCTTCCACGCCTCGACCACCGCGTGGGCCGCTTCCGCCGGGTCGTCGGTGAGCAACATCAGGTCCATGTCGCCCGGAGAGATCTTGCGCTCGACGAGGACGCGCGACTGCAGCCAGCGGATGAGCCCCGCCCAGTAGTGGCGGCCGAAGAGGATCACGGGGAACTGATAGATCTTCCCCGTCTGGATGAGCGTCAGCGCCTCGAACAGCTCGTCGAAGGTGCCGAAGCCGCCCGGGAAGATGATGAACGCGCTCGAGTACTTGATGAACATCGTCTTCCGGACGAAGAAGTACCGGAAGTTGACGAGCGTGTCGACGTACGGGTTGGCGCCCTGCTCGAAGGGGAGCTCGATGTTGCAGCCGATCGAGCGGCCGCCGCCGAGGCGGGCCCCCTTGTTGGCCGCTTCCATGATGCCGGGTCCGGCGCCGGTGATGATCGAGAATCCCGCTTCCGCGAGCAGTCGCGACGTCTCGAGCGCGGCCGTGTACTGCGGATCGTCCGGCGGCGTGCGCGCCGAGCCGAAGACGGAGACGCCCTTCTCGATCCTCGCGAGCTCGTCGAACCCCTCGATGAACTCGCCCATGATGCGCATCACGCGCCACGGATCGGTGCGGGTGAAGTCCACGCCGCGGGTCGCCGGATACTGGAGGAGCTTCTCGTCCTCGGTGACGGGTCCGATGAAGTCGCGGAGGTCGTCGTCGATGCGGCGCGCGGGCATGCTCGAACGGGGCTCGCCCCGCCGCGAGGGCGGTGTGCGGCCCGCGGCGCGGTGACCCTCCTCGGTGCGCTCGCGCAGCCAGTCGGTGGCCTGCGCCTGCGCGGCGGCGAGCTGCTGCGGGTTGCCGCGCTTTCCCGTGGCCGTGCGCGGCGACTTCCCCTTCTGCAACACGGCGCGCATCTCCTCCGTGTGCGTCGATCGTGGCGCGGGCGGCGGCGTCTCCTCGGTCACCTGCCGCTTGGCCTTCGCCGCCTTCGTCGTGCCCCGCTTTGGAGTTGCCATGCGGTGAGTGTAGTCGGGTGAGCCGTTCGGACGCCAGCGCGTGCGAGCCGTCGAGCCCGACTTGCCGCGACGGTGGCGCGCCGTTTTCCTTCGCCGCATGTCGACGTCCCCGCGGTTGGCGTGCCGGTAGTCGTCCTCGTCGCCGACGGCGCGCGCCCCGACGCGTTCGAGGGCGCGAGCCTCGACGGGCTCCCCGCGCTGCGCCGGCTGCGGGAGGAGGGCGCGCTGCACCGGGTGGCGTCGGTGTTTCCGTCGGTCACCGGGCCGGCGTACACGCCGTTCCTCATCGGCCGGTTCCCGGGCCCGATCGGCATCCCTGGCCTGCGCTGGTACGACCGGACGCGGACGGCGTGTGGATGGCCCGACTACGCGCGCAGCTACGTCGGTCACCAGATGCGCAGATTCGACGCCGACCTCGACGCGACCGCGCCGACCATCTTCGAGCTCGTGCCGAACAGCATCGCCGCGCTGAGCGTCGTCACGCGCGGCCTCGATCCGACTCGGCGGATCGGGGCGCTGAACGCGCGCTCGGCGCTGCGCGCG
>DASTSX010000433.1:0-3286 GCA_035760455.1 Gemmatimonadaceae bacterium | reverse complement strand
ATCGACCGCGGCACGCGCCTCGAGATCGCGTCCATCGCCGCGGGGGGCGACGGCGTGGGGCGCAGCGAGGGCATCGTCGTCTTCGTCCCCCGGACCGCACCAGGCGACGTCGCGCGCGTACGCGTCGCGCGCGCGAAGCGGTTCGCGCGGGGCCAGCTCCTGTCGCTCGAGGAGCCCTCGCCGGCGCGCGTCGAACCCCCGTGTCCGCATTACACGATCGATCGCTGCGGCGGCTGTCAGCTGCAGCACCTCGGCTACGACGCACAGCTCGAGGCCAAGCGCGTCATCATCGGCGACGCGCTGCGGCGCATCGGCCGGCGCGACGTCGCCGACCCGGTCGTCGAGCCGAGCGACGCGCAGTGGCGCTACCGTCGGAAGCTCACCCTGCATCTGCGCCGCCTGGCGTCGGACTGGATCGCCGGTCTGCATCCGTACGACGACCCCGTCGGCGTGTTCGACCTCCGCGACTGCCCGATCACCGACGAGCGCGTGCTCGCGCTATGGGCGCAGCTGCGGCAGGCGTTCGACGCGCTGCCGCGCGAGGGGGCGCTGCGTGTCGCCGTGCGGCTGCTGGACGACGGCGCCGGCGTGACGGTCGAAGGGGGACGACACTGGCGTGATCCGGATGCGTTGCTCGCCGGCGCGCCAGACGTGACCGAGATCTGGTGGCGCCCCGAGGAGGGAATGTTGCGACGCGTCGCCATGCGCAGTGGTGAGCACCAGGCAGGTGCCGCGTTCGCGCAGGTGAACGCGGGCGTCGCCGCGCGGTTGCGTGCGCGATTGCTCGAGCGAGTGCGCGCGTACGAACCGGCCCACGTCATCGACGCGTACGCAGGCACGGGGGCGACGGCGATCCCGCTCGCGGGCGACGGTCGCCGCGTGACCGCCATCGAGCTGGATCGCGCCGCCGTCGACGCGTTGGAGCGGAGACTCCTCCCCCCGTCGCAGGTGATCGCCGGTCGCGTGGAGGCGCACTTCGATCGCGCGCTGCCGGCCGACGTCGTGCTCCTGAATCCACCGCGTGCCGGCGTCGACGAGCGCGTGACGGCGTCGCTCGAGGCGCACCGCGCTCGGATCCGCGCGCTGTTCTACGTGAGCTGCGATCCGGCGACGCTCGCGCGCGATCTCGCTCGCATCCCGGGCTATCGCCTCGCGGCGGTGCGCGGCTACGACATGTTCCCCCAGACGGCGCACGTCGAGACGCTCTGCGAGCTCGTGCCGGAGTCGGCATGAAGTACTTCGTCCGAATCGGCGACGCGGCGCTGGAGGTGTCGCTCGACGGCGACGAGGTCCGCGTCGACGGCGACGTCGTCACGGCCCGCGTCGCCGACGTGGAGGGCACGCCGGTGCGGATGCTGACCGTCGGCGACGAGGTGCACCGCATCGTCGTGCGCCCCGCCGGCTCGCGCGGCCGCTACACGATCTGGGTGGACGGCTTCCGTCACGAGGCGGAGGCGCTCGACGAGCGGACGCGCGCCATCCGCGAGCTCGCCGGCGCGACGGCCGGACCGGTCGGTCCCGCGCCGCTCGTCGCGCCGATGCCCGGGATGATCGTTCGCGTGAACGTCCAGGTCGGCGATCAGGTACTGCCGGGGCAGGGCCTGGTGGTGATGGAGGCGATGAAGATGGAGAACGAGCTTCGCGCGGCGGCGGCGGCCCGAGTGCGATCTGTGCTCGCCCAACCTGGCGCCGCCGTCGAGAAGGGCGCGCTGCTGATCGAGCTCGAATAGCGCGTCAGCTCGACCGCGGTTTCCGTCCCGGCGCGATCGCGCCGCGACCGAACCGCGCGCGCACCGTGTCCATCGCGCGCGAGAGCTCGCGGTCCCGCGCCGTTTCCAACGGCGTGCGCGTCCCCTCGAACAGCCCGAGCTGCACCGAGGGCGGGGCGGTGAAGTTGGAGAGCGCGACACCGAGCAGCCGCGCTGGCACGCGCCGCGCGCGGCGCAGCTTGGCGAGGAGCTGCCGCGCCACGGCGAACAGCGCGCGATCCGATTCGAGGGCCTCGTCGACCGTGCGGCTCGCCTGCCGGGTCGTGAAGTCCGCGTCCCGGATGCGAACGGTGACCGTGCGCGCCGTGAGCGCCTCGCTCCGCAGCTCCGTTGCCGCGCGCCCGACCAGCTCCGCCAGCTCGCCCTCGAGCAGCAGATCGTCGTGCAGGTCGACGTCGAACGTCTCGTCGCGGCTGATGCTCTTGGCGACCTCGCGCTCCGACACCTCGGCCTCGTCGACGCCCCGCACCCGCTCGGCCAGCCATGCCGCGTCGCGCGCGCCGACCAGCCGGGTCAGGGCGGCGGTGTCGAGCGCGAGCACGTCCTCGACCATCCGCAGGCCCGCGTCTGCGAGCCGCGCCGAGGACTTCGGACCGATCCCGGGGATGTCCGCCAGAGCGAGCTGGCGCATGAAGGCGACCTCCTCGCCGGCCGGAACGACGTGCACGCCGTTCGCGCCCGTTCCGGGCTTGGGCTTGGCGCGCTCGACCGCGAGCTTGGCGATGAGCTTCGACGAGCCACCACCGAGTGAGACGGAGAGGCCCGTGTCGGCGCGGACCGCGAGACGGATGCGGTGGGCGATCTCGTCGAGCGTCGCGTCGCCGTACAGTCGTTCCGTGCCGCCGAGGTCGAGATACCACTCGTCGATACTCGCCGCCTGGACCGCCGGCGTGAAGCGCTCCAGCACGGTCCGGATCTCCTGGTGCTTGACCCCGCAGGCGCGGCGGGGCACCGGAACGCACATCGCGTCGGGACAGAGCCGGAGCGCGCGCGAGATGGGCATCGCCGAGCGAACGCCGAACTTCCGCGTCTCGTAGGAGGCGGAGCAGACCACGCCACGGCTGCCCGCCGCCCCGCCGACGATCAGGAGCGGCGCCTTGCCCGCGCCCTCTGGATCGACGAGGCGCGCGACGGCGACGAAGAACGCGTCGGCGTCGACGAGGAGGATCCGCCGGGGTGTCCGCGGCGCGTCGGTCATGGGCGAAAGATACCGAGCGCTCGTGTCCGCCGGGTGGCCTGGCGCCCCAACTCCAAGCGTTGACTACGCTTATGCCCCTGTCTACCTTACGAGTCTGTCCAAAAACGCCTTCGGTGGCGGCCGAGACCCGGGTTGCATGACGCACCGGTGAGGCGAACGACCCATCTCGAGTTCGTCAGGTCATGTTCAAAACCTTCAGCGCCACGCCGGCCGACATCCAGCAGGACTGGTATGTCGTCGACGCCGAGGACGTCGTCCTCGGGCGCCTCGCGACGGAAGTCGCGCGCATCATCCGCGGCAAGCACAAGCCGATGTTCAC
>DASTSX010000432.1:0-5431 GCA_035760455.1 Gemmatimonadaceae bacterium | reverse complement strand
CCGGACGACCTACGGGTGAGCCAGGCGCCCTGTTGAGTGGATTCGAGCGAGATGCGGGCTCGACCGCTACTGCCCGCCCGGCCACCGCTCCGACGGCGTTCGCGCCGTTCGGAGATACGCCTCGACCCGCGCGACGACGGCCGGATTCGCCACCGCCACGTTGCGCTCCTCCCGCGGGTCGGTATCGAGATCGTACAGCTCGAGCGGTGCGCCGACCGCGAGTCGCAACGCCTTCCATCGTCCCATCCGCACGGCCTGCTGGAATCCGCGCTCGTGGAACTCCCAGTAGAACGCGTCGTGCGTCGGCTGCCGCTCGCCACGAAGCGCGCGCGTCATCGAGATGCCGTCGAGCCCGCCGGGCGCGCGAGCACCGGCCAGCTCGGCGAGCGTCGGAAGGATGTCCCAGTGCGCCCATGGGTGGTCGCTGACGCGCCCCGCGGGGATCGCGCCGACCCACCGCGCGATCATCGGCACGCGAATGCCGCCCTCGTAGAGGTCGCGCTTGATGCCGCGAAGTCCGCCGTTGCTCTTGAAGAACACGGGATCGGCCCCGCCCTCCTGGTGCGGACCGTTGTCGCTGATGAACATGATCAGCGTGCTCCGCTCCAGACCGCGAGCGCGGAGATGATCGACGATGCGGCCGATGTCGCGGTCCATCCGCACGATCATCGCCGCGAACGCCGCCCGCGGCGCGGGCTGCGAGCGGTAGCCGAGCGATCGGCCATCCGGCTCGTGACCCGTGGTCCGAGCGTCGGCTGCAGCGTTCACGTAGGGCCGCTCCGGGAACTTCCCGCGAAACTCGGCGAGCGCCGTATCCGGCAACCGGAGTTCGGCATGCGGGACGGTGTAGTTCAGGTAGACGAAGAACGGACGGCGATCGTCGCGGTCGATGAACGCGAGCGTCTCCCGCGTGAAGAGATCGTTGACGTACTCGCGCTCGACGTCGGTGGCGACGCGCTCGCCGTTGCGCCAGAGGTGATCGGTGTACTGCCGGTGCGCGTGGCGATGATCGAGAAACCCGAACGCGTGGTCGAACCCCTGCCGGTCCGGTTGGCCCGTCGTCCCGGGCACGCCCAACCCCCACTTGCCGACGACGGCGGTGCGATAGCCCGCTTCGCGCAGCACCTCGGCGATCGTGACGTCCTCGAGCCGCATCGCGATCTCGCCATTGCCCCGGATCCACGTATGCCCGGTGTGCAGCCCGGTCATCAGGCTGGCGCGCGACGGCGCGCACACGGTGCTGCCAGCGTAGTACTGCGTGAACCTGATCCCCTCTCGCGCCAGCCGATCGAGCGCGGGGGTCTGGAACCGGGCCTGCCCGTACGCGCTCAGGTCGCCGTAGCCGAGGTCGTCGGCCTGGATGAGCACCACGTTCGGCGCGGCGCGGCGTTGCTGCGCGTCGGTGCGCTCGGTCGCGATCGCGCCGAGAACCAGGCCCGCCAGGACCACCCGCCGCACTCGCTGCATCCGCGCCTCCCGCCTTCCGTCTCGCGTCTGCTTCATGATGTAAAGCCTGGATGTCAAGGAAGTTTCGCTTGCCGCGCCAGCAGATCCAGGGGCGGTGCTCAGACCCTGAGCGTGCCGCGGAATCCTCGCGCCGCGTAGTACGACTGCGCGCCGTTGTGATAGACGAAGACCGTGTCGTAGCGCCGGTCGCAGTAGAGGGCGCCGCCGAGCGCGCGGATGGCGCGCGGTGTCTGGATCCAGCTCGACGTCTTCGTGTCGAACTCGCCGAGCGTCTGGAGCTCCCGGTACTCCTTCTCACTCAGAAGGTCGATGCCCATCGCGGCCGCCGTCTCGACGGCGCTGCCCCTGGGCTTGGCCTCTTTCCGCGCGTCGAGCGCGTCGCGGTCGTAGCAGAGGCTCCGGCGACCGGCCGGGCTCTCCGCCGAGCAGTCGCAGAACGTGACCTGGCCCGACTTCCGGTCATGGCCGATCACGTCGGGCTCGCCGCCGGTGGACTCCATCTCGAGCAGGGACTTCAGCGCGTGAGCATTGCCTTCGAGCCTGGCCTGCACGTCGGCCCAGGCGATCCCCTCGTGGCGCTGCACGTGCTTCTCGAAGCGCGCCTTCAGTGTCTGCAACAGCTCTCTTCGTTCTTGCGCCTTCATGATCCTCTCGTTGGGTTCGGGTTTCAGGCCGCAGGAGACGACCGCCGCTTCATCGCCCACTGAAGGCTCGCCAGGGCGACGACGACGGCCATCGTCACCGCCTCGCGCGTGTTCATCCGCGTGGCGAGGGTCACCGCGGTCGCGACGCCGATCGCGGCGAGCACCAGGCCGCCGGGCGCCCGGAAGCGCGCCGTTCCGACCGCAGGCGCGGCGTGCGCGTCCCGTCTCCGGAACACTGGCAAGCTCGCGCACACCAGTCCATACACGACGAGCCGCGACACGGCCGAGAGACTGAGGTTCTGCAGCAGGCCGGCCTGGTTCGCGAGCACCCACGAGAGCCCGGCGAAGGCGAGCACCGAGACCCAGGGCGTGCGCAGCGTCGGATGGATGCGCGCGAGGACCGACGGGAAGTCGCCGCGCTCGGCCATCGCCATGCTGAGCCTCGGCACGCTGAGCATGTTGCTCGCCAGCCAGCCGTAGACCGAGATCAGGGCCGCGAGGGTGATGACCGCCGCCCCGCCGGCGCCGAGCATCACGCGCGCCGAGTCGGCGAGCGCGCGGTTGGTGGCGTCGGGATCGGGCAGCGTGGCGAGGACGACGAGCTGCGCCGCGAGGTACAGCAGCGTCACCAGCGCGAGGCCGGCGAGGAGCGCGAACGGCGCATCGCGTCCCGGGTCCTTTGCTTCGGCGAGGGGGATGACGGCCGACTCGAAGCCGCCGTAGGCGAACATCAGCAGGAGCAGCGCGTTGAGCCACGCGGTCACACCGGAATCCGCGGTGGCGGCCGGCGCCACCGTCCTGCCGCTCGCGATCCACACGAGGCCGAGGATGCCGAAGGCCACGAGCGGCGCGATCTTCACGAGCGCGAACACGTTGCTCGTCCGCGCGCCGGAGACGACGCCGCGGATGTTGACGGCGGCGAGCGCGCCGATGAACAGCGTGGTGACCACGAGACCGCCGGCGCGCGTTCCCGCCCACGGCACGAACTCGGCGAGGTACGTGGAGAACAGGTTGGCCTGGACGGCCGCGCTGATCGCCCGGACGAAGTAGCTCAGCCATCCGACCTGCAGCGCGACGAACGGGCCGAACGCCGCCTCCGTGAAGAGGTACGCCCCGCCCGACGCCGTGAACCGCGATGCGACCTCGGCGAAGCAGAACACCATCGCCGCGATGAGCGCCGCGGCGACGAGCCAGGCGATCATGCTCGCCCACCCCAGACTGCCGCCGACGGTGCCGGGCAGGAGGAAGACGCCGGAGCCGATGATGCCGTTGAGCACGAGCGCCGCCATGCTCCAGCGGCCGAGGGCGCGAACGAGCATCAGGCGACCCCGGACTGGTCGTGAGGTGCGAGGCGGCGCATCGGCCTCGGCTCAGCGCCTGGTCGTGAGCAGACCGAGCACCGGCAGCAGCAGCACGATGCAGAAGGCGGCAGCCAGCGTCCATCGCAGCCACCGCTTCTGCGGCGCGTCGACCCAGTGAAAGAGGATGAAGGAGAACAGGAAGGACTGCAGCACCACCTCCCACAGGCCGAGCAGCTGCTCGCGCGCCGGCACGGTGGTGTAGATCAGCCCTTCGACCGAGCCGAACGCGGGCCCGAATGTCGAGAACACGCCGAGTGCGAGGAGGAGGAACCAGAGCGTGACCCACCCGCGTCGCGTCCCGAACAGGATGCTTCGCAGCGGATAGAAGGCCAGCGCGAAGATGACGCCGCGGATGGGCTGGAACAGCGGGCCCGCCATCACCAACCGGTCCGTCGTCGGGCGCATGAAGTACGACAGCGGCGGCTGCGCGTACATCCGCTCGTAGTCGTTGAGCGTGTAGGCGAGAATCCCCGCGACGAAGTACGTCACCGTGTGCACGACGATGGTCTTGATCGTCAGGCTCGGGAGGCTGATTCGCTTCGCCTGCAGCTCGTGTGAGATCGACATCATCGTCTCATCGTGATGTGTCGTCCGGCATGCGCGAGCGTGCGTCCGCGCGCGAACTGGCGAGTGACGTGGTGCCGCGGTCGGCGATCGCGGCGGCGCTAGTCTAGCGCAGACCCCCCGCGTCTGGCGATCCACCGCGCGCTCGCTCCGGTCTTGACAGCCGGGCGGAAGTGTTGAAAGATCAGCACGGTTGATTTTTCAACACTGGAGATGGTCATGTGGTCCACGTGCCGGGTGCGCGGAAAGCGGAGATGAGCAACCCCAACGAAGGATCCTGCCTCCGGGCACGTGAGAATCGGAGGCGAAACCATGCCGATCAGTAGACGCGATCTGCTCCTCGCGAGTGGCGCGGTCCTGCTCGCAGGCACGCGCGCCATCGGGCAGGACGCCGTGCGTCCTCGTGCGCAGACCCAGACGCGTGGTCCGGAAGAGGCCCTTCTCGAGGCACTGCGGAAGAACCGGCTTTCCCTCACGATGGGCGACGGTCCGGCAGGACAGGGCTGGGAATGGCTCGTGAAGGAGGCGCGGGATGCCCGCTTCACATTGATCGGCGAAGAGCACGGCGTCGCGGAAACCGCTCGGCTCTCGGCGGCGCTCTTCGAGTCACTCCGCGGATCCGGCTACAGCCGGATGGCCATCGAGCTGTCGCCGATCATCGCGCAGGACATCGAGTCCGCGGCGAGGCGCAACGGCCTCCAGGGGATTCTGGATCTCTTCGCCACCCCCGGCACGTGGAGCCCGATGTACCTGCGCGAGGAAGCCCGATTCCTGGCCGATGTCGTCGCCGCCGCGCCGAGGGGCGAGCGGGTGCTCTGGGGATTCGACCGGGAGCTGTTCAGCGATCGCTATCTGATCGCCAGGCTCGAGGCGAAGGTTCCCCGGCGCGCCCGTGAGCCGTTCACGCGCCTGAAGGAGGCGTCGACGGGCTCGTGGGCACGTCGCGAGAAGGGTGCGGACGAGCCTCCCTTTCTCTTCGCGCAGGAGCCGGCGGTGGTGTCGGCCGTCCGGGCGGCCTGGCCCAATCCGGACCGGGAGAGCGACGCGATCCTGCGCACGCTGGAGGAGTCGCTCGCCATCAACGCCGTGGCGCGGACCGGCACTGCGTGGGCGTCCGCCGAGCGCCGCGCGCAATGGAAGCGGACCAACTTCGCCGCGCGGCTCCGGGACGAGCGCGCCCGCGGATCGACGCCGAAGGTGATGCTGAAGGCCGGCTACAACCACATGATCCGCGGTGCCAATTACGTCAACATCTTCGATCTCGGCGCGATGACGGACGAGATCGCGGCCCTCGACGGGAAGCGCGTGTTCCATATCCTCGTCCTGCCTGGTCCGGGCTCTCGTCAGGCCGTGCTCGGGCCGGGACGGAGCTTCGCCTCCGTCTCGAGCGACGAG
>DASTSX010000431.1:0-17078 GCA_035760455.1 Gemmatimonadaceae bacterium | reverse complement strand
ATGGTGAAGTTAGGTTGACTCGATGACGCTTCCCGCCGCATGACCCCGACGCGATGGCTCCTCACGATCGTCTCCTTCGCGGCGACGATCGGCGTGTCGCTCTACATGATCCTCGGCTGGTCGCAGCACGGGACGTCGCTGGCGCTCCCGCCGCGCGCGCATCTGCTCGCCGCCACGGCGGTGGGAATCGAGGTGCTCGCGCGGGCGCTCAAGATCCGCTGGAGCGCCCAGTCCGCCGGCATCCACATCTCGCTCGGCACCGCCACTCGCACCTGCCTCGGCGGTGACTTCGCTGCCGCCATCACGCCGGCGCGCTCGGGCGCCGAGCCCGCTCGCTTCTTCGTGCTCTCCGAGGCGGGACTGCGGGCGTCGAGCGTGCTGGTCGTCCTCTACGCCGAGCTGTTCCTCGAGGTCTTCTCGCTCGCCGCCGTCGTGGCCGTGGTCGGCGTGCTGTTTCGTCATGAGGGCGTCGTCGTCGCGACGCTGGTCAGCATGGTCGGAGGCTACGCGGCGGTCATCCTCGGCATCGGGACCGTGGCGCTCTACGTCTCGCGGCGCAACACGAGCGGACCGCCGCCGCGCTGGGCGCAGCGGCTGCGGCTCACCGGCAGCCGCTGGCAGACGGTCCAGACGGCGCTCGTCAAGCTGCGCGCGACGATCGATTCGGTGGAGCACGTGCACACGCGCCCCGCCGTCTACGCCTTCCTCGCCTCAGTCGTGCACGTCGCCATCCGGCTCACGGTGCTCCCCGCGCTCGTGCTCACGAGCGCCCCCGCGGCACCGCTCGCCCCGCTCGCCCTCTGGCCGCTCGGCTTTCTCTACGGCTCCGCGGTCGTCCCCGCGCCCGGCGGCGGCGGCGCCGTCGAGATGGCCTTCAGCGCCGCCCTCGGCGGCAGCATCCCGCGCAGCCTCTTCGCCGCCGCGCTCATCTGGTGGCGCTTCTACACCTTCTACATCTACATCCTCCTCGGCGCCCTCGCCGCCGGAAGCACGGTGATGCGCGCCGTGAGGAAGACGGAGGAGTATGAGGCGGAAGTGGTGTCTTGAAACTGCTACTGAAGTACCCGGTACTTCCGTAGCAAGTACTCAGTACCAGTAGGACGCTCCCGGAAATCCGGTCGGCCCGTACTGGAACGAGAGTGCAGTGAAAGACGAAGCCCGCCCCGACGAAGAATCGTGAGGCGGGCTTTGAGTACGAACCGTCTGCGGTCGCGATCCCTAGGGAACTTCCGGGAGCCTCCAACCGGTACAGGGTACCGGGTACGTCAGTCGTACTGGGTACTCGCCGTAGCAGTTCTATAGAACCGCCGTCGCCTCCGTCAGCAGCTCCGCCGGCACGCCGCCCGGGAAGTACGCGTTGTGCACGTACTGCCGGACCATCCGCTGGGTGTTGAAGAAGCTCCCGTTCAGCGCGATCGCCGAGCGCATCACTTCCGCATACGCGAACGGCAGGCCGTAGAACAGCGGCAGGATCACGCGCTCGAGCTTGATGTACAGGTCCAGCGCATCGCGCGATGGCTCGCCCTCGGCGTCCGGTCCGCCGATCGACCAGCCGGTCACCCCCTCGACGTGGCCCTCCACCCACCAGCCGTCGAGCACCGAGAACGACGGCACGCCGTTCAGCGCCGCCTTCATTCCGCTCGTGCCCGATGCCTCCAGCGGCTTCATCGGGTTGTTGAGCCACAGATCGACCCCCGCGACCATCTGCAGCGCGACGGCCATCTCGTAGTTCTCGATGTAGACGACCTTCACCAGGTCGCCCAGCCGCTCGCGCGCGCTGTGGATGCGGCGGATCAGATCCTTCCCGCCTCCGTCGTGCGGGTGCGCCTTCCCCCCGTACACGATCTGGAGCTTGCCGACCGTGCGCGCGATCTGCGTCAGCCGGTCGAGATCGGTGAAGATCAGGTCCGCCCGCTTGTATGGCGTCGCGCGGCGCGCGAAGCCGATCGTCATCACCGTCGGGTCGAGCTGCTGGCCCGTGCGGCGCAGGACCTCGTCGAGCAGGACGCGCTTGCTCGCCGCGTGGGCCTCGCGGATCTCCTGCAGCGGGATCCCCACCGCGTAGCGGAGATACAGGTTGTCGCGCCGCCACTCCGGGATCCGGCGGTCGAACAGCGCCGCGAACTCCGGCGCGGTCCACGTCACCGCGTGCACCCCGTTGGTGATCGAGTTCACCGGATACTCGGGGAACATCCCGCGCGACACGTCGCGGTGCCGCATCGCCACGCCGTTCACGAAGCGCGTGAGGTGCAGCGCGAGATGCGTCATGTTCAGCATCCCCTCGTGCACGCCGCCCGATCCCTCGAGCAGCGCCACGCGCTCGTCGCCGAGCACGTGCCGCACCATCTCGTGCGGAAACTTGTCGTGGCCGGCCGGCACCGGCGTGTGCGTCGTGAAGATGCAGCGGTGCCGCACGGCCTCGAGGTCGGCATCGTCCAGCTCGAAGTGCTGGCGGCCGTCGAGCTGCCGCTCGAGGAGCTGGAGCGTCAACAGCGCCGAGTGCCCTTCGTTCAGGTGATAGATCGTCCCCGCCTCGTAGCCCATCGCCTGGAGCAGCGCCGCGCCGCCCATGCCGAGCACGATCTCCTGGCAGAGCCGATAGTGCTCGTCGCCCCCGTACAGCGTGTCGGTGAGCGTCTGATCCCAGTCGGAGTTCTCGGGGAGCTTGGTGTCGAGCAGGAACACGGGCACCTCGTGCCCGCGGACCCCCTTCACCGCGTACTTCCAGGCGCGCACGTGCACCTCGCGCCCCTCGATCGACACCGTGCTGCGCGCCTCCACCGGCTCGAGCACCTTCTCCGGCGACCAGTGTACGGGAAGCTCGGTCTGCTGCCCGGCGGCATCCAGATGCTGCTCGAAGTAGCCCTTCCGGTGAAGCAGGGTCACGGCGACCAGCGGCACGCCGAGATCGGCCGCCGACCGCAGGGTGTCGCCGGCGAGGACGCCGAGGCCACCGCTGTAGGTGGGGATCGCCTGCTCCAGGCAGATCTCCATCGAGAAATACGCGACGGTGGATCGCGTGGACGTCAACGTCATCTAGGCCTCATGCTCGTGTCGCGCGACGGCGGCCAAGCGCCCCTCGCGGAGCGTGGCCGCCATGTGCGCGGGGTCACGTTCGTGGTGATGCAGATATGTGGGTGCTGCAGGAAATCCTACGACTTCACCTCGTCCATTCAATGGACGGGGCTGCCTGGCGTGCGGTGCTGGAAGGACGGTACTCGCTCGACGCCGGCTCAGCAGCGACGCTGAATCGTATCGGGAACCGAGGTCGACGCGCAACCGTCCGCTACCGAACGGACGATCCGGCTCCCCGCTCGCATCGCCAACGCTCACACCACGCTGGCCCGCGCCAGCACCGCTACGGGGAGCTCGGCGAGCGCGGCCGTGACGGCGATCGCGCCGTCGTGGGCGGGGACGTGCACCCCACTCAAGAGACACCGCCATTCCCCCACCCCCTCGTCGCCCGACCGCACGAGCGTGTCTTCCCACCGTGCGCCGATCGGCGCACCGGCTCCCAGCCCTCCGGTCAAACGCGGGACGAGAGCGATGCGTGCCCCGACCCCCTCTCCTCGGCGGAAGGCGACGACCCGCGCCGCGTGCGTCCCCTCCGCCGCGAGCGGCTGGTAGCTCCCCGCGACGAACGCCGCCCCGTCGTCGCGCCGAATCCGGAGCAGTCGGGTCGTCAGATACAGCTTCAGCCACCCGGTCTCGGCGCCATCGCGCCAGCCGCGCAGCGCCTCGAGCGACGGGATGCCGTCGCGTCCCGCCTCGCATGCGCGGCGGATCTCGTCGAGACGCGCCGCGCGCGTCTCCCAGTCCACGGGCCGCCGGTTGTCGGGATCCACCAGCGCCTGGAACCACAGCTCGTCGCCGCGATACACGTCGGGCACGCCTGGCGCCGTGAGGTGCACCACGAGCCGCGCCAGCGCGTTCCACATCTCCGTCGCCCCCACCTCGGCCACCAGCGGCGCGACGTCGCGCAGATACCGTTCGGGCGACGCCCGGTCGAGCAACGCCGCGAGAAACGCCGCCACCGCGTCCTCGTACTCCGCGTCGGGGTCGGTCCAGCTCGTGCTCACCTTGGCTTCGCGGAGCGCCTTCTGGATGTACGCCGTGAGGCGCTCGCGGAGCTCGGCCACCGCCGCCGCGTCCTCGTGCACCGTGCCGGTGCCGATCGGCCAGACGCCGACGAGTGCCTGATAGATGAAGTTGTCGGTCGTGCGCGTCGGGGCGAGCCGGCCGCGCACGATGCGCCGCAGCTCGCGATGGCGCCGGCGCCACAGCCGCAGCCGCCGCTCCCACGACGCCGGGTGCTCGCTCAGCGCGTCGAGCCGCGAGCGCACGTCGGCGCTGCGCTTCGTGTCGTGGGTGTTGGTCGCGTTCAGGGCGCGCGGCGTCTGCGCGGCGCGTGCCGCCAGCAGCGCGTGCAGCCGGTCCACCGCCCCCTCCACCGGCACGCCGGGATCGCCTCCCACCTCGTTCCGCGACGCGAGCGGCGCGTACACGTAGAGCGCCGTGTCCTCGACACCCTTCGCCGCCGCGGGCCCGCTGAGCTGCTGCAGGCGCAGCACGAACGACATCCGCGCCCGCGCCAGCTCGGGCGCCGCGGCGCGCCAGGCACCGAGCAGCGCGCGCTCCAGCGCGTCCAGCGCCTCCGCGTCGGCGTGGCCGCGCTCGCGCGCCTCGCGGAACGCCCGCTCGAGCATCGCGCGGTCCGAGCCCTCCGCCTCGGGGCGCTCGGCGTCCAGGTACGTGCGGTAGACCGGCAGCGCCGCCACGAGCTCGACGATCGCCCCGGCGTACGCCGCGATCGGCTTCGACGGCCACTTCGCCTGCCTGGCGAGCGACGCCAGCATCGGCGCGATCCGGCGGACGTCCGCGTTGAGCGCGTTGCGCAGCACCGCCCGCTTCGACGCGTAGGCCACGGCGTGGAAGTCCGGCTCGTCCCGCCCGCCGCGGTACCGCGCCTCGAGCTGCGCGTATCCCGCCGGATCGATGAACACGTCCTCGAGCGTCGTCATGAACTCGTAGCCCGTCGTGCCGTCCACCGGCCAGTCGGTGGGGAGCGTCTCGCCCGACGCGAGGATCTTCTCGACGACGATCGGGAACCGCGCGCCATCGGACGGCGGTCGCCGCTCGTCCACCGCGGCGCGCAGCCGCTCGAGGTACCGGCGCGGCTCGAGCAGCCCGTCGATGTGATCGATCCGCAGCCCGTCCACGAGCCCGTCCGCCACGAATTGCAGCGTCGTCCTGTGCGTCGCCTCGAACACCTCGGCGTTCTCGACCCTGAGCGCGATCAGCTCGTTGACGTCGAAGAAGCGGCGGTAGTTGATGTCGCGGCTCGCGGTGCGCCAGAAGTCGAGCACGTAGTGCTGGCGGGCGAGCAGTGCGCGCATCCGCTCGCGCCCATCCTCGCCGGCACCCCACTCCTTCACCGCGGGCAGCGCCGATGGATCGCGCAGCGCGAGCTCCACCTCGGGCGGATACGTGGCGGGATCGATCGGGAAGTGATGGTCGAAGTAGCGCACCCGCGCGCCGAGTCCGGTCACCTCGAGGGCGAGCTCGTCCCGCTCGAGCACCGCGTCGAGCGAGTCGCCGAGCACGGGCAGATGCACGCGGTTCGCCAGCCGCCGCGTCTCGGCGCGCCACTGCACGTCGAACCAGGACGCGTAGCGCGAGGTCGGCCCGTGGGCGAGCAGGTCGTCCCAGAACGGGTTGTCCGCGCCGATCCCCATGTGGTTCGGCACGATGTCGAGCACGAGCCCCATCCCGTGCGCGTGCGCCGTCTCGGCCAGCGCGACGAACGCCGCGTCGCCGCCGAGCTCCGGGTTCACCTGCGTCGGGTCGGCGACGTCGTACCCGTGGGTGCTCCCCGCCCGCGCCGCGAGCACGGGCGAGCAGTACAGGTGCGAGACGCCGAGCGCGTGCAGATATGGAACGCGCGCGCGCGCGTCGTGGAGGGTGAAGCCGGCGTTGAGCTGGAGGCGGTAGGTGGCGGTCAGCGGGCGCGCGAGTGCGGCAGTGCGCGAGTGCGCGACTGCTCCTATCTGCTCGCCATCCGTCATTCCTTACGCACCCGCGCACCCGCGCACCTGCGCACCCGCGCTCACCCCAACATCCGCGTCGTCGCCGGGTCCGCCAGCAGCGTCTCCAGCGTCTCGCGCATCCGCCGCGACCAACTCGGGTACTTGTCCTGCCAGATCCCCGGGATGTTCACCGGCTCGTGCTCGCGCGCGAGATCGTCGAGGGCGAGGCCCACGAGCGCGGACGGAGTCTGCCGCACGAACGCGTGCAGCGCGGCGATGAGCTGCTCGGAGCGTACGTTCTCGCGCGCCGACGCCGGTAGCAGCCCCGCCTCGATCAGCATGTCGATCAACGCCCACCGGTCGCTGTAGCGTCCTTCGCGCATTCCGCGCTGTTGCTCGGGATCGGTGAGGTCGCCGACCTCGCTTCGCAGGACGATGTCGCGCTGCTCGAGCCACCCCACCAGCGGCGGCAGGTCGTGCGTATTCACCGTCGCGAGGGCGAGCCGCGGGTAGTCGGGCGCCGCCCGGAACCGCCCGCTGTGGAAGTCGCGCTCGAACACGAGCACCTTGGAGCCGAGCACCCCCCATTTCGCCAGCACCCTGGGCACCTCGGGCGGGACGGTGCCGAGGTCCTCGCCCACCACGAGCGTGCCGTGCCGCACGCTTTCCAGCGCGAGGATGCCGAACAGGTCGTTCGAGAACGATTTCACGAACGTCCCCTCGCGCGCCGACGCGCCCAGCGGCACCCAGAACATCCGGAACAGACCCAGCGCGTGGTCGAGCCGCAGCGCTCCCGCGTGCCGGAACCCCGCGCGCAGCAGCCGCACCCAGTAGTCGTACCGCGTCTCGCGCAGCACGTGCGGGTTGATCGCGGGGAGTCCCCAGTTCTGCCCCTCGTCGGAGTACATGTCCGGCGGCGCGCCGACCGTCGCCTGGGGCACGAACAGCCGCGGGTTCGCCCACACGTCGCTCCCCGACGGGGCGGAGCCCACGGCGAGGTCCTGATAGACGCCCAGCGCCAACCCGGCCCGCGTCGCGTCCGAGGCGACGCAGCCGAGCTGCCGGTCGAGCTCGAACTGCAGCCACCGGTGATGGTCCACACGCTCGGCGAGCTCCTCCCGCAGCGCCGCCACCGCGTCGCCGTTGGCGTCGCGCAGCGGCGCCGGCCACGCGCGCGCATCCGGGCCGTGGCGCTCCGAGATCGCCATGAACGTCGCGAACTGCGTGAGCTGCGGATCCTCGCGCCGCACGAACTGCGCGTACGCGCGCCCGCGCGGCGTCTGGCCCTCGCGCTCGCGCGCCGCGAAGGTGCGGTGGAGCGAGTCGAGGATCGGTGCGCGCAGCGCCGACACGCGGCCGTAGTCGAGCATCTGCGCGCCGCGCAGCGCGGCGAGCTCGGACTGGACCTCGGCCGACGCGACGTACGCGCGCGCCCACGCGTCGTGCGCGAGCTCGGGCACGTTCTCCACCGCGATGTACAGCGGATTGCGGAAGAGGCGCGTGATCGGCGAGTACGGGCTGACGTCGTACCCCTCGTTGCGCAGGGCGTGCAGCGGGTTCACCCCGACGAACGCGCCCCCCACCTGCGCCGTCCACTCGGCGAGCGTCGAGAGGTCCGCGAGATCGCCCGCCCCCCAGTTCCGCTCGCTGCGCACCGTGTAGAGGTTGGCCGTGATACCGAACGCGCGCCGTCCCTGCATCCGCGCCTCCGGCGGCGTGCATCGCGCCGGCACGACGATCAGCCGCTGGGTGCCGGTGCGGCGGCGGCCCTCCGCCTCGAGCTCGATCGTGAGATCGTGGTAGCCGAGCGGGGGCGACACCGGCAGCTCGAGCGGGAGCTGTCGTCCCGGCCCGCCGTGCACGGCGCCGTGCCACGACCGCGCGATGCCGTCCTCGGTGCGCAGCGTCAGCGTCCAGTGCACCTCGTGCACGTGCCAGGCGGGCACGCGAATGCGCACGCGGCGCAGGTGGCGGCTGGTCTGGCGCACCACGCGTACCGGCGCGATCCACTGACGCCGCGCCTTCCGGCGGAGGTGCTGCAGCGCCTCGCGCGCGCGCGCCTCGCTGCTCGCGTCGATGCCCATCGCCGCGAGCAGCCGTTCGCGCGTCTCGTCCGTCGTGATGCGCTGCTCGTCGCCGGATTGGTCGAGATACGACTCGGCGATGCCGAGCCGCGCGGCGAGCCGCCGCAGCGCCGGACGCTCGGTCGAGACGGATCGGTCGGACATCAACACGCCACTCTACCGGGTCACGACGCCGCGATCGACGCGGGCACGATCCGCTCGGGCACGAGCACGAGCGCCGAAAGCGGCGGCAGCGGGACGCCGATGGAATAGCGCCGCCCGTGGTACGGCACGTCGTCCGTCGGGACCCGGCCGATCGGGCCGTAGCCGCTTCCACCCCAGCGCGCATCGTCCGTGCTCAGCACCCGCACGTACGTCCCCGCCTCGGGCACGCCGATCCGGTAGTGCGCGTGCGGCGTCGGCGTGAGGTTGAGCACGACCACCGCATGCCCGTGGTCCGACCAGCGCACGTACGACAGCACCGAGTGCTGCGTGTCGCCCGTGTCGATCCACTCGAAGCCGCGATGATCGCCGTCGCGCTCCCAGAGCGGCGGCAGCTCCTGGTAGAGATGCGCGAGCGTGGTGAGATAGTCGCGCATCCCCCGGTGCGACGGGTCGTCGAGCAGGTGCCACGGGAGCGATTGATCGTGGTTCCACTCGTCGTACGGCGCCAGCTCCGATCCCATGAACAGCAGCGACTTCCCTGGCCGCGTGAACTGGTACGCGAACAACGCGCGCAGGTTGGCCAGCTTCTGCCAGTGATCGCCCGGCATCTTCGCGTACAGCGATCCCTTCATGTGCACCATCTCGTCGTGCGAGAGGGGCATGATGAAGTGCTCGCTGTTCTCGTAGACCATCGCGAACGTGAGCTCCCCCTGATGGTAGCGCCGGTAGATCGGATCGCGCTCGAAGTAGGCGAGCGTGTCGTGCATCCACCCCATGTTCCACTTGAAGGTGAACCCCAGTCCACCTTCGCCGATCGGCCGCGTCACCCCGGGCCACGCGGTGGAGTCCTCCGCCACGGTGATGCACCCGGGCGCATCCTCGCCCACGACGGCGTTCATCTCCCGCAGGAAATCGATTGCCTCGAGGTTCTCGCGGCCGCCGTAGCGGTTGGGAACCCACTCGCCGTGGTTGCGGCTGTAGTCGAGGTACAGCATCGACGCGACCGCGTCCACGCGGAGCCCGTCGATGTGGAACTCGTGCAGCCAGTACAGCGCGTTGGCGACGAGGAAGTTGCGGACCTCCTTCCGTCCGTAGTTGAAGATCAGCGTGCCCCAGTCGGGATGCTCGCCGAGCCGCGGGTCCTCGTGCTCGTACAGCGACGTGCCGTCGAACTGGCGCAGCGCGTAGTCGTCCTTCGGGAAGTGCGCCGGCACCCAGTCGAGCAGCACGCCGATCCCCGCCTCGTGCAGCGTGTCCACGAAGAAGCGGAAGTCGTCCGGCGATCCGTACCGCGACGTCGGCGCGAAGTACCCGGTCACCTGGTAGCCCCACGAGCCGTAGAACGGATGCTCCATCACCGGCAGCAGCTCGATGTGCGTGAAGCCGAGCTTCTTCACGTGGGCGGCGAGCCGCGGCGCGATCTCGCGATAGCCGAGCGAGCGGTTCCCCTCCTCCGGCACGCGCGCCCACGAGCCCAGATGCACCTCGTAGATCGAGATCGGCTCGTGCGTCCAGTCGCGGCGCGTGCGGTCGCGCATCCAGCGCTCGTCGCGCCACGGGTGGCTGCCCTCGCGCACGACGATCGACGCCGTGCTCGGCGCCTGCTCCATCTTGAGCGCGAGCGGGTCCGTCTTCACGCGCAGCGCGCCGTCCTTCGTGCGCAGCTCGTACTTGTACAGCGCGTTCTCGTGCACACCCGGGATGAACAGCTCCCACAGTCCACTGTCGCCCATGCGGCGCATCGGGAACTGCCGGCCGTCCCACTGGCACCAGTCCCCCACCACGCTCACGCGCTCGGCGTTCGGCGCCCACAGCGCGAACGACGTCCCCTCGTCGCCGTCCATCTCGCGCAGGTGTGCGCCCAGCATGTCCCACAGCCGGCGGTGCGTCCCCTCGCGGAAGAGATAGAGGTCCATCTCGCCGAGCGTCGGCCAGTGGCGGTACGCGTCGCCGCGCTCCCACGTCGTGCCGTCGGCGGCGATGAAGCGGAAGTGATATCGGAAGGGGAGCGTCGCGCCCGGGAAGAACCCGGCGAAGAAGCCGTCGCCCTCCGGGCGCAGCGCCGTCACCACACCGTGCACCACCACCGCGCAGTCCGCCGCGGCGGGCTGGAGTACGCGCACCACCACTCCAGGCACCCCGCTCGCGGCGGCCTCGTGCGCGCCGAGCACCTGGTGCGGGTTGCCGTGGCGCCCCTCGAGCAGCGCGGCGCGCTCTCCGCCGTCCATCGGCGGGATCGACGGCTCGGCCGCCGCGCGCGGGGTTGGCGCGCTCGCGGGCGCGCGGCGGGTCTCGCTCATCGGTCGCTCATGGCGTGTGTTGCTCCTTCGGGGTCAGCGGATCGTGCCGCACGTCGGCGCTCGTCGCGATCCGGCGGTCCGTGCCGTACCGCAACAGCATGAGCGTGTGCGGATCCACCGTCAGACGCCCCCGGCGCACCACCGGAAGCTCGTGCTTGGCCGTGTCCACCATCACCACCCAGATCTTCTGCTCGCCGAGCGGCGGCATCGTGAACCGCACCGGCGTCTCGCCGCCGTTCAGCAGCATGAGGAGCGTGTCGCCCGACACCACGTGCCCGCGATCGTCCACCTCGTCCGTCGCCATGCCGTCGATCAGCATGCCGAAGCAGTGGGCCTGCGGGTTCCGCCAGTCCGCGTCCTCCATCTCCCGTCCGTCCGGGCGCAGCCACGTCACGTCCTTCCGCTTCGAGCCCGGGATCACCGCGCCCCGAAAGAAGTGACGACGGCGCAGCACGGGGTGTGCCTGACGCAGCGCCAGGAGCTTGCGGGTGAACGCCTGGAGGTGTTTCTGCTCCTCCGTGAGCTGCCACGGCATCCAGGTGAGCTCGTTGTCCTGCGCGTACGCGTTGTTGTTCCCCCGCTGTGTCCGCGCGACCTCGTCGCCGTGCGCCAGCATCGGCACCCCCTGCGAGAAGGCCAGCGTCGCGAGGAAGGTGCGCATCAGCCGGTAGCGCAGGTCGTTGATCGCGGGGTCGTCCGTCTCCCCTTCCGCCCCCCAGTTCCGGCTGATGTTGTCGTTGTGGCCATCCTGGTTGTTCTCGCCGTTCGCCTCGTTGTGCTTGTGCTCGTAGCTCACGAGGTCGCGCAGCGTGTAGCCGTCGTGTGCCGTGATGAAGTTGATGCTCGCGTACACCCCGCGGTCGCTCGCCGAGAAGATGTCGCTCGACCCCGCGATGCGGCTCGCCATCTCCGGCACCTGCGACGTCTCCCCCTTCCAGAACTTCCGCACCGCGTCGCGGTACTTGCCGTTCCACTCCGTCCAGCGCACGGGGAAGTTGCCCACCTGGTAGCCGCCGGGCCCCACGTCCCACGGCTCGGCGATCAGCTTGCAGTCGGCGAGCGTCGGGTCCTGCTGCATGATGTCGAAGAACGCCGACAGCTTGTCCACGTCGTAGAGCTCGCGCGCCAGCACCGGCGCGAGATCGAACCGGAACCCGTCGACGTGCATCTCCCGCACCCAGTACCGGAGGGAGTCCATCACCAGCTGAATCGTCCGCGGGTGCCGCATGTTCAGCGAGTTCCCCGTGCCCGAGAAGTCGGTGTAGAAGCGCGGGTTGTCCGGCTCGAGCCGGTAGTACGCCGAGTTGTCGATCCCCTTGAGCGACAGCGTCGGCCCGAGGTGGTTGCCCTCCCCGGTGTGGTTGTACACGACGTCGAGGATCACCTCGAGCCCGGCCGAGTGGAGCGTCTTCACCATGGTCTTGAACTCGTAGACCTGGTTGCCGAGCCCACGCGTGGCGAAGCGCACGTCGGGCGCGAAGTACCCGATCGAATTGTAGCCCCAGTAGTTCGTCAGACCGCGCTCGGCCAGGTGCCGGTCCACGACGGACTGATGCACGGGAAGCAGCTCGAGCGCGGTGACGCCGAGCGACTGGAAGTACTCGATCATCGGGTCGCTGCAGAGCCCGAGATAGGTGCCGCGCAGCTCGGGGGGCACGTCGGGGTGCAGCATCGTCATCCCCCGGACGTGACACTCGTAGATGATCGTGCGGTTGTACGGCACGCTCAACGGCCGGTCGTTCTCCCAGGTGAACGCCGAGTCGATCACCACGGACTTCGGCACGCCCCCCGCCGAGTTCGCCAGGTCGGGCTCCTGGTCCTCGCGCGGCCCGCCCACCTTGTACGCGAACAGGTGGTCGCCCCAGGTGATCGCTCCGGTGATCGCTTTCGCGTACGGGTCGATCAGCAGCTTGGCCGGGTTGAACCGGTGGCCGCGCGCCGGATCGTACGGGCCGTGCACGCGGTAGCCGTAGAACTGGCCCGGCCGCACGTCCGGGAGGAAGCAGTGCCAGACCTGGTCGGTGCGCTCGGTGAGCGTGATCGTCGCCGCCGGCTCGGCGTCGTGATCCTCGCGAAAGAGGCAGAGCTCGACGCCGGTCGCGTTCTCGGTGAACAGGGCGAAGTTCACCCCGGTGCCGTCCCACGTCGCGCCGAGCGGGTAGGGCCGGCCGGGCCAGACCCGGAGCGTCACGTGATGCTCCCGTCTTCGAAGTCGCGCACGTAGAGCGCCGCGCTCCATGGCGCGAGGCGCACCGTGCGGGCGCGCCGCTCCGCCGGCAGCGACGCCGAGATCAGGCGCTTCGGCCCGTCGGCCGCCGGCTCCTGCTCGGCCGGGGGGACGCTCGCCGTCGTGATCCCCGAGCCGCCGTAGGTCGGCTCGTCGGTCGAGAGCCGCAGCCGCCACCCCCACGGCGCTTCGGCGGGCACCGGCACGTCCTGGGGCCGACCGGTGAGGTTGAACGCGGACCACAGCGTCCGCTGCGCGCGGACGCTGTCGAAGATGTCTCCCTGCAGCGGCATCGACCGGAGCTGGGTGCACCAGTCGGCCGAGCCCTCCACGTGCACCACGCTCGCTCCCGGCTTCAGCGTTGGCTCCTCGCGCCGCAGCGAGAGGAGATCGGTGTACAGCGCGAGGAGGAGCGAGCCCTCGGCGGAGTCGCGGCGCTCCCAGTCGAGCTTCACCCGCGCGAACGTCTCCTCCGCCTGCGGATCGATCTGCGCGGCGGCCGCCAGCCCGAGCGCCTCGAACTCGCGCCGGCGCCCTTTCCGCACCGCCTCCACGAGCTCGGGGTCGCCGTGCTCGATGAAGTACAGGAACGGCGCCGTCTCGCCGTACTCCTCCCCCATGAACAGCAGTGGAATGTAGGGGGAGAGGAGCACGAGCGCCGCCGCGAGCCGCTGCCGGTCCGGGGGAACGAGCGAGGCCAGTCGCTCGCCCAGCGGCCGGTTGCCCACCTGGTCGTGGTTCTGCGCGCTGACGACGAACCGCTGACGCGGCACCCCCGCCGACGAGCGCCCGTGCATCCGGTCGCGGTGCGGCGCGTACCGGCGGGCGTAGAAGAACGGCTCGCGGTAGACGTCGGCGATCGTCGCGATGCCGGCGAAGTCCTGATAGTAGCCGTGCCGGTCGCCGGTGAGCGTGGCGTGGATCGTGTGGTGCACGTCGTCCGCCCACTGCGCGTCGAGGCCGTAGCCGCCGTGCTCCGGCGGCCGGATCAGCCGCGGGTCGTTCAGGTCGCTCTCGGCCATGAGCTGGACCTTGCGGCCCATCCGCCGCCCCAGCTCGTGCACCTCGTCGGAGAGCTCCTCCAGGAAGGCGAGCGCGCCGAAGTCGAAGATCCCCTGCACCGCGTCGAGCCGCAGCGCGTCGACGTGGAACTCCGAGATCCAGTACAGCGCGTTGTCGTGCGCCCATCGGCGGACGGCGTCGCTCCCCGGACCGTCGTAGTTCACCGCGCGCCCCCCGGGGGTGCGGTACGTTTCGGTGAAGTACGGGCCGTACTGGTCGAGGTAGTTGCCCTCGGGTCCCACGTGGTTGTACACGACGTCCAGCACCACGCCGAGCCCGTGCTGGTGCGCCGCGTTGACGAGCCGCCGCAGGCCGTCCGGCCCCCCGTACGCGTGGTGCGGCGCGTAGGTGTGCACACCGTCGTAGCCCCAGTTCCGCCGCCCCGGGAACTCCGCCACCGGCATGAGCTCGATCGCCGTGACACCGAGCGCGGCGAGCTGCCCCAGCCGCGGGACGATCGCGTCGAACGTCCCCTCCGGCGTGAACGTCCCCACGTGCGTCTCGTAGATCACGAAGTCGGGAAGGCTCATGCCCGGCCAATCGCCATCCTGCCACGCGAATTGGGTCGGATCGACGACCTCCGACAGCTCGTGCACGCCATCGGGCTGGGAGCGGCTCACCGGATCCGGGAGCGGCGTGCCGCCGTCGATGCGGAAGCCGTAGCGGTCCCCGGCGCGAACGCCGGGCACGACGCCGGACCAGACGCCGCGCTGGCCGTCCACACGGGAAAGCGGGTGGTCCCCAGCGCCGGCACCGCCGGCGACGTGCACCACCAGCTCCTTCGCGCGCGGCGCCCACACGCTGAAGGTCACCCCCTCGGCGCCCACGAGCGCGCCGCGGCGCAGCTGCCACCCGCTGCGCGGCGTCTCGGGCCGCTGCTCCAGCAGCTCCATCACGGGCGGCAGCGTCATGCGCCCACCGGCGCCACCGCGCCCAGCCGCTCGGGTCCGCCCGGCGGCTGCAGCCGGAACCACAGGAAGTCGCGCCCGCTCAGCGTCAGGAGATAGGGGCGCGTGCCGACCGTGGGGAACGCCTGGCCGCTCCACAGCTCCATCGGCGACCACCCCTCGAACGCGGAGAGATCGAGCTCGACGTACTGGGCGTGCCGCGCGAGGTTGTTCACGCAGAGGATCACTTCGTCGTTCCAGCGCCGGAGAAAGGCGAGCACGCGCCGGTTCTCCGGCGCGAGTGGCTCGAACGTGCCGCGTCCGAACGCACGGTAGCGCCGCCGCAGCCGGATCATCGCCCGGAGCCACTGCAGCAGCGACGTCACCGTGCTCTCCTGGGCATCGACGTTCACGGTGTGATAGCCGTAGGGCGGATCGGTGATCACGGGGAAGTAGAGGGCCGCGCTCGGCGCGCCCGAGAAGCCGGCATTGCGGTCCGCGCTCCACTGCATCGGGGTGCGCACCCCGTTCCGGTCGCCGAGGTAGATGTTGTCGCCCATGCCGATCTCGTCGCCGTAGTAGAGCACCGGCGAGCCGGGAAGCGACATCAGCAGCGCGTGCATCAGCTCGATCTCGTCGCGTCCATTGTCGAGCAGCGGCGCGAGCCGCCGGCGGATGCCGACGTTGACGCGCATCCGCGGGTCGGCGGCGAACCGGTTCCACATGAACGCGCGCTCCTCGTCGGACACCATCTCGAGCGTGAGCTCGTCGTGATTGCGCAGGAAGATCGCCCACTGGCATTGCGACGGGATCGCCGGCGTGCGCTCCATGATGTCGACGACCGGCGTGCGATCCTCGCGCGCCAGCGCCATGTACATGCGCGGCATGACGGGGAAGTGGAACGCCATGTGGCACTCGTCGCCGTTGCCGAAGTACTCGCGCACGTCGTTCGGCCACTGGTTCGCCTCGGCGAGGAAGATCCGGCCGGGAAACTCGGCGTCGAGCACGGCGCGCAGCTTCTTCAGCACTTCGTGCGTCTCGGGGAGGTTCTCGCAGATCGTCCCCTCCCGCTCGACGAGATACGGGATCGCGTCCAGCCGAAGACCGTCCACCCCCAGCCGCAGCCAGAAGCGCATGACGTCGAGCACCCCCTCCAGCACGGCGGGGTTGTCGAAGTTGAGGTCGGGCTGATGGCTGAAGAACCGGTGCCAGAAGAATTGTTGCGCCACCGGGTCCCAGGTCCAGTTGGAGGTCTCGGTGTCGGTGAAGATGATGCGCGTCCCGGCGTACCTGTTCGGGTCGTCACTCCACACGTAGAAGGCGCGCTCGGGCGATCCCTTCGGCGCGATGCGCGCGCGCTGGAACCACGGATGCTGGTCGGACGTGTGGTTGATGACCAGCTCGGTGATGACGCGGAGCCCGCGGGCGTGGGCGGCGTCGAAGAACGCGACGACGTCGTCGAGGTTGCCGTAGTTCGGGTGGACGCCGGTGAAGTCCGCGATGTCGTAGCCGTCGTCCTTGAGCGGCGACGGGTAGAAGGGGAGCAGCCAGACGGCCGTCACGCCGAGGTCGGCGATGTAGTCCAGCTTCTCGAGCAGGCCGCGAAAGTCCCCGAAGCCGTCGCGATTGGAGTCGCGGAAGGCTTTGACATGCAGCTGATAGATGATGGCGTCGTGGTGCCACGACGGATCCGGGGGCAGCGTCGTCATGGCGCGAGTGTCCCGTGGATGCCGCCGAACACGCGCGTTGGTGGCACTATGCTGCCGTCCGTTTGCCAGGTTTTCACGGCGTTGAATCTATTACTGTCGCGACGCTGCCGGATGCTTGGCGACAGGGCGGAACGCGCAACATCCAGGCCCGTGAACGCTTCCGCACGGGCCCGGCCTACGATGCGAATCGTGGTCAGCGCGGGCAGGCGATCGCGCGCGCGGTCACGCGGAGCTGCCGCACGGGTGGGCCGGCGGCCGGCGCCGGAGCGGCCTGCGGCGCGGCGGCGTCCTTGCGGACTTCCTCGCGCGCGCCGGCGCCCGGAACGCGGGCCTGCGCGGACGGATTCACGGCGGCCACCTCCGCCAGCGCGCTCGGCGCCGCAGCCGACACGGCGACTCCCGATCGGACTCCCCGCTCGGGTCCGAGCCCGATCGAGCCCGAGTAGCCGATCCGCCGCAGCACGATCGACACGCTGTCCCCGCCGCGCGGCCGCCAGGTGGCGCGGAGCTCGGTTGGCTGGCCGGCCGCGGTCAAGACCGAGGCGGTGCGCGGCCCGCTGGCCGGCCCCGGATCGAGCGCGATCAGGAGCGGAAACGGCTGATCGGCCCACCGCGCACCCGCATCCGGACTATCCAATC
>DASTSX010000430.1:0-5390 GCA_035760455.1 Gemmatimonadaceae bacterium | reverse complement strand
GCCCAGGCGGTGGCGATGAGCTCCGGCTTTCCCACGCCGCTCTCCAATGTCCAGTGGCGCAATCGCGAGGTGGGCGACGTCACCATCCACGGGATCACCGCGCCATATCAGGAGGTGCAGGACTATCGATTCGCCAGCGGCCGTCCGTTGACCGATCTCGACGAAGGACAGCGGCGGGCGGTGGTGGTGCTGGGGTTCGAGGTGGCCGAGAAGCTGTTCGAGGCGGTGGACCCCGTCGGCGAAGAGGTGCGTCTGGGCGGCGAGCGGTTCGAGGTGATCGGAGTGCTCGCCTCCAAGGGGCGCGTGCTCGGCCAATCGTTCGATGCGATCGCGCTCATCCCGCTGTCGCGCTACGAGATGATCTACGGCCACCGCAGCACCACGGTCATCTCGGTGAAGATGACCGACGCGATCGACGTGGCATCCGGGATGGCGCGCGTCGAGGAGGCGATGCGGCTCGCTCGGCGTCTCCGCCCCGGACAGGAAAACAACTTCACGGTGGAGACGGCCGAGGCCCTGGTCACCTTCTGGAAGAACCTCACCGCGGTGCTGTTCTCCGTCGTGCCGGCGGTGGTGGCGATCGGCGTCGTGGTCGGCGGGATCGTGATCATGAACATCATGCTCATGGTGGTGACCGAGCGGACGCGCGAGATCGGGATTCGCAAGGCGGTCGGCGCGCGCGCGCGGGACATCGAGCGGCAGTTCCTCGCCGAGGCGATCTCGCTCTCGATGACCGGCGGCGTGATCGGGGTCCTCTGCGGCTGGGGGTTCGCGACGCTGGTGAGCGCCGCGTCTCCCCTCCCCGCGCGCATCAGCTGGTGGTCGGTCACGCTGGCGATCGCCCTCGGCGCCGGGGTGGGCGTGCTGTTCGGCGTCTACCCCGCCCGCCGAGCCGCTCGCCTCGATCCGATCACCGCGCTACGCGCCGAATGAGACGCCTGATCTCGGCCGACCAGATCGGCGAGAACGTCAGCATCGCCGTCGACACGCTTCGCACGAACAAGCTGCGCTCGAGCCTCACCATCCTCGGCGTCGTGATCGGTGTCGCGACGGTGATGACGATGGCGACGATCGTGAAGGGGATCCGCGATCAGATCCTCACGACGATCAACGTGGCGGGCCCGACGACCTTCTACGTGCTGAAGATCTTCTCCACGACGCCGCTCAACCCCGACCAGCTGCCGAAGCACGTGCGCGTGCGCCCGGACCTGCGCGCGTCAGAGGCGGCACGGATCGCGCGACTGCCGCAGATCGCCTACGCGAGCATCTGGTCGCAGCTCCAGGCGCGCGTGAGCAGCGGCGGCACGCGCACGCGCGACGTGGTCGTCTACGGCGCGGACGACCGCTACCAGGAGCTCATGGGAGGCGAGCTCGTGGCAGGCCGATGGTTCACGACGAGCGAGCTCCGGAGTGGCGCGCCGGTCGTGGTACTCCAGGAACGGCACGCCCGGCAGCTGTTCGGGCGGGAGCAGCCGCTGGAGCGACGGGTGCAGATCGGCGGCCGACCGGTGCAGGTGGTCGGCATCTACGCGGAGCCGGAGAACATCTTCGCCGCGCCGGGGCAGTCGATCGGCGCGATCGTGCCGTTCCAGTTCACCTGGCACGCCTACAACATCGACAAGACGAACGCGCTGTTCATCGTGGTGAAGCCGAAGCCGGGGATCTCGGTCGCCGAGGCGCAGGACGCCGTGACGATCGCGCTGCGCGAGATGCGCGGACTTCGGCCGGCGGACAAGAACAACTTCGACCTGCTGAGCCAGGATCAGGTGCTGAACGTGTTCATGTCGATCACGGACGTCTTCTTTCTCGTGATGCTCGTGCTCGCGTCGGTGGCGCTGATGGTCGGCGGGATCGGGGTGATGGCGATCATGATGGTGTCCGTCTCGGCCCGAACGCGGGAGATCGGCATTCGGAAAGCGCTGGGTGCGACCCGCCGCGACATCCTGCTCCAGTTCCTCGTCGAGGCATCGACGCTCACCGGCATCGGCGGCGTGCTCGGCATCGTGTTCGGGCTGGCGGCCGGCCGCGGCGTGACGACGCTCATGAACGTCCAGGCCGACGCGCCTCTGCTGCAGACCCTGATCGCGGTGGGGGTGTCGGTGGGGATCGGGCTGGTGTTCGGGGTGATTCCTGCGCGCCGGGCGGCGCGGCTGGATCCGATCGAGGCGCTGAGGCACGAGTGAGGCGCGTGCCCTTGACAATCTGTCCGTTCCGTTGAAATATCAGCATAGCTGAATTTTCAGCACCCCTTCATCAAATGGTCTCCTCATGAAGAAGCAACCCGAGACGCCTGCGCTGTCCCGCCGAGAGCGGCAGGTCATGGACATCCTGTACAAGCGCGGCGAAGCCACGGTGGCCGAGATCATGGGCGACCTGCCCGACCCGCCGACCTATTCCGCCGTGCGCTCCGTCCTGCGCATCCTCGGCGAGAAGGCGCTGATCCGCTTCAAGGAGGATGGGCCGCGCTACGTCTACTACCCGGCGCAGTCCACCGAAGTCGCCCGCGAGGACGTGCTCGCGCACGTCGTCCAGACGTACTTCGCCGGATCGCCGGAGCAGGCGGTGACGGCGCTGCTCCGCATGTCGGACGTCGACGTCGCCGACGGCGAGATCGAACGGCTCCGCAACGCCATCCGTCAGGCCCGCCAGAGCGGGAGATGATCCTCCAATGAACCTCTCCTCCCTCCTCGCTTCGGGCGCCGTCCAGAGCTGGAACCTCCCGCTCGTGCTGCTGCTCATCAAGGCGACGACGATCCTCGTCGCCGCGCTCGGGATCACGCTCGCCATGCAGCGGGCATCCGCCGGCGCACGCCACCTCGTCTGGCTGGTCACGCTCGGCGCGCTGGTGCTGATCCCGGTGCTCACCGCGTGGGCACCGCTTCGCCTCGAGGTCCTGCCGGCGCGCGCCGTTGCCGCGCCAGTCGACGGACCGCGCACCATGGAGGCGCCGGTGGCGACCGACGCGGCGCCGAAGGGCACGATCGCATCGAACGCCGCGGCCAACGCGACCGCGCCGATCGCCGCTGCCGGTGTCGCCGACGGCACCATGTCGGCCACCTCTCGCCTTCTGGCGGCGATCGGCGACGCGAGCCTGTGGTCGATCGCGCTCGTCCTGTGGGGCGTCGTCGCGCTGGCGATCGTCGCCTCGCTCACCTGGTCGGCGCTCGTCGTGCGGCGCCTGGTGCGGCGCAGCGACCCGCTGGACGACCAGTCGTGGCTGACGCCTCTCTATGAAGTGTCCGATCGCCTGGGGCTGCGGGAGCCGCCGCGGCTGCTGATGAGCCGCGACGCGAAGATGCCCTTCGCCTGCGGCCTCGCAACGCCGACGATCGTGCTCCCCGCCGAGTGCGAGCAGTGGAGCCAGGAGCGTCGGTTGGCGGTGCTGCTGCACGAGCTGGCGCACGTGCGGCGCCGCGATCTGCTCGGGCATACGCTCGGCCGCGTCGTCTGCGCGGTGTACTGGTTCCATCCGCTCGTGTGGACCGCGGCGCGGCAGCTGCGGGCCGAGAGCGAGCGCGCGTGCGACGACCTGGCGCTCGCCTGCGGCACGCGGGCGACCGACTACGCCGAGCATCTGCTCGACATCGTGACCTCGGTGCGCCGCGAGGCGACGCCGATGGTGGCACTGGCCATGGCGCGGCGGAAGGAGTTCGAGGGGCGCATGCTCGCCATCCTCGATCCGGAGCTGCGGCACTCGACGCCGAGCCGTACACAGAGCGCCACGCTGATCGGCACGCTCGCGCTGATCTCGATCGTCGTCGGCGCGGCCACCCCCGTGCCGGCCAGCGCGCGCCAGGCCGTGGCGCAGGACGCCGCGCATCGCGATACGGTGCGGCATCCCGCCGCCATCGTGAACGACGAGTCGACGCCCAGTGCGTCCATCGTCCATGAGGCGAATGTCGCCAACGACCGCGCGCAGGAGCGGGAGCTGAAGCGCACCCGCACCGAGGAGCGCATGTCGACGTCCGAGCGCGTGGACAAAGCGATCGTCACGACCATCGAGAAGAACCTCGAGCGGAACGCGGAGAGCATCCGCGAGCGGGTCGCGGAGGCGATCGGCGTGGCAGTGCCGAACGCCGTCGCGCGCGCCGCGTCGAAGGCGATAGTGAACACGTCCAACACCGTGAACGTCACGATGCAGGACCTGCTCACGAAGAGCGGCGCGCAGGAAGGCAAGCGGGGCGCGGACGAGCGTGCGGCGCTGCTGGCGCGCGTGCTCCGCTCGGACTCGAGCGCGTCGCTGCGACGCGTGGCCGCGTGGGGGCTGAGCGAGTACGCCGAGGAGCCGGTCGCGGTCGAAGCGCTGGTGAGCGCGGTGCGCCGCGACGCGAGCGAGTCGGTGCGCGAGATGGCGGCGTGGTCGCTCGCCGACAGCGACCAATCCGGTCCGGCGATCGACGCGCTGGCCGCCGCGCTGCGCGACGCGAGCGTCGCGGTGCGCAAGACGGCGGCATGGTCGCTCGGCAACATCGGCGACCGGCGTGCGATGGAGCCGCTCGTCGGCGCGCTGGCGGACGCGAGCCCCGAGGTCCGCTCGCGCGCCGTCTGGTCGATCGGCAACGTGGAGCCGAAGCAGGCACCACGACAGCTCGTCGCGATGCTGAGTGACAGGGACCCACGCGTGCGCGAGCTCACGGCGTGGGCGCTCTACAACATCGAGGATCCGACGACCGCACCGGCGCTGCAGGCGGCGCTGCGGACGGAGCAGGACAAGGATCTGCAGATGGCGTACATCCGCGCGCTCGCGGCGATGGGCGACAAGTCCATCGACGCGATCCGCGGCCTGCTCGAGTCGTCCGACCCGCGGGTCAAGGCGATGGCGGTGCGCGCGCTCGCCGGCGGTCATGCCGTCGGGCCGTGGCCGCAGCCCTGGCCGCAGCCACGCCCGTACCCCTGAGGTAGTCGCACCAGGCGCGCACGAAGCCATGCGCGCCGGTGCTCACGACCTCAGGTGCTGATTTTTCAACCTTCATTGGCCCGAGGGCTCACCCCATGGGCGCGAACAGCGGAGTGAACATGTTGCGTGTACTCGGAGTGTTGACGACGGCGGCGCTGATGTCGAGCGCAGGGCACGAGAGCCCGACGCCCGCGGCGCGTGCCGCCGAACCGGCGGCGGCGATCGACGTGGCCGCGCTGCTCGCGGCAGCGCGCGGAGCGCCGCCGCTCATCTGCGGGCTCGCCGCGCAGTCGCTCGGCAACGGGAACTGGGGCTGGTGGTCGGACGCGCCCGCGTCGCCGCTCGGCGCGGCGGGGCGCCCGCTGGAGAACGACCGCGGGCGGATGCGCGATCTGTCGGACGCCGACGTGACGCGGCTGCTCGACGCGCTCGCCTCCGACGACGCGTGCGTTCGCGAGATGAGCGTGCGGCTCGTCGGGCATCAGGAGGACAC
>DASTSX010000429.1:0-10942 GCA_035760455.1 Gemmatimonadaceae bacterium | reverse complement strand
AGCCGGTCGTTCGCCGAGCCGACGAGGATCCCCGCGCCGATCGTCTCCTGTCCGTCGAGCGTGCCGCGAATCATCACGACGATCTGCTCGGTCTCTCCCGCCGCGCCCGCCGGCGCGCCCTGGGCGTCGAGTCGCGCTGCCGCGCAGACGGCGATCGCCGCGAGGCGCACGGCGAGTCCGCGCACGCGCGTCACTCCGGCTTCCTCCACCAACGGCGCAGGGTCAGCGCGACGCCGGAAAGCCAGAGTGCCGAGCCCCAGAGCAGCGAGAGCGACTGTCGCTTGCGCAGCCACTCGAGCAGCGAGGGCATGAGCGTGCGCGGATGGTCGCCCGAGCCGGTGCGCATCTCACGCACGTCGCCCTGGAAGATCGCGGCGATCGCGTCGTCGCGGAGATCCACCGTCAGGAACACGCCGTCGGCCTCGCCGAACCGCAGCATCTCGCCGGCCCGCAGCTTTCGCTCCGTGCCGCCGAGCGCGTCGAAGAAGAGCGAGCCGGCGAGGATCGTGGACACGGGACGCGCGAGCGGCCGCGCCGCCTCCTGGTCGTCGTCCACCCGATGGACGCGAACCTCGCGCACCACGAGCTGCTCCCACCGTGGCGCGGTGGGCCCGGGTGCGAGGGTGATCTCGAGATCGAGTGCTCCGTCGCCCGACGTGAAGTCCACGCCGCGCGGTGCCCCCAGCGTCGCGGCGCTTCGCGGCGCGCCGACCGACGCGAAGGCGACGGCCCCCGCGACGTCGGCGTGCGCGGTGATCCGAGCGGCCGCGGCCGGCCGAAGCGAGAGGCGATACTGGCGTGGAAGCTCCGTGCGCGAGAGCCACACACGCGTTCCCGCCGGCACCGTGATGCGGTCGAGCACGATGCTCCCCGCGTTCGCCGCGGCGGCCGAGTCGCTCACCGCGATCCGGAACGCGGCGGTGGCGCCTCCCGACGCCGCCTCCTCCGGCAGCTGTGCGTCCGTCGCGCCCGCGACGCCGAGGGCGACGAGGCGCATCGGCCGGTTGAGCGGCTGCGCCTGGGCCGACACGAACCCCAGCCCGGTGAAGGTGCCGTTCAGCTCCACGGTCGTGGACGGCACCCGCACGAACAGCAGCACGCTCGCGAGCACGAGCGTCGCCGCGAACACGATGGCGGGCAGCCAGCGGTTGGGCGTCGTGACGGCGGGCGCGGGCGCGCTCCGCACCGCGGCGCCCTCGCTCACGGCGCGGCGCGGCCCACCGGCCCCGGATGCAACAGCAGGACGGACGTCGTGGCCGATCCGCCGCGCTCGAGGGTGGCGGCGACGCGCACGAAGTACACGCCCGACGCGCCGAGCACCGGAAGGCGCACGTCGATGGCGCGCTGCGCGGGATAGTAGCCGTAGCCGAGCTTCTCGTCCCGCTTCAGATACTGCGTGGGAGCGCCGGTGGAATCGGTGGCCGCCACCGTCACGAACACCTCGCTCAGGCCGACCGACGGCAGGAGCGTGAGCCGATGGCTCGCCATGCGCGGGGCCGCGGCGCGACGTCCGATGCGCAGCGGCACGAGCACCTCGCGGCGCGCGCCGCCGAGCGTCATCACGGTCGCGCCCTTGACCCCGACGTCCGCGCTGCCGATCCGCAGCGGCGCCCGAACGTCGGACGGCCAGTCGAAGTGCGTCGCCGTGATCGGGCGCGCCGTCTCCATCCGGTAGAAGAGGCCCGGCCGGAGCGAGTACGCGCGCAGCGACACCGGCGCACCGCGTGGTGCCGCCCACTCGATGTGCAGGGGCGGGGACGCGGTGTCGGCGAACGGCTCGAGCCACTCGACGAGCGAGACGACAAGCAAGCTCGAGCTTCCGGCCGCAACCTCCCTACCGTACACCCCCTCGCATCGATCGCCGCGCTGGCGGTAGCGGAGCGGATCGCTCGGCCTCGTCCGGACGAGGGAGTCGCACTCGAAGCGCGGCGGTGCGGCGACCCGGCCCGGCGTCGGGAGGGCGGCGAGCAGGGCAACGCCGAAGGCGCAGAGCCCGGCACGGAGTCGAAGCATGCCATGACCTTAGTCCGCGCCCGTGTGCCACGCCAGGCCGCTCGCGCGTCCTTGCGACATGATCCCGATGCACCCAGTTCACCCTCGACGCGCGGCGAATCGGGCGCGAGCGCGATGAGAGCGCGCCACGTCTTCGTCACGGGGGGCACCGGATACCTCGGACGCGCGCTGTGCGAAGCGCTCGTCGCGCGCGGTCACACGGTGCGCGCCCTCGTGCGCGTCGCGTCGGCGGCGCGGCTCCCCGTCGGCGTCTCGCCGGTGTTCGGCGACGCGCTCGACGCCTCGACGTACTTCGACGAGGTGCCGCCGGCCGACACGCTCGTGCAGCTCGTCGGCACGCCGCACCCGGGGCCGCGCAAGGCCGACGAGTTCGCGCGGGTTGATCTGCCGTCGGGACTGGCCGCGGTGGAGGCGGCCGTCGAAGGTCGCGTGCGTCACCTCGTCTACGTCAGCGTCGCGCACCCGGCGCCCGTGATGCACGCGTACATCTCCGCGCGGAGCGCCGTCGAGGCGCGCATCCGCGAGACGTGCGCGACGTCGTGGATCGCCGCGACGATCCTGCGCCCGTGGTACGTGCTCGGTCCGGGACGGCGGTGGCCATATCTCCTCGCGCCCCTGTATGCCCTCGGCCGCGCGCTCCCATCGACCCGCGCCGGTGCCCAGCGCCTCGGGCTCGTGACTCGGCCGCAGATGATCGCCGCGCTCGTCGAAGCCGTCGAGCATCCACCCGACGGCTCGTCCTCCGAGCCGCGCGTATGGGAGGTGCCGCGCATCGCGCGGGCGCACACGGCGATGGAAGGGGTGCGCTGAGGCGCACGCGCCCAGCCAACGCCAACGGACCGTGGCGGAGGCCACGGAGGCGCGGAGCTCCGTGCTCCGGGTCGAGACGCGGCCCGCCGGCGCCCCGCTCCTCGTCATGCACCGCCCCGAGAGCGGTCATTGGGGCCGGCCTTGACGCCTACGCGAGGATCAGCGCGAGCGGCCGCCGTCGCGCGACGTCACGCGCTCGACGTCGAGGTTGAACCGGCGAGCCGCCGCGGCGAAGCGCGGGCTCTGCCGGACCTGATCGATGTGCTGCGAGGCGACGATCAGCGAGAGCAGGAGGTCCCCGTCGCCGGCCGCCGCGCGATCGAGTGCGTCGAGCGCGCGCGTCGTGTCGCCGAGCCCGAGGTAGAGGCGGTACAGCGCCGTGACGCGCCCGGGATGGCCGACGGGCATCGCCTCCACGCGACGCACCAGCGCGTTCGCCTCCGCGCGCGCGCCGCCGATGCCGAGGACGAGACCGTACTGGCCCTGCCGACGCACGGTGAGCGACGGCCGAAGCTTGCGCCGCGCGTACGCCACCGCCTCGTCGCCGTGTCCCGCGATCTGCAGCACCTCGCTGAAGATGCTGTTCACCGCCTCGTTCTCGGGCTCGAGTTCCAGCGCGCGGCGCACGTCCGCGACGGCCTCCTCGCGTCGCCCGACCAGCGCCTTCGCCCAGCCCCCATAGACCGCGGCCATGCCGTAGAACGGATCGACCGTCTGCGCGCGCTCGAACGCCGCGATGGACTCGCGCACGCGCCCCGAGGTGATCAGGGTGAAGCCCTGCCGGAAGGCGATCTCGGCGTTGTTCGGGCCGAGCGACGCCGCGCGCCGGAGCTCGTCGTCGGCGCGGCTCCACTCGAACGACTCCGCGTGCACGTGGCCGAGCGCCGCGTGTGCCTCGGCGAGGTCCGGGTCGAGCGCGACCGCGCGTTCGGCCGCGGCGCGCGCGCGCGGCAGCACCGTGCCGGCGTGCGTATCCAGGTAGTAGGGAGAGACGCAGAGCACCGAGGCGAGCAGCGCATGCGCACGGGCGAAGCCCGGATCGAGCGCGATCGCGCGCGACAGCTCGCGCTCGGCCAGCACGAGGTCCCCGCCGCGCTTCCTGTATCGCCGCAGCGCGCGCAGATAGAGGTCGTACGCTTCCAGGCTGCTCGTGCCGCGCGACGACGCCCTCGCCGACGTCGGGCCGCCGGCGAGCTGCACCTGGAGGGCGCTGACGATGGCGCGCGCGATCTCGTCCTGCACGGCGAAGACGTCCTTCAGCTCGCGCTCGTACGACTCCTTCCACAGGAGAGTCCCGTCGCTCGCGCTGGTGAGCTCCGCCGACACGCGGATACGGTCGCCCGCGCGGCGGACGGTGCCGTCGAGCACCGCACCGACGGAGAGCGCCGCGCCGATCTCCTGCGCGCTCGCGCCCCGCTGCTTGAAGCGCGCGACGGAGGAGCGCCCGGCCAGCTTCAGCCCGGGCATTCGTGCCAGGGCCGTGGTGAGCTCGTCGGCGATGCCCTCGGCGAAGTAGAGGTTCGCCGTGTCGCCGCCTACCGAGCCGAAAGGCAGCACGGCGAGCGACTTCGCCGCCGATGCGTCGCCTCGTGTCACCGCGCCGGCCGCGTCGCCGCGCTCCGCTGACGGTCGGCGCGCGATCACCAGGCCGATCGAACCCACGGCGACGATTGCGAGCACGACCGCCGCGATCGCGGGCGGAGCGATGCGGCGAGCACCCGACGGGAGCGATGGCGGCGGCGTCGCCACGGCGTCGAGCGACTCGAGCAGCTCGGCCGCGGAAGCGGGACGGCGCGCCGGGTCCTTCTCGAGGCAGCGCATGACGAGCCCGGCGAGCGGCGCCGGCACGTCGCGGCGGCGGTCGGCGAGCGACGGCGGCGTATCGCGCACGTGCGCCGCGACGAGTGCGTGCGCGCTCGAGCGTCCGTCGAAGGGGTGCGCTCCGGCGAGCAGCTCCCACGCGACGACACCCCAGGCATAGATGTCGGCCCGATGGTCGGTCGCCGGATCGCCCACGGCCTGCTCGGGTGCCATGTACGCCGGCGTGCCGAGCGAGCTCCCCGCGCTGGTCAGCCCCGCCGTGGTCGTCGCGGCGGCCGACGCGGCGTCGGCCGCGCGCGAGGCGACGAGCGCCTTGGCGATCCCGAAGTCGGTCACGACCGCCGCGCCCCCCGACAACAGGACGTTCTCCGGCTTGATGTCGCGGTGGACGACGCCCTGCGCGTGCGCGTACGCGAGCGCGCGCGCGACGTCGCGCAGGATGCTCACGGACTCGGCGACCGGCAGCGCGCCCTGCTGCCGCCGCGCGCGGAGCGAGTGGCCGTCGACGAACGGCATCGTGTAGTACGGCAGCCCCACCGATGCGCCGGCCGTGAGCACGGGGACGATGTTCGCGTGCTGCAGCCGCGCCGCGAGCCGCACTTCGCGGGCGAACCGCTCCAAACTCATGCCCTCGGCGAGCTCCGGCGCGATCACCTTCACGACCACCTTGCGGCCGAGCGCCTCCTCGTCGGCGACGAAGACACGCGACATCCCGCCGCCGCCCAGCTCCCGATCGAGCGTGTACGACGCCCCGAGGGCGCGCTGGAGCTGGGTGCGGAGGTCGCTCGTCATCGGACTAGTAGTCGTAGATGTGCTCGACGACGAACGCCTTCTCGGCGCGGATGCCCTTCAGCACGTCGAGCAGATCGCGCGCCTGCACCTGCAGCAGCATCCGCGTGCGCGACGGCTCGTCCGGCTGGCGATACGCGACGACCACCGACGAACGCGGCGGCGTGCGCCAGGCCGCCGGCGCCGTCCCCGCGATCGTCACGACCTCCGACCCCGAGATCTCGGCGATGCGCACGCAGTCGGCGTGCTGGGAGAGGGCGAGCAGCGCGTCGCGGTAGGGATCGTATCGTCCGACCGAGAGCAGGGAATACCCGCGATCGAGGTCGCGCACCTTCGCGAAGTGCGCCGTGCCGCCGAGCGAGGCGTCGAGCTGCTCGCTCCAGCCGACCGCGACGACGTGTCGCGTCAGCTCGTCCGGCGTGTAGCCCGCCGCCGTCCCCGCGCCGATCAGCGAGGCGTAGCCAGCCTTCACCAGGTACTCCGCGCTCAGCGCGAAGCGCCGCTCCCACTTGCGCAGGAACCCCGGGCCGCCGAAGGGCACCTCGCCCCACAGCCCTCGGAGCGCATCCATGAAAGCGAACTCGTACCAGCCCTTCGTGGTGATGAGCGTCGCGTAGTCCCGAGCCACCTTCGCGGCGTAGCGATCCTCGGCCGTGCCCCCCGCCGGCATGTTCCACTCCGTCAGCCGGCCGACCGTGTTCTCGTACAGTCCCTTGAGCCCGTACTCGATCGCCGTGCTCACGCCGATGACGTTGAGCATGACGTGCGTTCCCATGTCGACGTCGTGGCGCGCCTTTGCCGCGTCGTAGGTGCCGGCGTACGAGCGCCAGAACGTCCCGACCGAGCCGACGTAGGGGAACCCGCTCGGTCGCCGCGCCGCCTCGAGCCATCGCGCGTACGCCTCGCTGCCGTACACGAGGTCCCACTCGGGATGCGTGAGGTACTCCCTCGCCTCCTTCCGCGCGTATCCCTTCAGGCTGTCGAGCGCGAGGCGCACCTCGGCGGGGAGGTTCGCCGCCATGCGCTGCGCCGTCATCGGCGCCATGCTCCCGCCGGCCGCCGGCCGGTAGAGATCCCACAGCGCGTTCGTGAACTTGCCCGTCGAATCCACGCGCTGCTTCACGGCGAACAGCTCGGCGGCGCGCGGGTACGCCGCGGCGAACTGCGCCCGCGTCGCCACCGGCTGATAGGGCAGGTAGTACCGGCCCCCGCTGGCGATCGCCGCGTCGATCAGCTCGCGCGTCCACCGCGCCACCGCGCGGCGCGACTCGGGATCGGTGCGCTGCTTGTAGTACAGCACGAACGCGAACACCTCGTCCGGCGCCCACGCGAGGTAGGTGCCGGGATCTGGCAGCGCGTGCCGGATCGAGACGTTGACGGCATTCACCTCGTTCGCCTGGAGGATGCGTCGCATGCGCGGCATGAACGTGCTCAGGCTGTCCACGGGGACGAAGTACTCCTGGAGCACGTACGTCTCTCTGGCGCGCGAGCTCGGCTCGAGCTCGCTCACGTCGTAGCTCGCCTCGTAGTTCCGCCACGTCACCGGATTGCCGCGGAAGATCACCGGGTCGATGAGGTGCTCGCGCATCCATTTGCCCTTCGGCCAGTCCGTGATCATCTCGTACGCCGTCCGGTGGCTCCACGCATGCTGATCGGACGGGAGCAGGCGCTCCCGCACGGTCAGGGGCGCGTTCGTCTGGCGGTACGATACGGCGTGCACCTGCTCGTACGCCGGCGGGTAGATGTCCGCGTTGTGGAACACCACCGTCGTGTCGTCGCGGACGCGGCGGCGGAAGTAGTCGAGGTACGACGCGACGGGGAGTTTCTCGTCGTCGCGGCGGACCTTCGAGTTCGTCGCCACGTCGAGTGTCACATGGGCGATCACGCCGAGGGCGCCGTAGCCACCCACCGCACCGTAGAAGAGCTCCGGCCGGTGGTTCGGGCTGGCGCTGACCATGCTCCCGTCCGCGAGAACGAGGGTCACGTCGCGCACCGAGCGCACCAGCGGCCCCTGGCCGATGTAGCGCCCGTGCGCGTTCACCGAGAGCGCACCGCCGACGGTGAACGTGTTGTACGTCTGCATGATCTTCACGGCGAGGCCGACGCGGTCGAGCGTTTCCTGCACCTCACGCCAGCGCGTCCCCGAGCGGACGGTGATCGTCCGCGCCGCCGTGTCCAGCGCCACCACGCCCCGGAACTGCCGCATGTCGAGCTGAGTGCCGTCGGGGGTCGCCGTCTGGCCCCCCATGCTGTACCGCCCGCCCCCGATGGACACCGGGCCGGCCGTTGCCTTCACCGCGGTGACGATGTCCTCGATCGTGCGCGGCGTGACCACGCGAGCCATCGTCACCGGGTGCAGCCGGGTCACCTCGTCGATCCGGACGCTGGCGTCGGTTCGCGCCCCCACCGCGACGGCGGGCGTGCGCCAGCACGAGATCGCGCTCACGATCACGCCGAACCCCAGCAACCCCACGATCACCAGGCCGAGACGCTTCCCCAGCCGGCCCACGCGCCGTACCATCGTCGGACGAGGCGCTGGCTTGGGCAGGTTGGCCGTCGAGCGTCGCTGCTTCTTCCGGGAGCTCCTCAATGCCATCTGATAGGACGGTTCGTGTCGGTGCGTTCGTCTTCGCGATCTTCTTCTTCGTCGTCGTGGCGCTGGGCTACATGCCCGGCCTCAACGGACAGCCGCACGTCCACCACGCCGGGATGCCGATGGAGCCCGGCGAGCACATGCTGCTCGGGTTGTACAGGATCAGCCTCCTCGACGACGTCACGCACGGGTTGAGCGCGATCCTCTTCCTGGTCGCCGCGCTGCACTCGGCGCGTGCCTCGCGGCTCGCGCTCACGGCGTTCGGCTGGTACTACGCATACGACGCGATCATCTACCTCGTCACCGGAGTGCTCCAGGCGAAGCCGCTCGGGGAAAACATCGGCCTGAACATACCGCACGTGATCATCAGCGGCATCATGCTCTGGCTGGCGTACCGCGGGCGTTCGAGCGTGCCGAGCGCCGCTCCCGCGACCGTCTAGTCCCCGGCGGCCGGGCCGATGCGCGCGCCGCGGCCGGCGTTCCTCAAGCAGGGGAGCCGCGTCCTGCTCCTGCTGGCCGTGCCCGCGCTGCTGCTGCTCGCGCTCCTCTACGCTCGGCTCCTCGCGCGGTCTCGCACCTTCCAGCTCTTCGGCACCATCGTCGCCGATGCGCGTCCGCGCGAGCCGGTCGTCGCGCTCACGTTCGACGACGGTCCGAGTGACGCCCTCGCGGACTCGCTGATCGACGTGCTGCGCGTCCATGGCGCGCGCGCCACCTTCTTCCTCACCGGTCGCGAGCTCGCTCGATCTCCCGCGGCCGGTGCGAAGCTCGCCGCGGCGGGACACGAGCTGGCCAATCACAGCTACTCGCACCGGCGGATGGTGCTCGTGTCGCCGCAGCGGGTGCGCGAGGAGATCGAATCGACCGACTCGCTGCTGCGCGCGGCCGGCCAGCGCGGACCGATCTGGTTCCGGCCGCCGTACGGCTACAAGCTGGTCGGCCTGCCGCGCTACCTGGCCGCGACGGGACGGACGACGGTGACGTGGAGCATCGAGCCGGACTCCTACCCCCAGGTCGCGGAGACGTCGGAGGGGATCGTCGACCACGTGCTCGACCGGGTGCGCCCCGGGTCGATCATCCTGCTGCATCCATGGTACGAGAGCCGGCGCACGTCGCGCGAGGCGATCGGCCCGCTGATCGACAGCCTGCGCGCGCGCGGGTACCGGGTCGAGACGGTGGGCACCTTGCTCGGTGCGCCGGGCGACACGAGGAGGTGATGATGGCGGTCAGTTCCGGGTACCTGACCTTCGTCCTCGATCAGCTCGGCCGCGTGCTCCCGACGGTGCGCGCCAGGCGCATGTTCGGCGGCGTCGGCCTCTACGCGGGCGAACTGTTCTTCGCGCTGATCGACGACGACACGCTCTACCTGAAGGTGGACGACACCAACCGCGCCGACTTCGAGACGCGCGGCATGGGTCCTTTCCAGCCGTACGGCGAGGGCACGCCGTCGATGCAGTACTACCAGCTCCCGGAGGAGATCTTCGAGGACGCGATCGCCCTCAGGGAATGGACCGAGCGCGCGCTCGAGGTCGCGCGCCGGGCCAAGGCCACGCGCGCCAAGGGGACCGGGGGCGCGAAGGCGAAGCGCGGCGCGAAGGCGAAGCGGGGCGCGAGGGCGACGCCCGCTTCGAAGGCGAAGCGCAAGCGTCCGCGGCGCTAGGCGCCGAGCGCCTTCAGCACCTGCCTGGCGGCGCGTTGGCCGCTCGCCAGGGCGCCCTCGACCGTGCCTCCGCTCGATTCGCTCGTCGCCTCGCCCGCGAGGAACACGCGGTTCTCGATCGGTCTCGCCAGCGTGCGCGACGCGGAGCTGCCGCCGACCCCGACGTAGCTGTACGCGCCGCGCGCCAGCGGATCGCTCGACCAGTCGTGCCAGAGGATCGACTCCACGAGCGACTCGGCGCGAGCACGCCGCAGCCCGAACGAGTGCGCCAGCTCGGCGAGCACCGTCTCCTCTACCGTCCCGCTCAGGGTGAGCTCGAGCGCGGGCGGTCCGCCCGCCCAGCCGACGAGGAGTGGAGCCTGCACCGGGTGCTGGGTCCACCACACGGTGAACGGGCGCTCGGGGGTGTGGACGTACCCGAGTGCGTCCACCTTCGTCTCCCAGAAGCGCTCGCGAAGCACCACGTTCACGCGCGCCACGTGACCCATCACGAGCCGGCTCGCGACGCGTGTCAGTGTCGGCACGTCGGGGTCGAGACGGACGGTGCCGTCCTGCAGCATCGGGAGCGGCAGCGTGATCACCGCCGCGCGCGCCGCGTGCGCCGTCCCGTCCCGCGCCACGACCCGCACTCCCGCCTCGTTCCACTCGATGCGCTCCACGACGCTCTGGAGCTGCACCAGCCCGGCCACCTCGCGCTCGAGGTGGATGATGAGCGTCGCGTAGCCATCCACGATCCGGCGCGCATCCGCCGCGCCTTCGGTCGGATCCCCCTGCTCGGCCAGTGCCTTCTCGCTGACGAGCGACGGATCCGCGCCGTTGAACCCCTGCACGAACCCGCGGGCCAGCTCGCGCTCCCGCGCGAGCCGCGCCCCTCCGGGCCGGTCGTCGAGGAACTCCTGGAACGAGCGGTCGTTCCGGCGCTCGGCGCTCATGAGCGCGAACACGCGGGACATCCGCTTCCAGATCGGACCCTGCGGCGCGAGCTCGCCGCGATCCGAGCGCACGTGCTCGCCGCTCACGCGCAGCGTCGCCAATCGCGCCTCGTCGAGCAGCCGGGTGGTCACGGGTGCGTCGCCGTGGATGAACTCCGCGCCGAGCTCGATCGGGACGCCGGCGTGCGTCTCGAGCAGGGTGAGCACGCGTCCGCCGACGCGATGGCTCGCCTCGAGCACGAGCACCTGCTGGCCGGCGCGCGCGAGCTCGCGCGCGCACATCAGGCCGGCCGCGCCGGCGCCGACGATGACGACGTCGATCAT
>DASTSX010000428.1:0-12361 GCA_035760455.1 Gemmatimonadaceae bacterium | reverse complement strand
CCGGCCGAAGCGGCTGATCCCCGTGCGGCGGATCGCCCAGTGGGCGATGGACGAGGCGAACGTGCCCGACTGGCTGTTCGACGAGTGCTACCAGAGCGTCGGTGATCTGGCCGAGACGATCGCGCTCCTGCTGCCGGCGAGCGATGGCTCGGACGATCAGCGGAAAGACCTGCCGCTGCACGAGTGGGTCGGACGGCGCCTGCTGCCGATCGGCACGATGACCGAAGACGACCAGCGCGTCGCCGTGCGCTCGGCGTGGCGCGAGCTCTCGGGCACGGAGCGGTACATCTGGAACAAGCTGATCACCGGGAGCTTTCGCGTCGGGGTGTCGGAGCAGCTCGTCGCACGCGCCCTCGCGCGGGCGAGCGGCGTGGACGAGGGAGTGATCGCGCATCGATTGAGCGGGCACTGGACGCCGACGGCGGAGAGCTTCGCGGCGCTGGTGACGGCGGACAGCCGCGACGCCGACGTGTCGCGGCCGTTCCCGTTCTACCTCGCCTACGCGCTCGAGGCCGACGTCGAGACGCTCGGCGAGCCGGTCGAGTGGCAGGCCGAGTGGAAGTGGGACGGCATCCGCGCCCAGGTGATCCGCCGCGAGGGGCGCACCTACGTCTGGTCGCGCGGCGGCGAGCTCGTGACGGAGCGGTTTCCCGAGCTGGCCGACGCCGCGGAGCATCTGCCCGACGGCACGGTGCTCGACGGCGAGATCATGCCGTGGAAGCAGGGCGCGGCACTCCCGTTCGCGCAGCTGCAGCGCCGCATCGGCCGGAAGAAGCTCGGGCCGAAGATCCTCGCCGAGGTGCCGGTGGTGCTCGTCGCGTACGACCTGCTCGAGCACGAGGGGCGCGACCTGCGCGCCGACCCGCTGTCGGCGCGTCGCGCCGAGCTGGCGCGCGTCGTGGAACGCGCGGCGCTCGGCTGCGCGTTCGTGCTGTCGCCGACCATCGAGCTCGCGTCGTGGGACGACGCGCGCGGCGCACACCGGAGCGCGCGCGACCAGCGCGCCGAAGGACTGATGCTCAAGCGGCTGGACTCCGAGTACGGCGTCGGTCGTCGCAAGGGGGCGTGGTGGAAATGGAAGGTCGAGCCGTACAGCGTGGATGCGGTGATGGTGTACGCGCAGCCGGGCCACGGCCGGCGTGCGCTCCTCCACACCGACTACACCTTCGCGCTCCGGGACGGGGACGCGCTCGTGCCGTTCGCGAAGGCCTACTCCGGATTGACGGACGCCGAGATCCGTTCGCTCGACGCGTGGATCCGCCGGCACACGGTCGAGCGATTCGGGCCGGTGCGGCAGGTGGAGCCCGTGCAGGTGTTCGAGCTCGCGTTCGAGGGGATCCAGCGCTCGCCGCGCCACAAGTCGGGGGTCGCCGTGCGCTTCCCGCGCATCGCACGCTGGCGCACGGACAAGCCCGCATCCGAGGCGGACACGATGGACACCCTGCGCGCGATGCTCGAGGGCATGCCGTCGTGACGGACCTCTCACCGGCGATCCGCTGGTTCGAGCAGAACGGCTGGACGCCCCTCGAGTTTCAGCGCGCGGTGTGGGGAGCGTACCTGGGCGGCGAGAGCGGGCTCGTTCACGCCGCGACGGGCACGGGGAAGACCCTCGCCGCGTGGTGGGGCCCGCTGCTCGAGTGGATGGCCGAGACCGGACATGCCGGCACGGCGAGCGAGGCGCGCCCGCGGGTGAAGCGCGCCGCCGCGCCGCCGCTCCGAGTCCTCTGGATCACGCCGCTCCGCGCCCTCGCCGCCGACACGATCGAGTCGCTCGCCGCGCCGGTGCACGACCTGGGGCTGCCGTGGACGCTCGAGACGCGCACCGGCGACACGAAGCCTGGCATGCGCGCGCGGCAGAGCAAGCGGCTGCCCACCGCGCTCGTCACGACGCCCGAAAGCCTCACGCTGCTCCTCACGCGCCCAGAGGCGCGCGAGCTGTTCGGCGAGCTGCGCGCCGTGGTCGTGGACGAGTGGCACGAGCTGATGGGGACGAAGCGCGGTGTGCAGACCGAGCTCGCGCTCGCGCGGATCCGCACGCTCGCGCCGCGGGCGCGCACCTGGGGGCTCTCGGCGACGATCGGCAACCTCGACGCGGCGCGCGACGCACTGCTCGGCGTCGGCCCGACGGCGAAGCGAGGTCCGATCGTGCGCGGCGTGGAGCGCAAGTCGGTCGTCGTGGACGCCCTGATCCCGCCCGTCATCGAGCGCTTCCCGTGGGCCGGCCATCTCGGCACCACGATGGTGCCGCAGGTGGTCGCGGCGATCGCGGAGGCGGAGAGCACGATCGTGTTCACCAACACGCGCTCGCAGACGGAAATCTGGTACCAGGCGATCCTCGCCGAGCGGCCGGACTGGGCGGGCACGATCGCGCTTCATCACGGCTCGCTCGACCGGAAGACGCGCGACTGGGTGGAGAACGCGATGCGCGACGGCTCGCTGCGCTGCGTCGTCGCCACGTCGTCGCTGGACCTGGGTGTCGACTTCACACCAGTCGATCGGGTGCTCCAGATCGGCAGCCCGAAGGGGGTGGCGCGGCTGCTCCAGCGCGCGGGGCGCAGCGGGCATCGACCTGGCGGGGTGAGCCGCGTGACCTGCGTGCCGACCAACGCGCTGGAGCTGCTCGAGGTGGCGGCGGTGCGCGACGGGATGGAGTCCGGCGCGATCGAGGCGCGGCTCCAGGTCGAGCGGCCCCTCGACGTCCTCGCGCAGCATCTCGTCACCGTGGCGCTCGGCGGCGGATTCGTCGCGAGTGAGCTGCTCGCCGAGGTGCGGAGCACGCGCGCGTACGCCGCGCTCACCGACGAGGAGTGGGAGTGGGCGCTGGAGTTCGTCGGCTCGGGCGGAGAGTCGTTGCGCTCGTATCCCGAGTACGCGCGGCTCGAGCGCGAGAACGGCCGGTACGTGCTGACGGACCGGGAGCAGGCGCGCCGGCATCGCATGTCGATCGGCACGATCGTGAGCGACGCGCAGATCGTCGTGCAGTACCTGCGCGGCGGCGTGCTCGGCTCGGTGGAGGAGTCGTTCGTTGCGCGACTCACGCCAGGCATGCGTTTCTTCTTCGCCGGCACGCCGCTCGAGTTCGTGCGCGTGCGCGACATGCGCGTGTGGGTGCGGCGCGCGCCCAACACGAAGGGCGCGATCCCCCGCTGGATGGGCAGCCGGCTGCCGCTCTCCGACGAGCTGGCTCACCTGTTACGAAGGCGGCTCCAGGAAGCCGCCGAGGGTGTCTATCGTGGACCGGAGCTCGAGGCGCTGCGGCCGCTGCTCGAGCTGCAGCGGAAATGGTCGGCGATCCCGCGCGCGGACGAGCTGCTGATCGAGCGCGTGCACTCGCGCGACGGCTGGCACCTGTTCGTCTTTCCGCTCGAGGGGCGGCTCGTGCACGAGGGGCTCGCGGCGCTGGTCGCGTACCGCATGTCGCGACTCGTGCCGATCTCGTTCGCGATGTCGTCGAACGACTGGGGGATCGAGCTCCTCTCGCCCGACGAGCCACCGCTCGAGGCGGCGCTCGAGGCCGGCCTGCTGTCACCCGATCGGCTGATCGACGACCTGCCCGCGTCGCTCAACGCCGCGGAGATGGCGAAGCGGCAGTTCCGCGAGATCGCGCGCGTGGCGGGACTCGTGTTCCCCGGCCTGCCGCGCTCGGGGAAGACGGCGCGCCAGCTCCAGGCGTCGAGCGGGTTGTTCTTCGACGTGTTCCAGCGCTACGACCCCGACAACCTCCTGCTCGCGCAGGCGCATCGCGAGGTGCTGGAGCGCCAGCTCGAGCGCAGCCGGCTCGGCGCGGCGTTGCAGCGGCTGTCGGTGGCGCGCGTCGTCGTCACGGCGCCGAAGCGCGTTACGCCGATGGCGTTCCCGCTGCTCGTCGATCGCACGCGCAACAAGGTGTCGAGCGAGAAGCTGGCCGACCGGATCAAGCGCATGCAGGTGGCGCTGGAGCGCGCGGCCGGGTGAGCGCGTCCGTCATCATCGCGGGCGAGACGCTCGAGCTGTGCGCCGAGCGCGCCGTCTGGTGGCCGCGGCGACGGATACTGCTCGTCGCCGATCCGCACTTCGGCAAGGCGGCGGCGTTCCGCGCGCTCGGCGTGCGCGTGCCGCGCGGCACGACGGGCGACGCTCTCGCGCGGCTCGATGTCCTCGTGGCGAGGCTCGCGCCGGCGCGCATCGAGTTCCTCGGCGACTTCCTGCACGCGCGCGAGGGACGCAACCCCGGGACCTTCGCGGCGATCGCTGCGTGGCGAGCGCGACACGCGGGCATCGAGATGCGGATCGTGCGGGGCAACCACGATCGGCGGGCGGGGGATCCGCCCGCCGAGGTGGGGATGGCGTGCGTGGACGGGCCTGTGCGCGAGGGGTCGCTCGCGCTCGCGCATCACCCCGCGCCGTGCGATGACGCGTACGTGCTCGCAGGGCACGTGCATCCGTGCGTCGTGCTCGTGGGCCGGGCGCGACAGCGCGAGCGGCTGCCGTGCTTCCTCTTCGGGGCGGAAGTCGGTGTGCTCCCCGCCTTCGGCGACTTCACCGGTTGCGCCGAGGTCGAGCCGAACGAGGGAGACGAGGTGTGGGTGGTCGCGGCGGACCAGGTGATGCGCGTGGGACGCGCTTCGACCCGCGCGCCTGGCGCGTGATGAAGGATGGTGCGACACGACGTCGAGGGGTCTGCCCCTGTCATCCCGAGCGACGTCGAGGGATCTGCCCCTGTCATCCCGAACGAAGTCGAGGGGTCTGCACCTGTCATCCCGAGCGACGTCGAGGGATCTGCACCTGGTCGTCCTGGCAAGTAGCCCCGCCCGAAGTGCAGATCCCTCGACTCGCTGCGCTCGCTCGGGATGACAGGGTGACCTGCGCTCGCTCGGGATGACAGGGTGACCTGCGCTCGCTCGGGATGACAGGGTGGCCTGCGCTCGCTCGGGATGACCGTGCGGCGGGCGCGCCATCGGGCCGACGGGCTACGGCGCCGCCGCCGTCTGGGTGACGCCCTGCTTCAGGTACATGTGCAGCGCGCGCAGCTCGTCGTCACCGAGCTGACCGATCTCCGGCCACGGCATGTACTGCGCGCGGAGCTTGCGTCCCTCGGGCGTGACACCCGTGCGCATCGTCTCGAAGAACTGCGCTTCCGTCCACCGCGCCACGACGCTCGCGCGGCCGATCGGCGGCGACGGCGGCGCGCCAGGCTCGCCGCCGACCTGCTGGCCGCCGAGGTCCGCGCCGTGGCAGAACTTGCACGCACCGGCGACGTACTCGCCGTACGCGAGCGTCGCGCCAGGCGGCGGCTGCGGATTGCGCTGGGTCGCGTGGTCGATCCTCTCCGCCGGCACAAGGGGCGCGCCGAAGGTGTGGATGACGCGAGCGAGCGGGTAGACGACGCGCGGCGTCGGCGTCCTGTCCACGGGCGGCACGCTCTTCACGTATGCGATGAGACGGCCGAGCTCCTCGTCGTTCATCCGGTTGAACTCGTTCGATGGCATGATGAAGAGCGGCGTCCCATCCTTTCGCACGCCGTGCCGGATCGCCCGCTCCCAATCGGCGTCGGTGTAGGCCGAGGCGATCCCTCCCTGACCGCGTGTGATGTTCGACGAGGCGAGCCGCGCGAAGGGGAACCCGTCGATCATCGTCATGCCGGCGAGGGTCGGCGTGTGGCAGCCGGTGCATCCATACAGGGTCGCCAGGACCTTGCCGCGCGCCACCGATGCCGAGTCGGTGGGAACGGGGACGGCTTTTCCGGCGACGTCGTAGCGCTTTCTCAGGCGCATCCCGCTGACGACGTACGACACGAGCACGACGAGCAGGACGAGACCGACCACCCCAGCGAGAATCCGCAACGCAATCCGCACCGGCTTCCGCATTCAACTCTCCGTCGAGTGTTGGGAGCGCCGACAGTGCAGCGCGGCATCGACCGCGTCAAGCGCGCGCTCGACCTCTGCTCGCTCGTCTCGCATCGCAGGTCACCCCGTGCGCCGACGGGACGCAGCGCGCATCTTCCCCGTACCCAAGCCCGGACCTCGCGATGCGTGCGCTGCTGATCGGTGTCGGCCTCATGATGTCGCTCGCGGCGCCCGCCGTGTCGCTCGTCGCTCAGAGCCCGGTGTCGGCAGGCGTAGGTGCCGGCCTCGCCATGCCCTTCGGCTCGATGCGAGACGAGTTCAATCCCGGCTGGCGCGCCCTCGGCACCCTCGACATGGGCGTGCCGCTCCTGCCGGTGAGCCTGCGCCTCGATGCCGCGTACGACCGGTTCGGCTTCAAGTCGACGACGGTGGGCTCCGCAGGGTCCGACCCCGGCGCGCGCACGATCGTGTCGGGCTCGGTGAGCCTCGCCTTCGGCCCGCGCAACGCGTTGCCGGCGATCTCGCCGTACGTCATCGGCGGGCTGGGGATGAACCGGACGGGCTGCACGGACCAGGACAGATGCGACACGACCACTCAGCTCGGGTGGAACGCGGGCGTCGGGATGCGGCTCGGCGTGCTGTCCCTGCAGGGATTCGCCGAGGCTCGCCTGCACTGGCTGCCCGGGTCGGCGTTCGACTATTCCTACGTCCCCGTCACCGTCGGCCTGTTGTTCTGAACGTCGGATCGGTGCCTTCGACGAGCCGCTCCGCCCACGCGGCGTCCACGGCGACGCGCGCCATGATCGCCAGCGCGTCCTCGTGGAGCGCCCGGGCCCCGATCAGATGGCACCGCGCGTCGCCCACGCGTCCGCCGCGGTTGCCCGTGGCGCGCAGATGTCCGTCGACGATCCGCGCGAAGAAGCGTTCGGGCCAGTGCACGTGGGCGCCGCCGTCGCTCGTGTCGATCTCCTCCATCCAGCGCCACACGCGCGCACCGTCCTCGAGCACCGGCACGCGGTACCGCGCGACGCGCTTGTCCGGGAAGTCGCCGACGTGCTCGGCGTAGTGGAGGAAGGTCACCGTGTCGTGGTCCGATCCGAGGAGCAGGATCTTCCCATCCAGCGCGACGAACCGCTCGAGTACCGAGCCCGCGCCGAGCGCGTAGTCCCACGGTTGCTCGGCGAAGAGATGCCCGGCGTGGCGCCCCCACGCCACGAACCGCGCGACGTGATGGTTCACCTGCGAGCCCGGATACGTGCGGAGCAGCTCGACGAGGGCGCCGTTGTCGCGCGCCGAGCGTGCGGTGCGCGCGTCGAACGGCGGCAGCTTCTCGAGCAGTTCCGCCTCGATCTCGGGTGCGTGAATGTCGCGGCCGACCTCGTCGTAGTGCTCGGGGCAGCTCGCGTACATCAGCAGCGTGCCGTCGGCGCCGACCGCGTCCGTGATCGCGAGGTGGATCTGGTCGGGGCCTCCGGCCACCGGACCGACCGAGCGCACGGAGGCGTGCACCATCACCGTGTCGCCGCGCGCGAGCCCGAGGGCGGCGAGATCGCGGGAGAGCGATTCGCGAGAGTGCATGAGAGATGGTGAGTGGGTGCGTTGGATAGCGGGCTGGTTGGAAACGGCCTCAGGAAGCAGGAGTGTCCCGAGACAGCTCCCCCACTATCTCGCTATCCAACTCACCAACTCACTGCGCCTCGAATCCCGCGAACTCTCCCGTCTGATACACGTTCCCCTTGTACTGCTGGTCCTGGTGGATGCCGATCTTCGACGTGTAGTACGCCTGCGCCGTCGCGCCCTTGATCTGGCCGAAGAACCGCTCCGCCGGCGTCTTCGGATCGCTCTCGGCCGCCGCCATGCGCGTGAGCACGGCGAGCCGTTGCTCGGGCGTCGCGCGCATGAACGTGAAGCCGGTCATCTCGCGCGCGAGGTCGTTCACCGCGCGGAGGCCGGCACGAAAGCGCTCCTTCCGCTGCGCGTCGATGGAATCGGCGAGCCGGCGGTCGATCTCGCCGGCGACGCGCGCCGCCCGCGCGCCCGGCGAGACCTCGTCGGTGGGGATGATCATGTCCGACAGCTCGTCCACCAGCGCGAACTCGGCCGGCGTCAGGAAGCGCGCGGCGAAGGCATGCTCGGTGAGCGCGGCGAGCGGCCGCGCCGACAGCAGCGGCAGGACGAGCGCGGCGGCGGTCGCGCCGAGCATCTCGCGGCGCGTCAGTGAGGAGGCCCGGGTCCAACGATCGATGGAGTCGCTCACAGGTTCCCCTTGCGCAACTCGTCGGCGAGGTGGTCGCACGACCGCCACGCGAGCGCCATGATCGTCCACGTCGGGTTCTGGCACGACGCGCTCACGTGCGAGCTTCCGTCGACGACGAAGAGATTGCGCACGTCGTGCGATTGCTGGAACTGGTTGAGTACGGAGGTCTTCGGGTCGTTGCCCATGCGCGCGGTGCCGAGCTCGTGGATCGACCAGCCCTCGGTGAGCAGCTCGCGGTCCACGCCGATGACCTCGATGCCGGCCGCCTCGAACATCTCCTTCGCGGTGTCGGCCATGTCCACCGCCATCTTCCGCTCGTTGTCGCCGAACTTGTAGTCGAAGCGCAGGACGGGGATCCCCCACGCGTCCTTCACCTCCGGGTCGATGCCGACGGCGTTCTCGTAGCGCGGCAGCACCTCGCCGAACCCGCCCATGTTGATGAACGCGCCCGCGTAGTCGCGCACTTCCTTCTTGTACGCCTTGCCGAAGCCCGGCCGCCCCGTGCTCCACGGGAAGATCGACTGCCCGCTGTTCCCCTCGAAGCCGTAGCCGCGGATGTAGTCGCTCCGCTTCTCGGCGAGGTTGCGGAAGCGGGGGACGTAGAACCCGCCGGGCCGTCCGTCCTCGATCGTGTGCGGCTTCCCGACGAGATCCTTCACGAGCCCCGTGACGCCCGGGCCCATGAGGTGCTCGCAGAAGTTGTGGCCGACGTGGCCGCTCGAGTTGCCGATCCCGTTCGGGTGCTGCGGCGATTTCGAGAGCAGCATCAGCCGCGCCGACTCGAGCGTGCTCGCCGCGAGCACGACGACCTTCGCCTTCGCCTCGAGCGATCGGTGCGTCACGCTGTCGACGAAGGCGACGCCGCGCGCGCGGCCGGTTCTCGGATCGACGAGCACCTCGTGCGCGGTGGAGTTGGTGCGCAGCGTGAGGTTGCCGGTGTCCATCGCCGGGTAGATCAGCCCCGTCGGCGAGTCGAACGCGGCGTGGATGTCGCAGCCGCCGGGCCGGCGCATGCACGCGCCGCGGCCGAAGCACTTGCTGCGATACTTGTTGTGCTTCAACCCATCGGTGGTGACGCCGGCACGGTACGGCGTCGCGGTGCGCCCCATCGGCTTGAGCGCGTTGCGCAGCTTCACCTCGGCGGCGTTGAGCTTCGTCGAGCGCTGGAAGATGCTGTCCGGCAGGTGTGGCAGCCCTTCCTTGTGGCCCGAGATGCCGAGGTAGCGATCGACGCGGTCGTAGTACGGCTCGACGTCCGCGTACGAGATCGGCCAGTCCTCGCCGAAGCCGTCGCGCGTCTTCGCCTTGAAGTCGTAGTCGGAGAGCCGGAGCGCGAGCCGGCCCCAGATGTTGGTCTTGCCGCCGAGCGCGCGCGCCCGCACCCACGCGTAGTTCGTCCCCGTGTACGGGTTCTGCTTCTCGTCGACGAGGATGTTCTTGACGTAGTCCGATCCGCCCCAGCCGGCGACGTACGAGTACACGTGCTTGAACGCGGTGTCCTTGACCGTGGCGTAGGGCGGCTTGCGGACGTTGTACTCGTTGAGCGACAGCGCCTGCCACCCGGGGGGCGCGTCGCCGCGACGCGGATGCTCGTACGGCCACTGCATCGAGCGGAGCTCCTTCGCGAGGTCGAGCTTCTTTCCCGCTTCGAGGAGCAGGACCTTGAGGCCCTTGGCGGTGAGCGCGTGGGCGGCCATGCCACCGGCGGCCCCGGACCCGACGACGATCGCGTCGTAGGTCGTCTGCAGATCGACTTCGCGGGGCTCGGGCGGCGGGGAAAGGACGAGCGTCATGGCATCCGATCGGCGGGGGCGGTCCGAATCTCACATCGGTGCGGACGCGCGGCAATGACGTTCGATGCCTCGATCGTCCGGCTGGGTTCGAGTGGCGTCCGAACGGCAGGAGAACCGATCACCAAATTCAGATCCGGCCGTTCCCGTTCCCCCGCCGTTGGTCGGCGCTCCTACTGCTGCACCGTCGCGGGCACGCGCATCACGGCATGGTAGGCGGGCTTCGGCTGGCGACTGCGGTCGAACAGCAGCGGGTAGTTCGTCCGCCCCGGCATCGGGTAGCCGTTCTTCCACGACAGCCCGTCGTGCGCGCCCCAGAACGTCACGCGGTCGAGCTTGTCGCGCTTGCGCCAGAAGATCCGGAACAGCTCCTCGTAGCGCGCGGTGAGCTGCTGCTCCACCGCCTCCGGCAGCCCGGACGCGTACGGATCGAGGAACTTCTTGAACTCCTCGTTCTGCCACTGCGGTTCGGCGAGCGACTGGCCGATCACCTGACCCTCCTTCGTCAGCGGCAGCACGTCGACGTCGAGCTCGGTGATCATCACCTTCACCCCCAACGCCGCGAAGGAGTCGATCGCCGCCTCGATGTACCGGTTCTCCGGGTAGTTGAGCCCCCAGTGGCCCTGCATGCCGACGCCGTCGATGCGAATGCCCTGCTTCTGGAGCATGCGCACGAGACGGACGATCCCGTCGCGTTTGGCGGGGCGCCAGGCGTTGAAGTCGTTGTAGTACAGCTCGGCGCCCGGCGCGTACTGCGCCGTGTACTTGAAGGCGAGCGACACGAGCGTGTCGCCGTTGCCGATGCCGCGCACCCAGGTGGTCGGCCGGTAGTTGCCGTCGTCGCCGATCACTTCGTTGACCACGTCCCACGCGTGGAGCCGACCCTTGTAGCGGCCGGCCACGGCTTCGATGTGGCTGCGCAGGCGCTCGGCCTGCTGCTGCGACGTGTTCGGCTTGCCGGCGGAGTCGGTGAAGAACCAGGGCGGCGCCTGGTTGTGCCACACGAGCGTGTGCCCGACCATGAACAGCTTGTGGCGCTCGCCGAGGGCGACGAAGGCGTCGCCGGCGCGAAAGTCGTAGACCCCGGGCTGCGGGTTGACCCGAGCCGCCTTGAGGAAGTTGTCCGGCGTGATCGAATCGAACTCGCGGAGCACGAGCCGCTGGGTGGCGGAGTCGGTGCCGAGCGCCGTCGCCGCGTTGATCGCCGCGCCCATGCGGAACGCGCCGCGGTAGGCATCCTTGAGCGTCGCGGGCGACTGTGCCTCAGCGAGCGCGGAGCCGAGCAGCCACGGCGCCGCGACGGCGCATGCGATTCCCCTGATCATCCGGTGTCCGGGCATGCGAGCAAAGCTCCGACGATGGACGAGGACGCGCAATCCGTGAGGGCAGCGTCCCCCACCATCGGCCATCCGTCCTGCCACGTCATGGTCGAGCGCTGCAGCGCCGATCCCCGGTCGAGCCCCGCAGCACCTGCTGCCCTCGCGCGATCGCTGGCGACACGAGCAGCGCAACGGCGAGCGCGGCACGCGCCATCGCCGCCATTCGCACATCGCGTCGGGTCATGCTCTCACCAGACGCCGGGCAGCAGCCGCCACCGCACCGCCGACGCGTAGTCGGCGTATTCGGGCAGTCGCGCGAGCAGGATCCGCTCCTCGAGCAGAGCGCGGGCGACGAGGATCGCCGTCGGGATCGCCGCGGCGACGACCGTGGCCGTGGAGCTCAGCCAGAGGCCCATCCCGATCATCACCGGCACGAGCCCGGCGTACATGGGATGGCGTACCACGCCGTACGGGCCGTCGCGGACGACGCGGTGTCCGCGCTCGTCCTGCACGCGCAGGTCCGTGACCGCGAATGCGTTCGCGCGCAGCGCGCGGTAGATGATCCACCATCCCGCCACGAACGCCGCCCAGCCGACGAATCGGGTCCACGAGGGCAGCGACGGGAGCAGCTGGAACCGCCATGCGTCGGCGCCGGCGAACGCCACGAGCGCGGCGAAGGTGGCCATGAAGCCGCCGAGGAGCAGCCGGTCGGCCAGGGGCTGGCCCTCGACCACGGGGCCCTTGGCTCGTTCGGCGACGAGCCCGGGTTGAACGGCGAGGAGCCGGAGCGCGCTCAGCCCGCGGACGACGAGCAGAGTACCGAGCAACGCCCAACCGCGCGGCCAATGCCACGTTCCCGCACCGCCGAAGAGGAACGCGGCGAAGAGCGCGCCGTACGCGAGCAGACCGACCAGCTCGCGGATCGGGGAGGCGCCCCGGCGGGCACCGCGGTCATTTCCTGACGACTTCGTGCTCTCCCGTCACCAGCCACGCCGCGGCGGCGTCGCGAGTCTCGAACAGCGCGAACTGGCCCGACCTGCGCTCCTCGGCCGCCATCTCCCTGAACCGGACGCTGGGCACCACGCGCTCGGTGGGGGCGACGACGGCGAGCCGAACCTTGTACGTGCGGAGCTTCTGGAGGATGACGCCCGCCTGGCCGGAGTTCAGGTC
>DASTSX010000427.1:0-6753 GCA_035760455.1 Gemmatimonadaceae bacterium | reverse complement strand
GCGTCAGGAATGGGCTCGTGCGCGCGAAGCGCTCGTCGAACCGGTCGTCCACGTCCGCGGCGAGGCCGCCTGTCTCCGGCGCCGGCTCGCCGCCGGCGAACAGGAGGAGCAGCTCCTGCACGTCGTCTTCCGTCACGGTCTCGTCGAGCGCGACGACGACGCGCGCGTCGCCGGCGCGGCGCAGGTTGATTCCGCGCGCCGCGGCGGCGGCGAGCACGTCGTCCGCGCGGCCGGCGCCGAGCTCCACGCTCAGCGTGTCGAAGTAGACGTCGCTCGCCAGCCCGTGACCGAGCTGCTCGAGCCCGGCCGCGAGCGTCGCGGTGTGCCGATGGATGCGCCGCGCGATGTTCGTCAGCCCCTCGGCGCCGTGCCACACGGCGTACATCCCCGCCATGACGGCGAGCAGCACCTGGGCGGTGCACACGTTCGACGTCGCCTTCTCCCGACGGATGTGCTGCTCGCGCGTCTGGAGCGCCATGCGGAGCGCCGGCCGGCCGCTCGCGTCGCGGCTCACGCCGATGATGCGGCCCGGGATCGTGCGCTTGAACTCGTCGCGCGTGGCGAAGAAGGCGGCGTGCGGGCCACCGTAGCCGAGCGGCACGCCGAACCGCTGCGTGTTGCCGACGCACACGTCGGCTCCCCACTCGCCCGGCGGCGCGAGCAGCGTGAGCGCGAGCAGATCCGCCGCGACGACGACCAGCGCGCCCGCGGCGTGGGCCCGCTCGGCGGCCTCACGGTAGTCGAGCACGGCGCCGTCCGTGGTCGGGTACTGGAGCAGCACGCCGAACACCTCGCTCCCGAACGTCGCGCTCTCGGCGTCTCCCACCACCGTCTGCATCCCGCGCGCGCGAGCCCGCGTCTCGACCACGTCGATGGTCTGCGGATGACAGCGCGCGTCGACAAAGAACGTGGACTTCCCGTCCTTCCCGCGCGCCTGGTACGCGAGGAACATCGCCTCCGCCGCCGCGGTCCCCTCGTCGAGCAGCGATGCGTTGGCGATCTCCAGCCCGGTGAGGTCGATGACCATCGTCTGGAAGTTCAACAGCGCTTCCAGCCGGCCCTGCGAGATCTCCGCCTGGTACGGCGTGTACGCCGTGTACCAGCCGGGATTCTCGAGGATGTTCCGCTGGATGACGGGCGGCGTGAGCGTGTCGTGGTAGCCGTAGCCCAGGTACGAGCGGAAGATGCGGTTCTTCTCCGCGATCGCGCGCATCGCGGCCAGCGCCTCGTGCTCGGTTCGCCCGGAATGGATCGCGAGCGGCCGGCGGAACCGGATTGCCTCCGGGATGGTCGCGTCGACGAGCTCGTCCAGCGAGGAGTAGCCGATGACCGCGAGCATCTCCTCGATCTCGGCGTCGCTCGGGCCAACGTGGCGCGCCACGAAGCTGTCCGTGGGCGAGATCGCGGTGCCTCTGGTGGTGGTCGTCATCCAAGCCTCAGGCGCCCGAGGGCACCGGTGATTCATCGGAATGTGGAGTGCGGTTATCTTCCAGCGAAGCGCGACGTTCCGCGCGATCCTTCATTATAGCCGCCGAACGGTTGCCCTGGCGTCTGCTGCTCTCCCCGCCACTCGGCGGAGCCGAAAACATGGCGCTCGACGAGGCGCTGATGGCCCGCGCCCGTCGCTCCGGGGAGACCGTGCTCCGCGTCTACGCGTGGTCGCAGCCCACCCTCTCGTTCGGCCGCAACCAGCGCGCGGCCGGGATGTATCGGCAGCCGGCGCTCGCCGACCGCGGCATCGGCGTGGTCCGCCGCCCCACGGGCGGGCGCGCGCTGCTCCACCACCGAGAGATCACCTACAGCGTCACCGCGCCGTGCGAGCAGGCCGGGCCCCTGCTGGCCGAGTACGCGCGCATCAATGCCCTGCTCTCCAGCGCGCTCGACGCCCTGGGAGTTCCTGTGGACGCGGCGAGCCCCCGCACTCGCACCGCGCCGCCGACGGCGGCGCCCTGCTTCGCCGAGCCGGCGCGCGGCGAGCTCACGCTCGGAGGCCGCAAGCTCGTCGGGTCGGCGCAATGGCGCGACCGCGGAGCGCTCCTCCAGCACGGCTCCATCCTGATCGACGACGACCAGTCGTCGATCGCGGATCTGATGCGCGAGCCGGTGACATTGGCCTCCGCTCCGGCGACTCTGCGTGACGCACTGGGGCGCGCACCCGTCCTGGCCGAGGTGGGTGACGCGCTTTTCGGCGCGGTGCGCGCCCTCGCCGATCCGGATGCGCGGCCGCTCGTCGTCGACGGCGAGCTCTCGCGCGACGCGAGCGACATCGCCGCACGCTATCGCGACGACGCGTGGACGTGGCGGCGTTGAGCGTCGCGCCCGGCGGCATTGCTTGACCGTGCGTCGGTGCCGTCCCATCGTTGACCCGCCCCTCTCTCCCGCCGACCATGCCACGACTGCCTCGACCGCTCCGGGCGAAGCCCGCACGCTGGACTCACGTCGCGCTCGCCGGCCTGATGCTCGTCGCATGCCGGGACGTCCAGCAGCAGTCCGCCACGGCGGGACCGAACGACATCGGCGGCACGATGGTCGTCGCGCAGCCGGGTGAGCCGGCCACGCTGCTCCCCGCGCTGCAGGGACAGATCATCGAGCGGCAGATCACCGATCTCCTGTACGACCGACTCGCCGAGATCGGCGAGGACCTGAACACCGTGGGCGACAAGGGCTTCAGGAAGCAGCTCGCCGACCGGTGGGAATGGGCGGCCGACTCGCTGTCCATCGTCTTCCACCTGAACCCGCGCGCCCGCTGGCACGACGGTCAGCCAGTGCGCGCGAGCGACGTGCGCTACAGCGTCGCGCTCATGAAGGATCCGGCGCTCGGCTCCCCCGGTCTCCCGCTCATCGGCAACATCGATTCGGTGGCCGTGCGCGACTCGCTCACCGCGGTCGCCTACTTCAAGCGGCACACCCCCGAGCAGTTCTACGATCTGGTGTACCAGGTCTCGATCGTGCCGCAGCACATCCTCGGCAACACGCCTGCGGGTCAGATGAAGACGGCGGAGATCACGCGCCGCGGCATCGGCTCCGGACGATTCCGCCTCGCGCGGTTCGAGCCGGGCAAGCGGCTCGAGCTGGTCGCCGACACCGCGAACTATCGCGGGCGCCCGAAGCTCGACCGCATCGTGTACGTGCCGACCCCCGACTTCAACACGGCCGTCACCCGATTCTTCGCCGGCGACGCCGACTTCTTCGAGCAGCTGCGCCCCGAGCACCTCGCGAAGATCGCCACCGACACCGCCCGGCGCGCCGTACCCTACACCACGCTGGGCTACGCGTATCTCGCATTGAACAACGTGGACGCCAAGCAGCCCGGCCTGCCGCACCCGATCTTCGGCGACCGTGCGGTTCGACGCGCCCTGACGATGGCCGTCGATCGTCGCGCGATGCTGCGGAACGTGTTCGGCACCTATGGCGCGCCGGCGTACGGCCCCTTCCCCCGCTCCCTCCCGGCCGCCGACACGACGCTCCCCCAGCTTCCCTACGACACCACCCGCGCACGGGCGCTGCTCGACTCGGCGGGCTGGCTGGTCGGACCCGACGGCGTGCGCGCGAAGGACGGACGCCGGCTCGAGTTCGGCATCACCACGCCGGTATCGAGCGCGGCGCGGAAGCAGTACTCCGTGCTGCTGCAGGACGCCTTCAAGCAGATCGGCGCGGTCGCGCGGATCGACGAGGTCGACATGGCCGGCTTCATGGCCAGGAACGGCGATCGCAGCTTCGATACGATCCTCGAGCTGTACGCCACTGATCCGAGTGTCTCGGGGTTCAAGCAGAGCTGGACGACGAGCGGCATCGGCAAGGACGGCTCCAACTTCGGCTCGTACAGCAATCCCGCGGTCGACGCGCTGCTCGACAGCGCCACGCTGACGTTCGAGCCGGCGCGCACCCGAGTCTACGCCCGCCGCGCGTTCGAGACGATCATCGAGGACGCGCCGGGGATCTGGCTGTACGAGCCGCCGAGCGTCGCTGGCCTGCACAAGCGCATCCGCACGACCCCGATGCGCGCCGACGGCTACTGGTCGGGAATGGCCGACTGGTGGATCCCCGCCGCCGAACGCACCGCCCGGGATCGGATCGGGCTCCGGCCGACACCGTAGCCCGTGCGACGCTACGTCGCCGGCCGGCTGCTGCAGGCGACGATCGTCGTGCTCCTCGTCACGACGGTCACGTTCATCCTCGTTCATCTCGCGCCGGGCGACCCGATCGCGGTCGCCCTCGACCGGCCCAGCGTCACGGAGGAGGTGCGCCAGCGCTATCGCGCCGAGTTCGGCCTCGATCGGCCCGTGGCGGAGCAGTATCTCCGCTGGGTGGGCAACGCGCTGCGCGGGGAGCTCGGATTCTCCTTCTCCTTCCGGCGTCCCGTCGCCGACGTGATCGCCGACGCGCTGCCGCGCACCCTGCTCCTCGTCGGGCTCGCGCTCGCGCTCAGCTTCGCGCTCGGCATCGTCGTCGCGGTGCTCCAGTCCGAGCGGCCCGGCGGCGCGCGCGATCGCTGGCTCGGCCGCGTGCTGCTCGTGCTGTACTCGGTGCCGGATTTCTGGCTCGCGCTGGTCGTGCTCATCGTGTTCGCCTACCGGTTGCCGATCTTCCCCCCCAGCGGGATCGTCGATCCGGTGCTGCACGACTACATGTCGCCGGCGGAGCGGCTGGTCGATCGCTTGAGGCATCTGGTGCTGCCCGTCGCCACCCTCACGCTGCTCGCCACGGCCGCCATCTCGCGCCACCAGCGAAGCGCCCTCCTCGAGGTGATGCCGAGCGACTGGATGCGCACGGCCATCGCGAAGGGGCTGAGCCGGCGGCGCGCCGTTCGCCGACACGCGCTGCGCAACGCGCTGCTGCCGTCGATCACGCTGGCCGGCCTCTACCTGCCCGCCCTCGTCTCCGGCGCGCTCCTCGTCGAGAAGGTGTTCAGCTGGCCGGGCATGGGCCTGCTCGCGGCGAACGCGATCGCGTCGCGCGACTACCCGCTGATCACGGCGGCCGTGCTCGTGACGAGCGTCGCGGTGGCCCTCGGCGCGCTGCTCGCCGACCTCGCCAGCGCCGCGGCCGATCCGCGCATCCGTGTCGGCTGACGCCACGGTGCCGGACCCGATCGATGGCGGCATCGGTGCGCACCCCATGCTCCGCGCGCTCGTCCGCGACTCGCGCACGCGCATCGCGCTCGTCGTGCTCCTCCTCGTCGCGCTCGGCGCGATCCTCGCGCCCGTCATCGCGCCCTACGATCCGATCGCGCAGCTCGACATCGAGCGACTCCAGAGCCAGCCCCCCTCCGCCGCGCATCCCTTCGGCACCGACCCGTACAGCCGCGACGTCCTCTCGCGGCTGATCTACGGCAGCCGCGTGTCGCTGGCCGTCGGGCTGGGCTCCGTGCTGCTGGCGATGTCGTTCGGCATCGCGGTCGGCATCGTCGCCGGCTTCGTCGGCGGCGCCGTCGATGCCGTGCTCATGCGATTCGTCGACGCGGCCATCTCCGTCCCGCGCCTGCTCGTGCTGATCATGGTCGCCGCGCTGTGGGGACGGCTGGGCCTCGTGCCGCTGACGCTCCTCATGGCGGGGACGGGGTGGTTCGGGGTGAGCCGGCTGGTGCGGGCCGAAACGCTGGCGCTTCGCGACCGCGAGTTCGTGCTCGCCGCGCGTGCACTCGGCACGCCGGTGCCGAGGCTGCTGGTCCGGCATGTGCTACCGAACGTGCTCGCTCCCGCGCTCGTCGCCGCTGCCCTCAGCATCGCCAACGTGATCCTGCTCGAAGCGGCGCTGTCGTATCTGGGCATCGGCGTCCGACCGCCGACGGCGAGCTGGGGGACGATCATCGAGGACGGCGCCGAGCGCGTCGCGGAGCTCTGGTGGCTCACGCTGTTCCCGGGGCTGGCGATCCTCGTCACCGTGTTCGCGTGCAACGCCCTCGGCGACGCCTTGCGCGATGCGTTCGACCCCCGGCAGCTTCCCCGCGGCAGCTCCGACGCGGCTTTCGCCTCCGAGGCATGACGACGCCCCTGCTCGAGATCGAGAACCTCCACACGTTCTTCTACACGGACACCGGCGTCGCGCGCGCCGTGGACGGCGTGTCGCTCGGCGTCGGCGTGGGCGAGACGGTCGGCGTGGTCGGCGAGTCGGGGTGCGGCAAGAGCGTCACCGCGCTGTCGATTCTGCGCCTCGTTCGGCCGCCCGGACGCATCGAGCCGGGCAGCGTGATGCGCTTCGAGGGGCGCGACCTGCTCGGCCTCGACGAGCGCGCCATGCAGCACGTGCGCGGCAACCGCATCGCGATGGTGTTCCAGGAGCCGATGACGGCCCTGAATCCGGTCTTCACCGTCGGCGATCAGATCGGCGAGGTGGCGCGCATCCACGCCAACATGTCGAAGCGCGAGTCGTGGGCCAAGGCGATCGAGATGCTCAAGCTCGTCGGCATCCCGGCGCCCGAGCAGCGCGCCGGCGAGTATCCGCACCAGCTCTCCGGCGGCATGCGCCAGCGCGTCGTGATCGCCATGGCGCTCGTCATGAACCCCGCGCTCGTGATCGCCGACGAGCCGACGACCGCGCTCGACGTCACCATCCAGGCGCAGATCCTCGAGCTCCTCGCCGACCTCACGAAGCGGCTGGGCACGTCCGTCCTCCTCATCACGCACGACCTCGGCGTCGTCGCCGAGAACTGCACGCGCGTGATCGTGATGTACGCCGGCGAGGTCGTCGAGGAAGCGACGACGATCGATCTCTTCGCGCGGGCGCACCATCCCTACACGGAAGGGCTCCTCG
>DASTSX010000426.1:0-5927 GCA_035760455.1 Gemmatimonadaceae bacterium | reverse complement strand
GGGCACCCCCGCCGCCTTGAATGCCGAGAGAATTCGTTGGGCCACGCTCAGTCGCGTCTCGCCCGGCGGGAGCGTGCCGTGGACGGGAAGGTCGTCCATCGTGATGACGAGCTGCGGTGCGGCGTCCGCCGGCTGGCGCGGTGCAGTCGCACAGCCGACGAGTGTGAGAGCCGACCAGCAGAGCACCATCTGGCGGACGCGGGGCATGACTGATCGCTCGGGGGTCGATGAGCCTGGCGGCGACGAAGGCTCGACGTGCAGCGGAAGAGATGGAAGCAACATGGGCGGTCCGGGTCTACGCCGTCGTCGTCTCCTGCCGCGGCAGGTAGACGGTAAAGGTCGTTCCGCGCGATTCCGACGACTCCACGGCGACGCGGCCGCCATGCGCGTCGACGATCCGCTCGGCGATGTAGAGCCCGAGACCGAGGCTGCCCGTCGGCCCCCGGTCGTCATTGCGGGGCGTCTGGCGTGCCTTCATCGGGTTGAAGATGCCGTTGAGCTGGTCCGGGGGGATGACGTCTCCAGCGTTGTGCACCGCGACGGCGACCTGCTTGTCGCTCTCGCCCCGAAGCTCGACGGTCACGGGGGCGCCGTCGCGGCCGTGCTGCACGGCGTTGCCGATCAGATTGCCCAGCGCCTGGGCGAGCCGCGCGGCGTCCCACTGCCCACGCTGCTCACCGACGATGTCGACCCGAATCTCATGCCCCGGGTAGGCCGCTCGGACTTCCTCAGCCGCCTCGCGGACGACCGCTCCGAGGTCCATGTCCGTCCTCACGACCGGGATCCCGCCCCCCAACCGGCTGCGGGTGAAGTCGAGCAGCTCACCGACCATCTCCACCGTTCGCTTGGCACTGGCGGCGATGCGGACGATGAGAGTCCGGTGCGGCTCGTCGAGCGCGCCCGCGTCGAGCACGAACGCCGACGACGTGGCGATCGCGCCGAGGGGGAGTCGCAGGTCGTGCCCGAGGATGGCGATGAAGGTCTCCTTGGCCTGCTCCACGCGTGCCTCGAACTGAGCGATCGACTCGGCGAGCGCCTGGTCGATGGCCTCGTTGAAGCGTGTGAGGTCCTCGACCTCGTCGGCCCCCAGCGCTCCGTGCGCCTGGGTCCAGAGCCGGATTACGCTCGCGCGCAACGCGCGATACTCCGCCACCATCTGTGCGACGCTGAAGCCACTCTCAGCCCGGCCCGCCCCGTGCTCCTCGGCCGCGGTGGGTGTTGCGGTGTTCGCGGTCGGCGCCTGGCCCTTCGACTTCGCCGCCTGCGCGCGCGAGCCCTGCGGAGTCGCGAGGTCCGCGGCGATGGCCGTCAGCATCAGGTCGGCGTGGTCGCGGAGGGCCGCGACGTCCATCGTGCCGCTCGACGGCGCACACATCCGCGCGAACGCCTCCCACTCGACCAGGATCGACTCGCGGTTGGCGCGGATGAAGTCGGCGAGTCGCATCAGGCCCACGTGTGGCGCTCGAGAGAAGTGACGCGGGGAGCGCCCGCCTCCTTTTCGGGAAAGCGACGCCGCGCGGCGAAGGGACATCGTACCGACGCGGGGGCGGCAGGTCCAGACGCGCAGGCTGGGTGGGAGGGATTCGGCGGCGCGTGCCCACGCAATCGCGCGGTCCGGCCGCTGGACCTGGCGCCAGGGATAGCCCAAGAACAGAAAGGCGCCTCTCGCGGAGGCGCCTTTGGTCTGCTTTCCCTCGATAGCAGGGGCGGGACTCGAACCCGCGACCCCGGCATTATGAGTGCCGTGCTCTAACCACCTGAGCTACCCTGCCCCACTTCCTTCGGCAAACGATTCGGCCGGCCTTCACAGGCCGGCCGAATCGATAGCGGGGGCGGGATTTGAACCCGCGACCTTCGGGTTATGAGCCCGACGAGCTACCAGGCTGCTCCACCCCGCGTCAGTGATTGTAGAATAACCCCGCGGCATGCAGAGTCAAGGCGACGCGGGGCGGAACGGCCCTCCGTCACAGGGTATGAGTGTACGCGCGCGGAGGCGAACTGATCGCCCCGCTCGCCCTATGCCGACTCACCTCCTCGCGAACCACGTGCGTCTTCCCGCTCTCGTCGCTCTCGCCGCCGCCGCCACGCTGACCGCGCCTGCGCCGCAAGGTCGCGCCGAAGCCGCCACGGCCGAACTGCCTCGCGTGACGGTCAATACGACCTACCCCATCGGCGGGCGGGCCGTGCGGGTCGGTGCGCGCGCCGACCTGCAGGCCGCGCTCGACGCGGCGCGTCCCGGCGACCTGCTGCTCCTGCCGGCCGGCGCGACCTACGTCGGCAACTTCGTCCTGCGCAACGTCGGCGCGACACCGAGCGGCGCACCCGCCGGCGGATGGATCGTGATCCGCACCGACATCGCCGACGCGTCCCTCGGCGCCGCCGGACGCCGCATGACCCCGTCGCGCGCCGCGTCGCTCCGGCTCGCGCGCATCCTGTCGCCCAACTACTCGCCGGCGATCGGCACCGCACCAGGCGCGCACCATTGGCGGCTCACCGGTCTCGAGATCGGCGCCACCTCGGCCGCGACGCAGATCAACATGCTCGTGCGCTTCGGCGAGGGGGGCGAGCAGCAGCGCACCGTCGCGGCGATGCCTCATCATCTCGTGCTCGACCGCAGCTACGTGCACGGCACGCCATCGCTCGACCTCAAGCGCTGCATCACGCTCAACAGCGCGACGTCGGCGGTGATCGACTCGTGGCTCACCGAGTGCCACAGCAACCATGGCGACTCGCAGGCGGTGCTCGGCTACAACGGCGCGGGTCCGTTCAAGATCGAGAACAACTACCTGGCGGCGGGACACGAGGTCGTACTGTTCGGGGGCGGCGATCCGGGCATCGCCGGGCTCGTCCCGTCCGACATCGAGCTGCGCCACAACCACATCACGCGGCCGCTCTCGTGGCGCAACAAGTGGCAGGTGAAGAACCTCGTCGAGACGAAGAACGTGCGCCGGCTGCTCGTCGAGGGGAACGTCATCGAGAACAACTGGTCCGACGCGCAGACCGGCTTCGCCTTCGTCCTCAAGTCGGAGAACCAGGACGGTACCGCGCCGTGGTCGACGTCGAGCGACGTCACCGTGCGCTACAACCGCATTCGCAACACGGGGAGCGTGTTCAACCTGGCGGGATTCAGCAGCAACCCGAGTAACGTCGTGCCGGCGGCACGCTTCCTCGTCACGCACAACGTCGCCGAGGGGATCAACGTCTCCCCGTACGTCGGCGATGGCGCCGCGTTCCAGCTGTTGAACGGGATGGCCGACGTCGTGATCACGCACAACACGATCATCAACCAGAACGCGAAGACGTCCGGCGTCATCTTCGACGGCGCTCCGACGAAACGCCTCGTCATGCACAGCAACGTCTTCCAGGGCGGTCCCTACGGCGTGAAGGGAGGCGACGCCGCGACGGGTCAGGGCACGCTCACGCGCTATGCGCCGGCCGGCGTGTTCCGGCGCAACGTCATCGTCGGCACGGACTGCTCCCTGTATCCGGGCGAGACGGTCTGTCCGCCGCGCATGACCGACGTGGGCTTCGTGAACGCCCTCGAAGGGAACTTCCGGGCAGGGATCGGCGCGCTCCGGAAGCGCGCCCACGGCGGGGGGGACATCGGCGCCGACATCGACCAGGTCGAGGCGGCCACCCGCGGCGCGATTGTCGCACCGTAGCCACGGACTGGATCCGAACGCCCTTCCCACGTATTCGTAGAGCATGCCACCCACCCCTCGAGCCCGTCGCACGCGCCTCAGTCCGGCCGCGATCGCTTTCCGGCTCGCCGTCTACATCCTCGTGACGTGGGGGACGCTGCAGCTGCTCGCTTCGGGGCTGTTCCCGGGCGCGCGCCTCGTCACGCTGGCGCTCGCGCTCTTCACGACGATCCCGATCGTCGCGTTCGCGCTCTGGCGCGGGTGGCCGTTCTACCCGAATGCGGCGTTCCGCCTGCTCGTGGTGCGGCCGTTCTGGTACACGCAGCTCCTGCTGCCCCTCGTCTCGGCCGCGGGGCTGCTCGGCCTCATCGTCGGCGCGCCGTTCGGCGCCGCACTGCTCGTGGGCCGCATCCTCGCCGGCGCGATGCTCGGCGCCGCCGCGGTGCTCCTCCTGCTCGGCTACCTCGGCACGCGGCGGCTCGTCGTGCGTCGCGTGGACGCGGAGGTGCCGGCGCTGCCGCCGCAGTTCGACGGCCTGCGCATCGTGCAGCTCTCCGATCTGCACATCGGCCCGCACACCAACCGCCGGTTCCTCGAGCGCGTGGTCAACGCGGCGCGGTCGCTCCAGCCGGACATCATCGCGGTGACCGGCGATCTCGTGGACGACCGCGCCGAGGACGTGGCGGTGTACGCCCGTGCGCTCGGCTCGCTGCAGGCACCGCTCGGCGTCTACATGATCCCGGGCAATCACGACGTGTACGCAGGGTGGGAGGAGGTGGAGGAGTCGCTGCGCGACGCGCACCTCGGGACCGTGCTCGTGAACGACGTCGAGCTCGTGCACCGCGGAGGCGCGACGCTCGCCCTCGTCGGCACGGGCGATCCGGCGGGAGGCGCGCGCGGCACGTCGCGCGCCGCGCCCGACGTGGACGCGGCGCTCGCGCGCGTGCCCGCGCGCGCGACGACGATCGCCTTCGCGCACAATCCTGCGCTGTGGCCCGCGCTCGCCGCGCGCGGCGTCGCGCTCACGCTGAGCGGGCACACGCACTGGGGACAGTTCGCCCTGCCGAAGCTCGGCTGGAGCCTGGCGTCGCCCTTCCTGAAGCACGCGATGGGCGCGCACACCGAGAAGGATTCGCTGCTCTACATCAGCCCGGGCACCGGCTACTGGGGCATTCCCTTCCGGCTCGGCGCGCCGCCCGAGGTGACGCTGGTGACACTGCGGCGCGGCGAGGAGGCCGTGGCGCGCGTGCACAAGCCGCGGCTGGTGCGGCGGCGCGGGCGCGCGGCGTAGCGCACTCCGGACGGCGCCGTCGGCGCTACCGCGCGCCCAGCGCTTCCTTGTTCGCGTTGATCGTGCGCACGTAGCCGAGCGTCTCGCTGTACCGCCATCGCTCGACCCTGGGCGCGACGCGCTCGATCGCTGGCCAGTGGGAGTGATCCAGTCGCTCGGCAGCGGCGGCCTTCCGTGCGCGGATGATCGTTCCCTCGCCTGCGTTGTAGCTCGCGAACATGAACGCCCAGCGCTCCCGTTCCGGAACGTCGCGCCCCCATGCCGTCCACAGGTCGCGGTCGTGCAGGATGCCGGCGGCGATGTTCCACTCGGGATCGTCGATCGCGCCGAAGCGCGGTACGGCGGACCTGATCTGGGCGTAGGTCGACGGCATGAGTTGCATGATCCCGCGTGCGCCGACGCGGCTGCGCGCCGTGGGGGTGAGGTCGCTCTCGGCCATCCCCTGCGCCTTGAACCAGCGCCAGTCGGTGCCGACGCCGAAGTAGCGCTTCGTGTACTTCTGGAAGATCGGGTCGTACTTCGTGATCTCGCGGCGCGCCTGGCGCTCGCGCGCGGCCGCGTCGAGCGCGGCCATGGCGCCACGCACGGAGCGCCCCGCTTTCGAGCCGCGCGCGGGCGCCGGCGCGGGCTGGGCGCAGACCTCGGCCGGTGCGCCACCCCACGCGACGGCGGCGAGTGCGGCGACGGCCAGCGCGCGGAACGCAGCGCGCCGCGCGCGCGCCGCAGTGTCGCGCCTCAACCCAACGCCTTGCCGATGATCAGCGCGATGGAGACGAAGATGGCCGCCATGAAGATCGCGACCGCGACGTTTCCGCGCTGCAGCTCGGCGGGAAAGTCCACCTGCGGCGTCAAGCGGTCGATCGCGCGATAGGAGACGTACATCAGCACGACACCGATGACGGCGTACAGCACGTTCAACGTGATGACGGAGAGTTGCATGTCGGTCCTCGTGAGGGGTGCGGGTACAAGACGAGGCCGGTAGGGCTGGGGTTTCG
>DASTSX010000425.1:0-10146 GCA_035760455.1 Gemmatimonadaceae bacterium | reverse complement strand
GGACAGCGCGAGCGCGAGCACTCGGGCGCGGGAGCGGCCGCGCACCACCATCACGTGGAGCCCGCGTTGGCCGTCGGCGACGCGACGGCCGAGCGTCGGGAGCTGCAGCTCGCGCTCGCCAACGCCGATGAAGACGAGCGGCGTCCGATAGATGCGCGGCTTGCCCTCGACCTCGACCTCGACGGCGAAGTCGCGGAGCTGGAAGAGGATGCGGAGCGCCGCCAGCGCCGAGGCGATGCGGTAGCCGAACCGCCGCTCGAGCCGCTCGCGGATACGCACGAACCGGACGTACGCTCCGACGCTGCTCGTGTTGAGGAAGACGTGGCCGTTGACGACGCCGACGTCGACGCCGCGGCATTCCCCTTCGATCGCGAGCTCCAGGGCTTCGGCGGCCTCGGTGCTCACGCCGAGGTCTCGCGCGAAGTGGTTGAGCGTGCCCCCCGGGAGGATCGCGAGCTCGACGCGGCTGTTCAGCAGCTCCGTCGCGGCGGTCGCGATCGTACCGTCGCCGCCGCTGACGAGGATGCGCCTGGCGCCCGCGTCAACGGACTTCCGGATCGCGGTCGCGATCTCGTCCGGCTGCACCGCGTGCACCTCGAACTCCTCGCTCTGGTCCAGCACCTTCCTGGCTTCCTCCGCGGTTCCGGAGGCGACGTTCACGATGGCGGGGATGCGGCCGGTCACGTCAGACGCGCGCGCCGAGCAGATTGCCGATGCGTGACCAGAACCCGCGGCGGCTCTCCGGCAGCGAGACCGTCGCTTTCCGCTCGAGCTTTCCCCACCCCTGCATGCGCCCGCGCAGTGCGGCGCCGAACGAGCGGAGCACCACCCAGTACATCACCTGTCGATACGCGAACCGCTGCGGGAAGATCAGCCAGGCCAGGCTCTTGTCCTCGTCCTCCTCCATCATGAACGCGATGAGGGCGGCGAGGAAGTCGACGACGAGGAAGATCGCGTAGAAGCCGAGCACCTGCTCCATGTCGTGCCTCGCATGGGCGAAGCGCTCGTTCGCGGTCTGCACGCTCGCGTTCATCCAGATCGACACCAGGCTCCACACGAACATGAGGTCGGCGATCGGCGAGAGGACGGGGAGCAACAGCTGGAACAGGAAGACGTTCGGCAGCCCGATGAACCCCAGGGAGCCGTAGCGACGCCGAAAGAAAGCATCGCGGTGCTTCCACGTACACTGCAGCGTCCCGAACGACCAGCGGAACCGCTGCTTCGCCAGGCCGCGCAGCGTGTCCGGCGCCTCGGTGTACGCCACGGCGCCGTCGGCATAGGCCACCGACAGGCCCTCGCGCCGGATGGCCAGCGTGAGGTCCTGGTCCTCGGCCAGCGTGTCCTCCTTGAAGCCGCCGACCTTGAGGACGAGCGAGCGGCGCCATGCCCCGACGGCGCCCGGCACCACGGTGATGCAGTCGAGCACCGAGAAGGCGCGCCGGTCGAAGTTCTGGCTGATGACGTACTCCAGCGCCTGCCAGCGCGTCACGAGGTTGATGCGGTTCCCGACCTTCGCGTTGCCCGCGACGGCGCCGACCCAGGGATTCTTGAGCGGCAGGACGAGCTCGGCCACCGTGTCGTCGTCGAAGAGCGTGTCGGCATCGAGGCCGATCACGATCTCGTGCTGCGCGCGCGCGATCCCGAAGTTGAGCGCGCTGGCCTTGCCGCCGTTCTCCTTGCGGTACGCCGAGACGAGCGGATGGCCCCCGTACCGCTCGACGACGACGTCCATCGTGGCGTCCTTCGACCCGTCGTCCACGACGACGATCTCGATCGGGCCCGCATACTTCTGCGCGAGCAGCGAGGCGAGCGTCTGAAGGATGACCTTCTCCTCGTTGTACGCGGGCACGATGATGCTCACCCCGGGGGCGAAGTCCCCCGGGACGTGCCGCACCTGGTGCCGACGCAGTCGCTGATACACCGCGAGCACGCCGATGAACAGCAGCCGGGCCATGCCGAGCACGACGGCGGTGGCGAACACCCAGTACAGGATCGACTCGGTGACGCCGACCGTGGTGAACCCCGCGCGCAGGAAGAAGCGCGTGGCTTCCGTGGTCGTGGGCATCGGCGGCATCGCCTCGTCGCGCGAGATCCCCGCGAGCTCGCTCACGAGCACGAGGGTGTCGCCGCGGGCGCGCAGGGAGTCGATCAGCGGGCCGATCGCCCGGACCGTGGCGCTCCGGTCGCCTCCCGAATCGTGCAGCAGCACGATGCTCCGCGCCGAGTCCTGTGCGGTGGCGTCGGCGCCGCCGGGCATCGCGCGCTCGCGCAGCACGTTGGCGACGATCGAGTCGGGATCCGAGACGCGCCAGTCCTCCGAGTCGACGTGCAGCCCGATCGTCCAGTAGTTCCGCCGAGAGGCGATCCCCACGGGATCGAGCTCGTCGCTCGTCGTCGGCTCGGCGTCTCCGAAGTACGGCGGCCGGAAGAACGCCATGCGCCGCTCGAGCAGCGTGGAGACCAGCTGCGCCGTCATGTCGAGCTCGAGGACCGTGCGCGGCGCGCTCGTGAGCCCGAGGTTCGGGTGGCGGTAGGTGTGGTTCCCGAGCTCGTGCCCCTCGTCGTACATGCGGCGGAGCAGCGCCTGCTCGTTGTCGACGTTCTCGCCGATGACGAAGAAGGTGGCCTTCACGCCGCGCGAGCGCAGCGTGTCGAGGATCTTCGGCGTCCACCGGCCGTCCGGCCCATCGTCGAAGGTGAGCGCCACGCGACGCCGGTTGCGGGCGTGGCCCCCGGTACGCTCGATGACGTAGGGTACCGGAATCTGCTCGTACGTGGTGGCCGTGACGAGCGCCGTCGCGGGATCGACGGTGATCTCGCGGCGGCCCGGCGAGGGGTAGCCGGTGATCTGCAGGATCTCGCCCGTCCCCTCGAACTCCGTGTCGTAGCCGGGCGGGATCTGACGCAGGCTGTCGACGGCGAGGAGCGACCCATCCGCGCCGATCGCGCGCCAGAGCGACGGGTCCTCGCCGCCGAGGCGCCAGATCGCGTGGCCGCCGGCCCCGAGGCGATGGCCGACCAGCATCTGGTTGTAGGCGGTGATCGCGTCGAGGTACCAGACGACGTGCTCGGTCGAATCCGCGTCCGTCCAGCGAATGAACGGATTGAGCGTGCCCGGGTCGAGGCGTGGCTGCGCACGACCCCGGCGGCGCGCGACGCGCATGACCTCCTGGAAGCTGACCGCCTCGGCGCGGTTGCGCAGCACGGCGTCGGCGTCGTTCCAGTCGTAGCCGTAGGCGCCCACCATGAAGATCAGCTTCGACGGATCGACGAGCCGCGCGAACCGCTCGGCCTGCGTGGCGAAGAAGCGCTGGCTCGCCACCGGACCCGGGTCGCCGCTCGAGTAGTGCTCGTCGAACAGCATCGGGAAGAGCTTGTCGTTCACCTCGGCCGCGCGCTTGATGTAGTCGTCGTCCTCGCTCACCGCGACGGCCTGCGTGGAGAGCCGGCCGATCGCGTGCATCTCCTGATTCAGCTCGCGCGCGAAGGCGAGCACGTTCGCCTGGAGGTCCGGCGCGAAGTTCTCGATGTCGAGCGTCGTGCCGGCGAGTCCGTGCTCGAGCACCGCGGCGCGCAGCTGTCGCACCGCGTTCGCCCGCGCGGCAGGGTTGGCGAGGAACCGGCGCACCGCTTCGGCGTCGAACCTGCCTGCGGCCGAATCCTCGCCCGCGACGACGAAGTTGCTCAGCATGATGAACAGCGCGGGTCGCGACGCCGCCGGCCGATCCTCCACCAGCTCGAGGACCTCGGGCTTGATGCGGAGCAAGAGTGTGTCCGCGTTCGCGGGGATGAACGCCCACTCGCCGACGACCCAGTCGAGCTTGTCCTGATTGCGCCTCAGCGAGGCGAGCGAGTTGTCGGCCCAGTTGACGTAGAAGCCGACGACGAGGGGCGCCGAGCGCCGTGCGGCGGCGGGCCCATTCGTGCTCGATGCCGGCACCATGGCCTCCGGGCGCGGCGCGGCGTCCTGATAGCGGCGCAGCGTCGCAGCGAGACGACGCCGGTACGCGAGCCGCGCCCGGTCCACGCGCCCGGCGCCGGGTCTCGCCGCGCCTCGCGCCGATTCCGCGCGGGCGTTGATCGCCGCGATCGACAGATCGGGCGGGATCGGAGGGAAGAACAGCTCCGTCGCGATGAGCACGAAGGCGAGCAGCGCCGCCGCTCCGCCGACCACGAGGGCGGCGAGGCGGATCCGGCGCCACCGCCGGCCGGTGTGATCGGTGAAGACGGGGCTCTTCCGGTCGGGCATGTCGGCGAAGGCTGCGAGAGGGGGCGACCGCCGCAAACGAGGCGGTGAGACTACTCTAGCACGCGCTCGAACGCGCGACGTAACAACGGACCTGCGTCACATCGCGCGGGTGCCGGAACGCACGCGGCGGAGTGGGGAATCCTGTCCCCACCCCGCCGCGCACGTGATCACGACCGCTGATGTTCGTCGCCGATCGGAGCGGCGGTGCCGAGCGTCAGGCTGCTTGCCAGAATCCGGCGAGGGCGCGGCCGTCGGGCGACTCGCGCAGCTTCTCGAACGCGCGCTCGCGAATCTGCCGGATCCGTTCGCGCGTGACGCCCATCAGCGCACCGATCTTCTCGAGCGTCATCGGCTCGCCGCTCTCGTCGAGACCGTAATAGAGGAAGAGGATCTTGCGCTCGCGAGGCGTGAGGTACTTCCGGAAGACGCGCTCGATGAACTCCTTCATCAGCTTGTAGTCCGTCGTGTCCTCGATCTCGGTGCCGTCGACGCCGGCGAAGCGCTCGCCGAGCGTGGAAGCTTCGCGGTCCGAGCGGTCGATGGGCGCGTCCAGCGAGACCTCGGTGCTGGACATCTGCTTGGCGGCGCGGACCTGCTCGGGAGACTCCTCGAGGAGCCGCGAGATCTCGTTCTCGGTGGGGTCGCGCTTGAGGACCTGGGCGAGGATCGTCTCGGCGCGAGCGAGACGGATGAGCTGCGAGTTCTGATTGAGCGGGATCCGGACGCTGCGCGTCTGTTCGGCGAGGGCCTTCAACACGGCCTGGCGGACCCACCACACGGCATACGAGATGAACTTGACTCCCTGATCCGGATCGAACTTGCGCACCGCCTTCAGGAGTCCTTCGTTGCCGATCGCCACCAGCTCGGAGAGATCGAGGCCGTGGCCCTGGTACTTCTTCACGTAGGAGATCACGAACCGCAGGTTCGCGGTGACCAACCGCTCGGCGGCGGCTTCATCGCCCTTCTGGGCGAGTCGGGCGAGTCGCCGCTCCTCGGCGGCGTCACTGATCAGGGGTAGTTTCTGGATGTCGTGGAGGTACTGGTCGAACGCGGTGGAGGGAGACGAGCGGAAATAGCCCTTGGACCTGGTCTCGGTCGCTTGCTCCATACACGCCCCTTTCCTGTGCCGGAAGGTGGTCGAATGTCGCAGTCAGCGCTGGCTGCGGGCCCGCGGGGGTTCAGCGGGAGCGCCAGGATAATGTCGCGCTGAAAACCCGTCAACAGCGAGTTTGCCAGAATGACCCCATGCACAGATTTGTGATGGGCCTAACTGCTGCAATGACAGACGTTTGTCGGTTACTTCAAAAAAGTCGGGCAGTTTGGGCGGATTTGGACCTTTTGGGGATGAGGCCGGTACGACGGTGAGTTTGTGAGTTGGATAGTGGGATAGTGAGTCGGTCGTCGAGTGGGTTCAACGACAATGCCACGAACCGGCGTGAGGCCTCTCTGAGAGATCTCCACGCCGGTTCGTGGCCATTCGGGGTTCAACGCACCAATCAACCGACCAACCAACTCGCCATCCAACTCACCAACTCACGGTCCTGGGGGCGCCGGCGGGTCCTTCATCTTTCCGCGGGTCGTCGCCATCAGGACGCCGATCCCCAGCAGGATGATCACGCCGACCACGATCCACATCGTCGGGACGTTGAGCAGATAGGCGGCGATGGCCAACCCGATGATCAGGATGGCGAAGCCGACGAGATAGGTGCCGAAAGAGGACATGGGGCTCGTCCGATGAGGTCGGCGGCCGAGGGGAGCAAAGAGTGAACCATCGGCCGGCCGGCCGATGGTTCAGCGGGTGGACGGCCCGCGCAGCCGTCCGGTCAGCAGCGTGTCCTCGCTCGCGCCGCGCGGCCGCGCCACGAGCACCGCGGTCCCGCGTCGCCGCCCGAAGCGCCGCGCATCGCGGCAGCTCGGCGTCCAGATGTCGAGGATCCCTTCCTTGATGACGCCCCCGGTGTCGTCGACGAGAAACCGGCCGTGGTATTTCCGGCCGACGTACACCTCGACGTAGCCGCCGAGGGGGAACAGCCGCGGATCGGCGGCGACGATCCCCTCGCGCACGAGGTTGTCGCGGCGAGTGGTCCCCTGGAGGCAGTACGCAGTGAGCTGGACCGGCACGGGCTCGCCCCGGCGCACCGGACGGGTTCGGCCCGCCGCCCAGTTGCGCGCGGCTCCGCGCACCAGTGCACCGTCCAGGCGCAGCGGCGATGGCGGCTCCGGCACCGGCGCGGGGGCGATGACGAGCTCCGCGGACGGAGACGCACGCCGGAGCTCCGGCGAGCGGACGCTCACGGTCGCGGCGGTGCCGATGCAGAGGAGGGCGACCGCGGCACCCAGCGAGAGTAGGGTGCTGGGGCGCTGGCGTCGTTCGCCGGCGCGCGCGCCCTCGGAGGGGAGCTGGTCGTTCACGCGAGCACCTCGTGGACCAGCTGGTCGTCGACCGGGAGCGCCCACCCGCTCTCCTCGCCAGCCATCGCGCCGATGCGCGCCGGCAGGGCATACTCGACGCGCCCGCCGCGCGCCTTCTTGTCGAGCCGGGTCGCATCGACGACGCGATCGATCGAGAGCTCCGGGGGCCGAGCCACCGGAAGTCCGGCGCGGCGCAGCACGGCCTCGATGCGCGCCGCCGTGCCCGCCTCGGCCACGCCGAGCCGCTCGGCGATGCGCGCCTCGAGCACCATGCCGATCGCGACGGCCTCGCCATGCAGGAGCGTGTACTCGCTCACGTGCTCGAGGGCGTGGCCGAGGGTGTGGCCGAGGTTGAGCGTCTTGCGGCGCCCGTGCTCGCGCTCGTCGGCCCGCACCACCTCCGCCTTGATCTCGACGCTCCGCGCCACGGCATCGAGGGTCGGGCCGGGCTCGGCGTCGAGCAGGGCGGGGAGCTCCGCGTCGAGGCGCGCGAAGTAGTCGGCGTCGCCGAGGACGCCGTGCTTGATCGCCTCGACGAGGCCGGAGCGGCGCTGCACGAGCGGCAGGGTCGCGATGGTCTCGACGTCGGCGAGCACCGCGGCGGGAGGATGAAACGCTCCGACGAGGTTCTTGCCGGCCGTGGTGTCGACGCCCGTCTTTCCACCGACGGATGCGTCGATCATCGCGAGGAGCGTGGTGGGGCACTGCACTACCGGCACGCCGCGCATGAAGGTCGCCGCGACGAACCCCGCGAGGTCGCCCACCACGCCACCGCCCAGGGCGACGACCGTCGTGTCGCGCCCGCACCCCGCGTCGAGCATCCCATCGGTCACGCGGGCCCAGGTGTCGCGCGTCTTGTGCGCCTCGCCCGACGGCACGATGTGGAGCGAGACGGGCGCGTGGGCCGCGAGTGCGCGCGTCAGCGGCTCGGCGTAGAGCGGCGCGACCGCCGCGTCGCTGACGACGGCGTAGTGGTGCGCGCGCGCCGCGTCGGCGATGAAGCGCGCGAACTGATGGCGCAACCCCGCGGCCACCGTCACGCGATAGGTGCCGGCGTCGACCTCCCGCGCGCGCGCGAGCGGGCGCACGGCCGTGCCGGTGGACGCCGTCACGCTACCACGTCACCTCGCCCGCGCCCGCCCGCTTGTTGGCGAGGCGGGCGAGGGTGAAGAGGAGATCCGAGAGCCTGTTCATATATATGACGACGAGCGCAGGGAGCTCGACGTCATGCTGCAGCCGGACGACGTGGCGTTCCGCTCGGCGGCAGACGGTGCGCGCGACGTGCAGGGCGGCGGCTTTCGGCGTGCCGCCGGGCAGGATGAAGGCGCGCAACGGCTCCAGCTCGGACTCGGCGTCGTCGATCGCCTGCTCGAGCTCCGCGATGCGATGCTCGTCGATCCGCGCCTTGTGGAGGTGCTGCGCCATCCTGTCGCGGTCGGGGGTGGCGAGCAGCGCACCGATGGCGAACAGGTCGCGCTGCACGGGGACGAGCACCTCGTCGATGCGTGGCATCAACTCGACCGCGCGCGCCATCCCGAGCACGGCATTGAGCTCGTCGACGTCTCCGTACGCTTCGACGCGCGGATCGTCCTTGGAAACGCGTCCGCCGCCGAAGAGCCCCGTGTCGCCGGCGTCGCCGGTCTTGGTGTAGATCTTCACGGAGGGAAGATAGTCGGGACTTCCGCTCTCCGCGTGCGGATGTGAGGTGAGTCACACTGCAGTTCGTCGGTTAACGGTTCTTCGGTTCACGGCGGACCTCTGGACGCAGGAGCTTCCCGAGGCAGACCGTCACCTGATGAACCGCCAACCGAGGAACCGCGCGCGCAGCGCGCGCCGCCGTTACCGCCCGAACCACCTGTGCAACAACCCCGCTCTCCCGGCCGTCACCGACACCGCTCGCTCCAGCGCTGAGAATCCCGTGTCCGTCTCGTCCGGATCGTCGCGCGTCGGGGGACGGAAGTCGTGCGGAAAGAGCAGCGCGAGGTGGTTCTGCAGCTGATCGGGCGAGGCGTAGGCGTGCTGCGAGGCGATCCACCGGTCGAGGTCCGCGCCCATCATCGCCGCGGTGGGGCGACGCGCGCGATCGTGCTCGAGGGCGAGCAGCAGGATGGACTCGAGGCCGGCGTCGAGGCCATGGATGCGCCGGCGAAGGTCGGGCAGCGGGCGGACCGCGACCTCCTCGACGATGTTCGTCGTCTCCTCTTCCACGAACAGGAGATCGAGCGCGAGCAGCTCGTAGAGCACGATGCCGAGCGAGAACACGTCGGTGCGCGCATCGGCGTCGAGGCCGAGGATCTGCTCGGGGCTCATGTAGTGCTTCTTGCCCATACGCATCCGGCCGCCGCTCGCGAGATCGATCGACGTGCGCGCCTTGGCGATGCCGAAGTCCGCGAGCTTGAGGTGGCCGTCCCACGTCGCGAGGATGTTGCCCGGACTGACGTCGCGATGGACGATGTCGAGCCGCTGGCCGTTCGGCGCGACGAACTTGTGCGCGAAGTCGAGCGCGCGGCAGACGCGGCTCGCGATGTACGCGGCGAGCGGCGCGGGGAGCGGGCGTCCGAGCTCGCGGTGGCGGTCGATGAGCTGACGCACCGTGGGCCCCTGGATGTACTCCATCGCGATGAAGTAGTCGCCGCCCACCTCGCCCAGCTGGAAGATCTGCACGATGTTGCCGTGCATCAGGTTGGCCGAGAGCTTCGCCTCGTCGATGAACGCGCGGAGGAACGCGCTGCGCTTCGCGTAGCGCGGGTGGATCACCTTGAGCGCGACGCGCTTGGTGAACCCCTCCGCGCCGAGCTGCTCGGCCTCGTACACCGTGGCCATGCCGCCCTCGGCGAGCTTGCGCACCAGACGAAAGCGGCCGGTGAACTCGAGCTCTGGATGTTCCATGGACGCGTCCTGAGAGAGAGATCTCCGTTCCCTTGATGATCGGCCGGTCACCGGCGAACCTTCAGTGATGGAACACGAGATGAAGGACATCACCATCATCGGCGGGGGGCCGGCGGGGCTCTTCGCCCTCTTCTACGCCGGGATGCGCGGCGCGACGGCGCAGATCGTGGACGCGCTGCCGGAGCTCGGCGGCCAGCTCGCCGCGCTGTATCCGGAGAAATACATCTTCGACGTCGCCGGCTATCCGAAGGTGCTGGCGAAGGACCTGGTGAAGGCGCTGCGCGACCAGGCCGGGCAGTTCAAGGGCCCCGCGCACCTCGGCCAGCGGGTCACGGGACTGCACGAAGCCGACGGCCACTTCGTTCTCGAGACGGACAAGGACCGCTTTCCGACGCGCGCGATCATCATCGCGGCGGGGATCGGCGCGTTCTCGCCGCGGCGGCTGCCGCACGCGAGCGCCGAGCCCTGGTACGGGCGCGGCATCTACGACACGGTCACCGATCCGCAGGACTACAGGGACCAGCGTGTGGTGATCATCGGCGGCGGCGACTCGGCGTTCGATTGGGCGACGCAGCTCGGCGGGATCGCGACGCACG
>DASTSX010000424.1:0-7624 GCA_035760455.1 Gemmatimonadaceae bacterium | reverse complement strand
GAGCTCGAGGCGATGCACACGCCGGGTCATACGCCGGAGCACCTCAGCTTCCTCGTGACCGATCATCCGTCGGGCGCCGGGCCGTGGGGGGTCCTCACCGGCGACTTCGTGTTCGTCGGCGACGTGGGGCGCCCGGACCTGCTCGAGCGGGCGGCCGGCTACGCGGGGACGATGGAGGCCAGCGCGCGTGCGCTCCACCGCTCGCTCGAGCGCTTCCGCATGCTGCCGGACCATCTGCAGGTGTGGCCCGGCCACGGCGCGGGCTCGGCGTGCGGCAAGGCGCTCGGCGCCGTGCCGTCCACCACCGTCGGCTACGAGAAGCGCGCCAACTGGGCGCTGGCACCGATGGACGAGGCGGAGTTCGTGCGCATGGTGCTCGCGGGTCAGCCGGAGCCGCCGCGCTACTTCGCCCAGATGAAGCGGATCACTAAGGAAGGGCCGCGCGCGCTCGGTGGGGTGCCACGGCCGACGCGACTGCCGGCGAAGGCGCTGCACGAACTGCTCGACGGCGGCCAGGTCGTCGTCGACACGCGTGCGGCGGCCGAGTACGCGGCCGGCCACGCGCCGGGAACGCTCAACATCCCACTCGGCGACAGCTTCACCACGTGGGCGGGGTGGCTGCTGCCGTACGATCGCGACATCCACCTGCTCGTCGCCGCCGGCTGTGCGCACTGCCTCGACGAGGCCGTACGCGACCTGGCGATGATCGGCCTCGACCGCGTAGCGGGGGTGGTGGGCGCCGACGCCGTGGAATCGTGGACGGACGCCGGAAACGCGCTGGAAACGGTGCGTCAGGTGACACCGGAGGAGGTCGCGCGGCTTGTTGCTCGTAGAGAGGCGGTGGTAGTGGACGTGCGGGGACGCGCGGAGTGGGAGGAAGGGCATGTGCCCGGCGCCGCGAACGTCCCGCTCGGATATCTCGCGGATCGCCTCGACGAGCTGCCGACCGATCGGCTGGTCGTCCTCCAGTGCCGCAGCGGATCGCGGTCGGCGATCGCGGCGAGCGTGCTGGAGACGCACAGACGCGCCAACGTGGCCAACCTCATCGGGGGATGGGTCGCCTGGCAGCGGGCCGGACTTCTGGCGGAGCGCGCGAACGCGGAGCAGCGCGAGCCGGGCGCCACGGCGCTCGCGACGGTGTGACGTGGCGTCGGCGGCGCGCTTCCAGCGACGCGGCGCCCGACGTATCCTCCGACCAATCGACCGATATCATCAGCCACCGCCCATGCCGAACAAACGCCTGACCCCAGAGATGATCGCGCTCATCGCGCAGCGCTTCGGCGCGCTGTCCGAGCCGGCGCGCCTGCACATCATGCAGGCACTGCGCGCCGGCGAGCGCACGGTCGGTGACCTGGTCGAGATCACCGGCATGGGCACGGCCAACGTGTCGAAGCATCTGCAGCTCCTTCACGCCGCGGGATTCGTCACGCGGCGGAAGGAGGGACTGCACGTGCACTACGGGTTGGCGGGAGAGGACGTCTTTCGGCTGTGCGACATCATGTGCGGGCGTCTGGAGGCGGAGGCGAAAGCCCGCCAGCGGGTGCTCGCGGGCCGCTGAGCGGTCACCGATTCACCGAAGGTGAAGAGGCCGAGCCCCGCGGCCGCGCCCACGAACGGCGCGGCGGCGAGGGTCCATGAGTGCGCGCGCTTCAGTCGCCCTGCGAGGTCGAACGCATTGCGCGAGGCCGGGGCGAGAAGTGGTGCAGGGGGCGGGGTGCGCGCGCGGTGAGTTGGTGAGTTGGATCGCTGGTTGGTTCGCAACGACGAACGGCCTCGGGAGGCAGGAGCTTCCCGAGGCCGTTTCCAACTAACTAATCAACCAACCAACTGACCAACTCACCGTCCCTCAGAACTTGATGCCCTCGAGATACCGCACACTCGGCGGGATGTTCTTCGGCGGATCCGTCGTCTCGTCTTCCAGATAGTAGTGCTCGAGGCCGTCCGCCTTCGCCGCCTTGAGGACCTCGGTCCAGTTCACCTGGCCCTGGCCGATGACCGATTTCAGCGAGTCGGGGATCCCACCGGAGAGCGATCCGCGCGGCACGCCGGGCTTCATGTCCTTGATGTGCATGAGCTTGAAGCGGCCAGGATACTTCTTGATCAGCGCGACCGGATCGACGTTCGGCAGCCAGGTCCAGAGCACGTCCATCTCGAACTTCACGAGATTCGGATCGGTCTCGCGGATGATCAGGTCGAGCAGGGTGCCGTCGCCGTGCGGGACCGGCTCGTACCCGTGGTTGTGATAGAAGAACTGGAGCCCGGCGTCCTTCATCGTCTTGCCGATTGCGTTGAAGTCGGCGATCGCCTGGCGCGCATCCGATTCCTTGAAGCCGCCCTGATGCGGGTACCACGCGGTGCCGACGTATCGCGCGCCGAGCGCCTTCGCGTTGGCGATGACCTTCTGCGGGTCCTTCTTGAAGTCGTCCATGCTCACGTGCATCGACGTGGCACGGATCCCCGCCGCCTTCAGCAGCTCGGCCGTCTGCTCGGGGGTGCCGTAGAGCCCCGCCGTCTCGACGTGGGTGATCCCCTGCGCGCGCGTGAACTCCAGCATGGCCTTGGGATCGGTGCGTGCCATGGCGCGCAGGCTCCAGAGCTGCAGGCCGATCGGCGCGCCGACGGAGCCGATGGTGCGCACGTTGCCCGACGAGGCGGCCGGCGCGGATGCCGTGGTCGCGGACGAGGCCGGCGAGGGGGAGCCGACCGTCGCCGACGGGGCGCAGGCGACGATGGGTACGAACGCCGCGGCGAGGACCGCCAGCGAGCGAGGGACGAACGACGTCATGGTGACTCCGAGAGCTGAGGTCGTGAGCGTGCGGGACCGCCGAGCGATCGCGCGCGTAGGATACCGGCCCCTGCGTGGCCTGGCAACGGGCCGACGTCGACTCGACGCGGCGAGCAGCGGGCTCGTACATTGCGGCGCCGCGAATCATGGAAGAACGACGCTCTCCCTGCGTACGCACTGCTCATGCCCCCCGATGATCGCGGTCGAGTCGCTGACGCACGAGTGACGGGTCGCGCCCTCCGCCCACTGTCCTCCTCGCTCCATCCTCGATGACCCTTTCGCTTGCCATCGTCTTCCTGCTGGTCGGGCTCGTCCTGCTCGCCGGAGGCGGCGAGGCCCTGGTGCGTGCGGCGACCACGCTCGCCCAGCTCGCGGGCGTGGCGCCCGCGGTGATCGGGCTGACCGTCGTTGCGGCCGGGACCTCGCTTCCGGAGCTGGTCGTGAGCGTCGTCGCGGCGCTCGAGGGACAACCGGACATCGCGACCGGCAACGTCGTCGGCTCGAACATCTTCAACGTCGCCGCGGCGCTCGGCATCACCGCGATGGTGCTCCCGCTGCCCGTACACGGGAACGCCGTGCGACTGGAGTGGCCGGTGATGTTCGCCACGAGCGTGTGGTGCCTGCTCGCGGCCGGCGACGGCGTGATCGGTCGGTTCGACGGCGCGGTGTCCGTCACCGCTCTCGTGGCATTCGTGGCGTATTCGGTGAGCATCGCGCGTCGAAAGGTCACCGCGTCCGAGTCGCGCAAGCTGGGCGATCAGGTGGAGGACCGCGACCTCGACCGGCCAGGGTCGCGTTCGGCGCCGCGGCTGCTCGTGCCGCTCGTCGTGCTGTTCGGTGGCGTCGCTGCGCTCGTCGTCGGGGGCAAGCTGCTCGTCGACGGCGCGGTGGCGCTCGCACGACTGGCCGGAATGTCCGAGCGCCAGATCGCGCTGACCATCGTCGCGGGGGGCACGGGAGCGCCGGAGCTCGCGACGTCGCTCGTCGCGGCGTTCCGGGGCCGCACGGACGTCGCGGTCGCGAACATGATCGGCTCAAACATCTTCAACGTGCTCGGCATTCTCGGTATCGCCGCGCTGATCACGCCGATCCCCGTCGCCCAGGCGATCATCCAGAGCGACATGTGGTGGATGATCGGCACCGGCGCGCTGCTGCTGCCGGTGATCTGGACAGGTCGCGTGATCGGCCGGCTCGAGGGCACAGTGCTGGCCGCCGCGTACCTCGCGTACGTCGTGCTGCTCCTGCGGGGTTGACCGCGCGCCAGGCGCGACGTCAGCGAATCTTCGGCGCGACCGCTCTCGCGAGCGCGATCACCGCCGGCCGGTTCGCCGCGAAGTCTCCGGCCCTGCTCATCTGGATGCCGACGACGACGTCGTACGACTTGCCGCGCATGTAGAGCGGGAGGGAGCTGTACCGCGCACACTCCTCGGTGAACGCGTCCACGCCGAGCCCGGGCACGGCGGAGCGAGTGCACCCGGGCGTCGCCTTCTGCTTCTTGAGCCAGTCGTGGTAGCGCCCGGTGCTCTTCGGTGGGATGACGATGACGCTGACGGTCGGCGCACGCGCCGGTCCGGATGCGTCGTAGTTGCACGGGTCCCCTCCGCCAACGCCGTCGCCCGGCTCGCCACGCTCGCCGGCCCCGTAGTTCGTCTTCCCCGTGGCCTGATTCACCTGGGCGACGCTGAGCAGCGAGCAGGGATCGACCTTGGCGCCCTGGGCCGAGAGCCGGGTCGGTGCGAAGGTGACGGCCGTCATCGTCGCCAGCGCGACGAAGGTGCTGCGTACGATGGGATGCATCGTCGCCCTCCGGGTAGTGGTCGGCACCGAATCGACCCGCCGCGGAGGCGCGACGCAAGGGGCGCGCATCGCGCATCGCGCAGTGCGCAATGCGCACTCCGCATCAAAGCAACCGGCGCACCGCCACGAGGTTCTGCACGTACCACGCACCTCGGCTGCCGTCGAGGTCGAGGTAGTTCACCTCGCCCATCGCCTGTGAGGCGTGGATGATCTGGCCGCTGCCGACGTAGATGGCGACGTGCGAGATCGCCTCCCCGGGCTCGGCGAACAGCAGGATGTCGCCGGGGCGCATCGAGTCGAAGTCGAGCGGAACGCCGCTGCCGGCGCGGACCTGCTCGCGCGAAGTGCGCGGGAGGGTGACGCCGTTCCTGGCGAAGACGTACTTGGTGAAGCCCGAGCAGTCGAACCCTTTCGGGGTGGTGCCCCCCCACACGTACCGGACGCCGACGTACTGGTCGGCCGTGCTGAGCACGCGCGCGGCGGCGGCGCTGGCGGAAGGGGAGCGGGGGATGCGCGCGGTCGTCGAGCCGCGCGACGACGAGCCGCCCGAGCGACTACTGCTCCCCGTGCTGGCGTTGATCACGCGACCGGCGAGGATCACCCCGTCGACGATGGTACCGGGGGAGACGGCGAGGGTCCCCTGCGCGCACGCGGAGAGGACGAGCATGGCCGAAGGGACGACCGCGAGAGGCCGAACTCGAATGCACGACATGATCTGCTTGGCCAGCGACGACGACGACGCCGCGCGAGCGGCGGGTGAGGTACCGACGACGGTTCGCTAAGGCAGCTTCGGCGCCACGGGCGGTGATCGAGGTAAGCCGAGTGGTGGCATTGATTTGCCGATTCCTGCCCCATCGCGTACGGCCCTGCGCCGTCCGTTTTCGGAGACGGTGAGTGTGAGCGGGGGAGGACAGGTGCGTGGTGCGAGGGTGCGCGGGTGCGCGGGTGCGCGGGTGCGCGGGTGCGCGGGTGGAACGGCCTCGGGAGGCAGAAGCGTCCCGAGGCCGTTGCGCACCGGCGCATAGCGCACCGGCGCATAGCGCACCGGCACGACGCGCGACTCTCCCGACAAGCGGTGGGAATCTCCCCGACGGTCTTGGCCGCTGCGCGTGCGTAGCCTGCGCTCGACGAACAGTGGAAGGTGTGGACATGCGACCGATTCATCGCGCAGCCATGTTCGCCGCCCTGTGGCTCCCCGCCGTCGCCGGGGCTCAGGAAGGCGAGCTCAAGCTCGGCGCCCAGGCAGCGAGCCGGCTGTGGGTGGAGGGCGGCTCGAACGTGCGCAGCTGGACGTGCCACGCGAAGCAGATCGAGGCCTCGGTCACCGGCGGTGCCGTCGCCCCGACCGCCTCGGTGAAGGAGGTGAGCGCCGCGGCGAGCCGCGCCGTGCTCACCGTTCCGGTCGCGGCGCTCGACTGTCGCAACGGAACGATGAACGAGCACATGAGGAAGGCGCTCAAGGCCGACGCGAACAAGACGATCCAGTACCGGATCGCGACGTGGGAGCTCACGCCGCGCGGCGACGACGAGGGAAGCGTGACGACGTCCGGCACGCTCGTCATCGCGGGCACGGAGAAGCCGATCTCGGTGGAGCTCACGGCGAAGCGCGCTGCGCAGGGCACCTGGCAGCTCAAGGGGGACAAGACGATCCGGATGACCGAGTGGGGGGTCAAGCCACCCTCGCTGATGTTCGGCACGATGAAGGTGCACGATCCGGTCACGGTCGGGTTCGAGCTCGTGCTGGAGCCGAAGTGATGCGCGGTGCGCGACGCGGATGCGCCTGCGAAACATTGAATGCGAAACGGAGATCACCACCATGAGAACCATTCGTCACGCGTTCTACGTCGCGGCGTCGGCCGTGCTGCTGCCGCTGGCCGCAGGAGCACAGGACGTCACCGTGCAGGACTCGGTGATCCAGCACTTTCGCCCGTACACGCAGCGGGGGCTCAACGTCTTCGAGGCGCCGAAGACCGACTCGGTGCGCTTCACGGGGATGAAACTCAAGCTCGGCGCGGCCTTCACGCAGCAGTACCAGGGGCTCGACCACGAGAACACCGCCGCGGCGAACCTCACCGGCACGCCGCCGGTGAACACGAATCAGCTGATGTCGATCGGCAACGGCTTCAACAACGCCGTGGCGAACCTGTATCTCGACGCGCAACTCATGCGCGGGATCCGCGTCGCGCTGACGACGTACCTCTCGTCGCGGCACCACAACGAGACGTGGGTGAAGGACGGGTACTTGCTCGTGGATGCGTCCCCGTGGGACGTGGACGCGCTGAACACGCTGATGAAATATCTCACCCTCCGCGTGGGGCACTTCGAGGTGAACTACGGCGACGCGCATTTCCGCCGCACCGACAACGGCAACGCGATGTACAATGCGTTCGTCGGCAACTACATCCTCGACGCGTTCACGACGGAGGTGGGCGGCGAGTTCTACTTCAAGCATCCGAGCGGACTGCTGGCGATGGTCGGCGCGACTGGCGGCGAGATCCGCGGCAACGTGACGCAGCCGCAGAACCGCTCGCCCGCCCTCCTCGCCAAGCTCGGCGTGGACCGCCAGATCACGCCGATGGTGCGCGGACGGCTCACCGGCTCGCTGTACCGCGTGAGCAAGTCGCCGGGGAGCACGCTGTACGCGGGCGACCGCGCCGGATCGCGCTTCTACATGGTCCTGGAGAACACGGCCGCCACCGAATCGGGGAACTTCACCTCGGGGCTCGTCAACCCGCAGTTCCGCCGCAGCGTGACGGCGATGCAGCTCAACCCGTTCGTGAAGGTGGGCGGGCTGGAGCTGTTCGGCGTGGCCGAGCGAGCCAAGGGGATGAATACGGCCACCGAGGCGACGCAGCGGATCTGGAAACAGTACGCGATCGACGGCGTGTACCGGTTCCTCCCCCGCGAGCAGGCGTACGTCGGCGCGCGCTACAACACGGTGCGCGGCGACCTGAACTTCGGCACGGGTGCGGCGGCGACGAGGCGCGAGGTCGGCCTGAATCGCGTGGAAGTCGGCGGCGGCCTGTTCATCACCACCAACAT
>DASTSX010000423.1:0-17674 GCA_035760455.1 Gemmatimonadaceae bacterium | reverse complement strand
ACCCCGTGCGGGCGGACGTGGCGCGCGACGCCATTCGCCGCGTGTACGGCGAGTCGAGCGCGCAGTCTCTCATCGACGCGATGGGCGGCAGCGAGCCCGGCGGTGTCGCCGATGCCCCGGCGATCGACGACCTGCGCGCGCTGGCCAACGAGGCGCCGGTGATCCGGCTCGTGAACATGCTGCTGTCGGAGGCGCTCGCCGCGCGCGCGTCCGACGTGCATCTCGAGGCCTACGCGGACGCGCTGCGCGTCCGCTATCGGATCGACGGCGTGCTCCAGGACGCGCCCTCGCCGCCGAAGCACATGGCCCCCGCGATCGTGAGCCGGCTCAAGGTGATGGCCGATCTCGACATCGCCGAGCGCCGCGCGCCGCAGGACGGCCGCATCCGGCTGACCCTGCAGGACCGCCAGGTCGACGTCCGCGTCTCGACGATCCCGACGCTGCACGGCGAGAGCGTCGTGCTGCGACTCCTCGACAAGGAGCAGAGCAGCGGCCGGCTCGCGCTCGACTCGATCGGCCTCTCGGACGACGACCTCGCGCGCCTCGAGCGCGTGCTGACGATCCCGCACGGAATCCTGCTGGCGACCGGGCCGACGGGATCGGGAAAGACCACGACGCTGTATGCCGCGCTCGAGCGGCTGCGCACCGGGCGCGAGAAGATCCTCACCGTGGAGGATCCGGTGGAGTACCAGCTCGCCGGCATCCCGCAGGTCCCGGTGAACGAGAAGGCCGGCGTCACCTTCGCCAGCGCGCTGCGCGCGCTGCTCCGCCAGGACCCCGACGTCATGCTCGTCGGCGAGATTCGCGACGGCGAGACGGCCGAGATCGCGACCCAGGCCGCGCTCACGGGACACCTCGTGCTCTCGACGCTGCACACGAACGACGCGATCGGCGCGCTCACCCGTCTCGTCGATCTCGGCGTCGCCCCCTTCCTCGTCGCTGCGACGGTGGAAGCGGTGCTCGCGCAGCGGCTCGTGCGCACGGTGTGCGACTCCTGCGGGCGCGACGACGCCGCGACGGACGCCGAGCGAGGGGCGATCGGCATGCCCGCCCTCGCGACCGTCCGCCGCGGGCGCGGCTGCGACGCCTGCCGCGGGAGCGGCTACTCAGGGCGCACGGGGGTGTACGAGCTCCTGGTGCTCGACGACGCGATGCGCGAAGCGATCTCGGCGAAAGACGGCGTCGCGCGCGTGCGCGTGCTGGCGCGCGAACGCGGAATGCGTACGCTGCGCGACGACGGCGCGCGGCTCGTCGCGAGCGGCATCACGACACCCGAGGAAGTGCTGCGCGTCTGCCGGTCGTAGCGGAGTGCGCTGAGTGAGCAGGTAGCAGTGCCGCAATGCGCACTGCGCAAATGCGCACCCTCACCCGCACCCCGACACCAGGAACGCCCGCGGCGTCGTCGAGCCCGGGAGCGGCGGTGCCACGACCAGCGTCATGTTCTGCCCCGCCGCGAGCGCGACGTTGCCGAGGTCGAGCAGCACCACCTTCGAGCCCGCAGCGGTGATGCGCACCTGCTGCGCCGAGCCCGTGCCGACGCCGAGGAAGCTCGTGGCCGTCCCCGACGTCACGGCGCCGAAGTCCGGCGTCTCCGTCGTGAGCGATGCACTCGGCGTCGTCACGTACACGTCGTAGCTCGTCCCCGCCGCTCCCGCGTTGAACGCGCGCAGTCCGATCTGCCCGGAGACCGGGGTGAACGTGTCGGCGATCGTGGTGAGCTGTGTGGCGCCCCCGGTGCCAGGATGCGCCACGACGACGTAGCTCACGCCGCTCTGGTAGGCGGTCGCGAGCCCCGCCACCGTCGACGCGCTTCCGGCGACCCGCACCGTGATGGTCGGGCTCGTCGCGCTGGTGGAGACGCAGCTCGACGCGGTGCCGAAGCCGAGCGACGCGTTGCCGGCCGCCACCGTGCCCGCCGAGGCTACGTCGAAGCTCGACGCGGTCGCGTTCACGAAGCGGATGCGCGCGTTGCTCAGCGAATCGGTGTTCGTACCTCCGGCCGCGAGGCCCAGCCCGAGCACGTTGTCGCTCGAGCAGGCAGCGAGGGCGGCAGAGGTCACGACGAACGCGGCGGCGGCGAGAGTGCGGGCGCGCATGAGGCTTTCCTCGATGAGAAACACGAAACGCCGCGAGACGGGCGCGGCAGATCCTGCCGACGAGAGAGCAAGACGTTCGCCACGCCGGCTGGCTCGGCTCGCTCGCGCGCGAGCCGGTGAATGGTAGCTTCCGGAGATGATCGAGATCGTCCGGGGCGACATCACCATGCTCGACGTCGATGCGATCGTCAACGCGGCGAACTCCGCGCTCGCCGGCGGGGGCGGCGTCGACGGGGCGATCCATCGTGCCGCCGGTCCCGAGCTCGCTCGTGCGTCGCGCGCTCTCGCGCCCTGTGCGCCCGGTGACGCGGTGATCACCCCCGGGTTCGCGCTCCGGGCGCGCTGGGTCATCCACGCCGTAGGGCCCATGTGGTCCGGCGGCGACGACGGCGAGGCGGAGGTCCTCCGCTCGACCTACGATCGCGCCTTCGCCGTCGCGCGCGCGCAGGGAGACGTCAGGAGCATCGCCTTCCCCGCCATCTCGACGGGCGTGTACGGCTTCCCGAAGCCGCTCGCCGCCGAGATCGCGATGGACTCGATGCAGCGCCACGAGTCGTGGTTCGCGCGCATCGTCGCCTGCGCGTTCGACGCCGGGACCGAAGCCCTGTATCGGGACGCGCTCGGCTGAAGGCGCCGTCCCCGTCCGCGCGGATGCACTGCCGGCGCGACGACGCCGATGAGCCGATTCAGCGAGACGCGTCGCGGTCCGCCGCGCGCGCCCGCACCCGTTGCCGACCGTCGAGCTGCATCACCAGCACGACGACCGTGACCAGCGCCATCGCCACGACCCATCGGCTGAGCTGTCGCGTCTCGATCTGGTACGCCACCGCGTGCGCCACGATGAGCGCCGCGGCCCAGTACGTCCACCGCTGCCACCCCTTCCACCGCCGCGTCCCGAGCGCGCGCAGCGACGCGTCGTTCGAGATCGCCAGCAGCATCACCAGCACCAGCGTCGCTGCGAGCCCCGTCCAGTTCGCGAAGCCGAACAGATCGGAGCGCAGCGGGACGCGGTGATTGCCGTCCGGATACACGAAGTACTTCCAGAACGCGCCGGCGAAGTGCACCTGCAGCCCCGTCACCACGTGCGCGAGCCCGAACACGCCGCCCCAGATCCCCACGTCGCGCCGGAGATCCGTGCTCGCGGGGGCAGGCCGTCCGCGCCGTACGCGCCACGGCCCGATCGACATCGCCCACGCGATCAGCACGACGCTCACGTACCCGGTGGCCATGCTCAGCCGGTACATCACCTGGGGCGAGTCCGACGTCTGCGTCACCACGACGAGATGGACTACGAGTGCCACGCCGAGGATCGCGAGATTGCGCCCGAGCCGCCGCGTCCAGTAGCCGCCAGACGCCGGGCTCATGCGTCGTTCCCGCCATGCTCGAGCCGCCGCCGCGTCGAGCCCGCTCGAGCCTGCCCTGATGCGCCCATGTCTTGCATTGGTGGGGTGTCGTACATCACTGGAGGATCCACTCGTGAGAATCAACGTACGCATCGCGGCGCTCGCCGCTGCACTCTCCCTCTACGGCGCGACCGCCGCGGGCGCGCAGCAGGTCGAAGAGAAGAAGCCGGGCGGCCTCAACAAGGTCGCACGCGACATCAGCAAGACGTCCAAGAAGGCGGGACGCGACACCAAAGCCGAGGTCAAGCGCGCGAGCAGCAAGGCGCACAACGAGCTCACCGACGCCGGCAACGAGACCAAGTCCGTCCTCAAGAAGACGACGGGCATCAAGGCCCCGCAGTCCCATCAGCCGGGCGGGCTGAACAAGGTCGCGCGCGACATCAGCAAGACCTCGAAGAAGGCTGGCAGCGACATCAAGGCCGAGAAGAACCGTGTGAAGGGCAAGGCGCACGGCGAGGCCACCGAGGCCGGCAAGAGCATCAAGGACACGGTGCTGAAATCGAACTGACGAGGCATTGGGCCGTCGCGCTGGCGGCGGCCCGACCTCCAGCGTCACCGTGGTCCGGATGCGCGTGGGATGCGAGGCGAGAGCGCCTCAGCGTCCCACGCGCATCGTGCCTTGCATGACGAGGTAGTGTCCGGGGAAGGTGCACACGTAGGTGTACTCCCCCGGCGTCGTCGGGGCGACGAAATAGATCGTCTCCGACTTCTGCGGCTCGAGCATCGCCGTGTGATACAGCACGTCCTCCGAGCGCGGCACGTACGCCAGCTTCGCCCCGTCGAGCCCCATCCGCATCGCTTCCTCGCCGACCTTGATCGCCGTGCCCGGCCGCACGACCACGAGGTTGTGCAGCATGTCGCTCACGTTGGAGAAGTCGAGCTTCACGCGCGCGCCGGCCTTCACGTCGAACGCCGCGAGGCTGAACTTGAGCCCCTCCACCCCCTGCACGCTCACGGTCTGATCGACCGTGCCGTTCCACTCGGCGGGCATCGTGGTCTGATGCTTCGCCAGCGCGCGTCCGGGTGCACGACCGACCGCTGTGCCTGACCCGGTGTACACGGGGCCGGTCGCACCACTCGGCGCGGGGCTGGCCACGCGCGCCGATGGGCTCACCGCGAGCGCCTGTCCGCGCGGGATCTGGTTGACCGTGTAGTAGCCGACGTCGTGCAGCAGCGCCGCGCCGGCGGTGGACCTCACGCCGTTCATCCGGATCTCGTGGACGTAGCCCTGCCGGAGCGAGTCGAGCGCGAGGCGCACGCTTCGCCCGTCCCGCGCCACCACCGCCGCGCGCACGGCGTGCGTCGTCTGGTTGATCACCGGCGAGCCGTAGATGTGGTGGTACCTGTAGGTGAAGCTCGTCACCCCCCAGCTCGCGAGTCGCTCCGCCGCCGCGCGATCCACCGGCGCGGTGAAGAACACCTCGAATCCGTCGGGCCGCGCGCTCACGTGGTGCGGCTCGAACGGCGTCTTGCCCGTCCACACGAGCCGCTGCAGCCCCCACTGCGCGCGCCCGGTCGCGCCCCACCCTCGGCTCGTCTGTCCGACGTACATCGAGCCGTCCGTCCCCCACACCTGCCGGAACACTCCCGACATGAACCCTTCGCGGAAGCCGAACACCGCGCCCTGGTACACGCCGTTCACCTTCTCCAGCGCGACGCGCATGATCTTGCTGTGTCCCTGGTCGCCGACGAACAGCTGGCCGGCGAAGGGGCCGAACGCGCCGCGCGTCGAGTCCACGAGGATCGCCGACGTCGAGATACCCATCACCGTGTGCGGGAACCACACCGCCGGCGTCTTCAGCTTCGCCACGCGCTTCGCGACCTCGTACTTCGGCTCGCCGGTGTCGGGGATGTCGCTCACGGTGAGCTTCACCGGCGATTCGGGATCGCCGGTCCACTTGAGCCCCTTCGGGTTCCCGACGAAGTCGCCTCGTTCGACGTGCGTGATGTGCCCCGATCCCACCCAGTCGCCCTGGTTCTCCGAGTAGAACAGATCGCCGTCGAGGTTGTAGCCGAAGCTCGACGGCGAGCGGAACCCGGTCGCGAACGGCGCGAGCTTCGCGCTCGGCATCCCCTGCAGCATCCACCCGCGCCACTTCACGAAGCTCTCGCCATAGCCCACCCACGCCAGGTTGAGCGAGACGGTCATGTCGCCCTTCGGCGAGAACACGGGACCGAACGAGTACTCGTGGTAGTTCCCGGAGAGCGGCCACGCCTGCACCGTCTCGTACACGTCGGCCCTGCCGTCGCCGTCGGTGTCGCGCAGCCGAGTGAGCTCGCTGCGCTGCGTGGTGTAGAGCGAGCCGTCGCGGTACGCGAGGCCGAGCGCCTCGTGCAGTCCTTGCGCGAAGCGGCTGAAGTGCGGCCGCCCGCCGCCGGTGCCGGCGGGGTTCTCGATCAGCCAGACATCGCCGCGCCGCGTCGCCACGGCGAGCCGGCCATCCGGCATCGTCTCGAGCCCCCCCACCTCGAGCACCACACCCTCCGGCACTGCGACGGTGGATATCCGATAGTACTCGGCCTCCTTCGCCGCGACCGCGCTCTCCTGCGGCCGCTGCCCCTGCGCGACCGCGGCGGCAGCGGTCGCGTGCAGGAGCGTGGTGGCGAGAGCGACGGCGCGTGCGACGCTGGCGCGCGAATGACGGAAAGGAACGGTCATGGGATCCGGCTACCAGACGATGGAGTAGGCGACCGTGGCCTCGCCACGGTCGAGACGCACGGGCACGAGCAGCTCGGCGCGCCCGTTCTGCTCGCGCACGACGGGCTGCGGCGCGCCCGCCGGCAGCGTGATGAAGTAGCTCTTGTCGTCCACCGCGTACGAGCCGTCGCTCTCGCGCGTGATGCGCTTGCCCTGCGCGAGCAGCACGTGCAGCCCCGCCGTCTCGGCCGAGGCGGGGGCGCGCAGCCGCAGCTCGCGGCGCAGCCACGGACCGCCCGAGTCCGGACGGATCGCGTCCTCGACCGTGACGTCGCGCACCTGCGAGCGGATCGTCGGCCGTCCGGCCTTGTCGAGCTGGAAACCGAGTCGCCTGAGCTGTCGCTCGTCGGTGATCGAGTCCGGCCATGCGGCGCTCGCGTCGCCGAGGAAGGCGACCGTCGGCGCGCCGGCGAGATCGAGCACGCTGCCGACCGGCCGCGAGATCTGATCCTCGCCGCGGCCGTCCCACATCTGGGTCGTCTCGAGGAAGGGGCCGCGCCAGACGTAGAACGGCGTGCCCTGCGCCAGGTCGTAGCTGTAGTGCACGCCGGTCGGATCGGCGACCGAGAGCACCGTCGTGCGCTTCACGCCACGATGCCACTCGAAGCTGCGCAGCAGCACCGGCTCCGTCTTCGCCTCGAGGATGATCGGATTGATCGGGTTGCCGAACGTCGTGAGCAGGCTCTCGTCGTGCAGCGCCTGCCGCTCCACGCCCGGTCCCTCGATCCAGAGGTTGACGTCGCGCTGGTTGCCGTACTGGCGATTCTTGAAGAACCCGAGCGCGAACGCGTGCTTGCCAGCCGTGAGATCGACGTCGGCCACCGCCCGCTGCGCGGCGCCGCGATGCACGAGCACCGGGTTCCCGTCGATGCTGAGCCGCGCGCCCGCCACCGCCGGGCCCTGCATCGCCGGCTCGGCGCCCACCCAGTCGAGGTTGAGGATGAACCGGTAGCGTCCCGTCGTCGGCACGGTGAGCGAGCCGTCGAACGCGACGGCGAACTTGTTCGTCGCCTGCGCCGGCTCCGACGAGAGCCCCGTGGCGGTTCCCTCGCGCACGGGCGTGTGCGTGTCGATCCACGCCGAGTCCATCCGCTCGCCCGTGAACGCGCGGTAGCGCAGATCGCTCAGCCGCGCGACCCCCGTGTACGACTTGTACTGCAGGTTGCGAACGGCGATGGGCCCATGATCGCCCTGGATCATCAACGGCCCCGTCGGCCGCTCGTCGTCGAACGGCGCGGCGCGCGTCGGTCCCGTCACCTCGACGTTCTCCTGCACGACGACGCCGTTCAGCGTGACCTTCACGAAGCGCGCGTTGGCGATCTTTCGGCGCCCGTCGAACGTCGGCGCGCGGAACACGATCTCGAGGTGCTGCCAGAGGCCCGGCGCGCGGCTCGCATTCAGGCGCGGCGGCACTCCTTCGTAGCCCTCGTTGCCGGGGCCGCGTCTCTCGTTCCACCGCTGGTAGATCCCGCCCATGTCGGCAAACGTCGGCCGCGGCACTCCCCAGCTGTCGAACAGCTGCACCTCGTAGCGTCCCATCAGGTACACGCCGGAGTTCGAGCCCTTCGGCAGCATCACGTCGAGCGCGAGGTCGAGGTCACCGTGCTCGAACGTGGTGAGCAGGTGCCCCTTCGCCGCGTCGGTCGGCGAGTTCACCAGCACGCCGCTGCCGGCTTCCCCCGTGAGGGCCAGCGCGCGCGCGCGGTCCACGCTGGCCCCGCCGGCGACGCGCCAGTTGGCGGCCGTCGGGCGAAACGCACGGAGATCGGTCAGCGGGATCGTCTGTGCCGGAAGCAGGCCCGCCCGCGGATCGGGCGGCTCGGGCGCATGCGGCGCCTGGGCGGAGGCGATCGCGGATGCCGTCGCCGAGAGGAGCGCGGCGAGGGAGAGCGTGAACGAGCGTCGCATGGAGCGGGCGGGGCGCGGAGAGACGGACCGGGCTGACAGGGGCGCCATAGTATAGAGACGGGAGCGCGCGCACAGAATGCGCCCCATCGATTGGATTTTCTACGTCACCTGCCTGGGGCTCGTTGCAGAACGCGACACTTCCTCGCGTTCTGCGACGAGCCATCGCGTTTGACGCAGTGCGGCTTCCGAGGCGCGCTGACCGGATCGTGTGGACAGGGTGACTCATCGAGTCGCGCAACAGGCGAGCCGGTGTCGGGCACTTTGACACGGAAAACCCTGCCGGGACGCTCCGGCATCCTCGGTGCCTTGCACGGGGGCTCCGCCCGTCCCCTTCCGTCATCATCCCCACCGGAACACGATGCGAACCCACCTTCGCCGCCTACTCGCAGTCGCGCTCGGCGCGGTCGCGCTGACGAGCTGCGGCACCGACCATCCCACGGCGCTGCCCAAGCTCCAGCACGAGGTGCCCGCGGCCCCCGCCGAGCCCCAGCAGCTTCTCGGCTCGCTCACCCCGCTCCTCGAGCTGGACGGCCTCCAGCGCACGAAGGCGCTCGCCGCGCCGATCACCGTGTCCAGGTCCATCGGTGCCGAGGGCGGCACGCTCGCCATCCCCGAAGCGGGGGTGACGGTGGTCGTCCCACGCGGCGCGCTGGCGACGACGACGAAGATCACGATGACGGCGCGGGCAGGCACGCTCGTCGCCTACGACTTCGCCCCGCACGGTATCACCTTCGCCAAGCCGCTCGTCTTCACCCAGAGCCTGCGGGGGACGAACGCGTCGCTGCTCACCGCTCCGTCGCTCCGGCTTGGCTACTACGCCGACCCGAGCCTGTTGGGCACGACGAGCGCGGTCGTCTCCGATCTGCTGGGCGGCGTGGTGAACACGCTGTCGTGGTCCTTCACGTCGACCATCCCGCACTTCTCCGGCTGGGTGGTGACCTGCGGCCGCGAGGGCCGAGCGAGCGGCGAATAGCGGAAGGGGACGGCGGTGGCGGGGAGCGCGTCGGGTTTGACGCGCTCCCCGCCTTCGTTCGTCCATCAGAGAGGCCGCGTCGCGAACCCGACGGGCCGCCCACGCTCACCCGATGATCGCTCCTCCAGGTACGTCGTCGCTGCTCGCTCGCGAACGCCCCGGCGCCCGTCCCGCGACGGGGCTAGCCGGCGTGGTCGCGCTCGGCCAAGCACTCGAGCGCGAGGGGCAGCGGTTGGAGGCCCGCACCCTCTACGAGGCCGCGCTCCGCGACGGCCGCGCGACGAACTCCTCGGAAGCCGCGCAGCTCATCCGGCTGGTCGCGCGCACGCACATCCAGGAGTCCGATTTCGACGCCGCGCGAGACTGCGCCGACGCCGCGCTGGCGATCTCCGAGGCGGCGGGCGACGAGGCGGGACGGGGCCACGCCGAGAACATCCTCGCGATCGTCGAATGGAAGCAGAGCAACCTCGACGAGGCGGAGCGGCTCTACCGCCGCGCGCATCGGAGCGCGCACGCCGCGGGCGAATCGCGCCTCGCCGCGATGACGGCCTCCAACCTCGGGGTCATCGCGAGCGTGCGCGGCGACGACGCCGAAGCACGCCGCTACTTCGAGGCCGGTCTCGCCGCCGCCCGTCTCGCCAACCTCGCCGACCAGGTGATCGCGACGCTGGTCAACCTCGGCCTGCTGCACATGTATCAGCGCCGATACGACGATGCCGACCGCCGCTTCGCCGAGGCCCGCGAGCTCGCCGAGGTCATCGGCGAGATGGGCATGCTGATCACCGTCGAGCTCGACGTCGCGAAGCTGCGCATCCATCAGCGGCGCTACGACGACGCGCGTGCGCTCGCACGCCGCGCCCAGGAGATCGCCACGCGCACGGGGAACACCCACGCGGCGGGCGATGCGGCGCACGTCGACGGGCTCGTCGCCAACGCGCTCGGCGAGCTCGCCGCCGCCGAGACGCACTTCCTCCGCGCCGAGGAGATCGCCCTGCAGCGCAGCGACATGATCCTCGAGGGGGAGACGGCCCGCGAGCTCGCCGCGCTGTACCGGGCGCAGGGTCGCAATCGGCAGACGCTGCAGCGGCTCAACCAGGCGCACCGGCTCTTCACCCAGCTGCGCGCCCGACGCGAGCTCGCGGACGTCGATCGCCGCACCGCGATGCTCGAGCACGACTTCTTGGAGGTGGTGCGACGGTGGGGCGAGTCGATCGAGTCGAAGGACGTCTACACCCAGGGCCACTGCGTGCGCGTCGCCGACCTCGCCTGTGCGCTCTGGGCGCGCGTGTCCGACGGCGACGCGACCTCGCGCTTCTGGTTCCGCATCGGTGCGCTGCTGCACGACGTCGGGAAGCTCCTCGTGCCCGCCGAGGTGCTGAACAAGCCGGGCAAGCTCGACGACGACGAGTGGGCGCTCGTGCGCCGGCATCCCAGCGCGGGCGTCGAGCTGCTCGCCGACATCGAGTTCCCCTGGGACGTCTGCCCGATCGTGCAGAGCCACCACGAGCGCTGGGACGGGACGGGCTACCCGGACGGCCTGGCCGGCGAGGCGATCCCGCTGACGGCCCGCGTCGTCTGCATCGCCGACGTGTACGACGCGCTCACCTCCCGCCGCAGCTACAAGGAGCGGTTCACGCACGAGGACGCGATGGTCGTGATGCGGAAGGAGCGCGGGAAGGCGTTCGATCCGGAGCTGTTCGATCACTTCGAAGCCGTCGTCAGCGACGGCGCCTGGTCCGACGAGACGTCGGGGGCAGTCGAGGCGGTCGCCACCACCGCGGCCGGCTGATCGTGGCTCGCCCCTCGAGCCAGCTCCTCCGGCTTCCACGTCGGGTGGCGTCGGCCGTCGCGCTCGGAGCGGCCGGCTTCATGGCTGCGGCGCTCGGCGTTCTCGCGCGGGTCGGTCTGTGGCGCGGACCGGCCGCCGCCGATGCGATCGTCCTCCTGGTACCGGCCGCAGCCGCGGTGACCGGCGGCGTGCTCGCCGCCTGGTGGTGGAGCGCCCGCCTCGCCCGCGCCGCGCGTCACGCCGTGGCCGCGAGCGAGCAGGCGATCGCCGATGCCGGAGAGCGGAAGCTCATGGAGGCGTCGCAGCGCAACGCGTACGCCGCGGTCGGCGACTTCGCCACCGAGCTCGCGCGCGAGCTCGCACCGTCGGTCGCGACGGCGCGCACGGCGATCCGCTCGATCGAGCGCTCGCTCCCGCCCGAGTCCACGGCGCACGCCTCGCTCTCCGCGGCGCAGCGCGAGCTGCACCGCCTGTCCAACACGCTCCAGGACACGCTGCGCCTCGCGCGCAGCGGACGCCTCGACACACGGCGCGTGGACCTCTGGGTGCCGCTCCGCAACGCGCTCAAGGCCGCCTCCCCCGACGCGTCGGCGCGCAACGTCTGGCTCGAGCCGCCGGCGTTCGGCCGCGCGCCGGTCTGGGTCAACGGCGACGAGGCCGCGCTCGAGCAGCTCTTCCTCAACCTCGTGCTCAACGCCGTTCAGGAGACCGAGTCCGGCGGCCGCGTCTCGGCTTCCGTCAACGTCGGCGACGACGCGGTCGTCTCGATCGCCGACACGGGCCGCGGCATCCCACAGGGCGCGCTCGATCGCGTGTTCGAGCCCTTCTACACGACCAAGCCCGACGCCGCCGGACTCGGCCTCGCCATCGCCTGGCGTACCGCGGCGGCGCACGGCGGGCGCATCACGATCGAAAGCGCGGTGGGGCGGGGCACCACGGTCGACGTCGCCCTGCCACGCGCGGACGCGTCGGGCGAGTTGGTGCTCGAGGCGTAGCTCGCCGGCTCGCTCTCGCCGGCTTTGTCGCGTCCTTGCGATGCACGAGGGCATCGACGCTTACCGCCGAGCGAGTGCCCCCCCCGACGCCGTTCGACCGCACCCCGTAGAAGCGTCGGTGAAGCGCACGCTTCCCAACATCGTGGCTCGCCACGCGCGGAAGCCGGAACGCGTCCCCCCCCCGACGCGTAACAACCGACGCGTTGCCGACGTAGTGAGAGCGCCGTAAGATCTTTCCGCGCGCCGCACCGGCCGCGCCTCAAATACATCAGCGGAGGACCCATGTCGCTCGGCGACTTTCTGCGCAAGCAGCTCATCGACGTCATCCAGTGGACGGAGGAAGGCGACGGCGTGCTCGCCTACCGCTATCCGATGCGCGACATGGAGATCCAGTACGGCGCGCGACTCACCGTGCGCGAGTCGCAGATGGCGCTCTTCGTCAACGAGGGGAAGATCGCTGACCAGTTCGGGCCCGGGCTCTACACGCTCGAGACCCAGACGCTGCCCCTGCTCACGAACCTCAAGCACTGGTACACGGGCTTCGAGTCGCCCTTCAAGAGCGACGTCTACTTCTTCTCGACGCGCACGCAGACCGACCAGCGCTGGGGCACGCAGCAGCCGATCACGATCCGCGACAAGGATTTCGGCATGGTGCGCCTGCGCGGCTTCGGCCTGTACAGCTTCCACGTCGCCGATCCGAGGATCTTCCACCAGAAGATCAGCGGCACGCGCGAGCGCTACACGGTCGCGGATCTCGAGGGCCATCTGCGCAACACCATCGTCGGCCGCGTCTCCGACGCGTTCGCCGAGTCGAAGATCCCCTTCCTCGACATGGCGGGGAACCAGATGGAGCTCGCCGCGACGCTCAGCGCAGCGCTCGCCCCGACCTTCGCGGACCTCGGCCTGGCGCTCGACTCGTTCGTCGTCGAGAGCCTCTCGCTCCCCGAGGAGCTCCAGAAGCGGCTCGACGAGCGCATCGGCATGAACATGGCCGGCAACCTCCGCGACTTCACCCAGTACCAGGCCGCGCAGGCGATCGGCATCGCCGCCGCGAACGAAGGTGGTGGCGGCGCCGGACTCGGCGCGGGCCTCGGCGCCGGCATGGCGCTCGGCAAGGCCATGACCGACGCGCTCAACCAGACGGCGTCGGGCGGCGACGCGGCACAGAAGCCGTCGCCTGCCGCCGCCAGTGAGCTCCCCGACCAGCGCACACCAGCCAGCGAAGGGACGAAGTTCTGCATCAACTGCGGCAAGTCGATCCCGCGCGCGGCGAAGTTCTGCCCCGAGTGCGGCGGCGCGCAGGGGTGAGCGCACTCCGCGACGTCGTCCGCGGTGACGAATGGGTCGTCGAGGCGTTCGGCTGCGATGCCGGGCGCCTCGCCGACCGCGCCACCCTCGCTGCGCTGCTCGATCGCATCGTGAACGAGCTCGGGCTCCGACCGGTCGGGACGGGCCAGTGGCACGTCTTCCCGCCGCCGAGCGGCGTCACGGGGATGCTCCTGCTCGCCGAATCGCACCTCACGGTGCACACCTTTCCCGAGCACCGCTCCCTCTGCCTCAATCTGTTCTGCTGCACGCCGCGACCGGCGTGGCCCTTCGCCGAGCGTCTGGCGGAAGCGGTCGGCGCCGACAGCGTCACCGTCCGGCATCTCGAGCGGACGTACGGCAGCATGGTACCGGCATCGCAGCACTGACGTGAAACCGGCGCGGAAGTGACCGCCAGAACGGCATCTTGCCCGAAGTGCGGCGCCACGATCGAGTTCCGCTGGTCGGCCGCGGTGCAGACGGTCTGCCCCTACTGCAAGGCCGTCCTCGTCCGGCACGACCTCGACCTCGAGAAGGTCGGCACGGTGAGCGACCTGCCGCCCACCGCCTCGCCCATCCAGCTCGGCACCGAGGGCAAATTCGGCGGCGACGCCTTCGTCGTCGTCGGCCGCATCATGTACCAGTACGAGCGCGGCGGGTGGAACGAGTGGCACCTCCTCACGATGCGCGGCACCAGCGCGTGGCTCTCCGACGCCCAGGGGGACCTCGCGATCTCCACACCAGCCAGAGATCCGGGGGCACTCCCCGCCGCCGCCGACCTGAAGGTCGGCCAGTCGTACGTCCTCGACGACACCCGCTTCCGCGTCGCCTCGCTCACACGCGCGCGCTACGCGGGCGTCGAGGGAGAGCTGCCCTTCACGACCTGGGATCGGAGTGAGGCGCTGTTCGCCGACCTCGATTCCGACGGCAGCGGCGACCAGCTCCGCTTCGCCACGATCGACTACTCGGACGACACGCCCGTCGCCTACGTCGGCACCTACGTCGAGCTCGAGCAGCTCGCCGCGCGCAACCTCCGAAGGTTCGAGGGCTGGTGAGCGCGCCCGCGGTCGCCTCGCTCAGCTGCCCGCAGTGCGGCGCGGCCATCGAGCTCCGCACGCTCGATCAGGCGCTGTCCGTGGTGTGCGCGAGCTGCGGCAGCATCCTCGACGCCCGCGACCCGAACCTCGGCCTCATCCAGGCGTTCCAGGCGAAGCAGAAGTTCACGCCGCAGATCCCCCTCGGTACGCGCGGCACGCTCAAGGGAGAGAAGTGGGAGGCCGTCGGCTACCAGGTGCGCTTCATCGAGGTCGACGGCACGGCGTACTACTGGGACGAGTACCTGCTCTTCAATCCGTACAAGGGGTTCCGCTATCTCACGCAGTACGACGGGCACTGGAACGACGTACAGGTCGTGAAGGCGGCGCCCACGGAGACGATGAGCGGCGGACGCCCGGTCGTCACGCTCCACGGCGAGACCTTCAAGCACTTCCAGAGCGCCACCGCCGAGACGGCGTTCGTGCTCGGCGAGTTCCCCTGGCAGATCCGCGTCGGCGATCGTGCGCAGACGCGCGACTTCGTGGCGCCGCCGCGCATGCTGAGCGAGGAGCGCACCGCCGAGGAGACGACCTGGTCGCTCGGCACCTATATCACGGGCGCGCACGTGTGGGAGGCCTTTTCCCTCCCCGGCAAGGCGCCGCGGGCGCGCGGCGTGTTCGCCAACCAGCCCAGCGACTTCATGCCGCGCGCGGGGTCGCTCGTCAAGCGATACCTGTTCTTCGCGGCGATCATGATCGCGCTCGGCCTGCTGCGCCTCGTCACCGCCTCGCGCGACACCGTCTTCGCCACCAATGCCGCGTTCTTCCGCCCCGGTGCGCCCGCCGACTCGCTGGCCTTCGTCACGCCGACGTTTCAGGTGACGGGGCGTACCGCGAACCTGGAGGTGGCCACCGAGGCGCAGGTCGACAACGGGTGGGCCTACTTCGACTACGCGCTCGTCAACGAGACGACCGGCCAGACGTACGAGTTCGGGCGCCAGGTGAGCTACTACCACGGGCGCGACTCCGATGGCAACTGGTCCGAGGGCTCGCGCCGCGACCGCGCGGTGCTGCCGAGCATTGCCGCGGGACCGTACTTCCTGCGCGTCCAGCCCGAGGCGCAGGTACCGACCAGCTTCCTCGAGTATCGGATCGTCGTGCGGCGCGACGTGCCGATCCTCTTCCCCTATCTCGTCGGGCTCATCCTGCTCGCCATCCCTCCCGTCCTCATGGCGCTGCGCGCGTGGGGGATGGAGAGCGCGCGCTGGAAGGAGAGCGACTACGCCCCCACCGAAGACGACGATGACGAGTGATCGATGAAGCACCCCGTCTATTCCGTGTTCGGCGCATTGCTGATCGCGCTGATCCTCGCCGCGGAGGTCCGCGGCTGGACCCCGATGCGTCCCACCGAGGTGAAGAACGTCCCGCGGTCGATCCGCGACAACCCGGGCGCCTACCGCCCGCACTACCGCTCCTACTTCGGCACCGGCACCTACATGCGAGGCAAATGAGATGACCGACGTCTACTCCTCGATGCTCCAGAACGCCGTGGCGGCGGTCCTCTTCGCCATCATCGGCGTCCTGCTCTTCATCCTCGCCTTCATGGTCTTCGACAAGCTCACGCCAGGCTCGCTCTGGAAGGAGCTCCTCGAGGACCACAACACGGCGATCGGCGTGCTGATGGGGGCGGTGGCGATTGCGCTGGCGATCATCATCGCGGCGGCGGTGCATTGAGGCGCCTCGCCTCGTGAGTTGGTGAGTTGGATAGCTGGTTGGTCGGTCGGTTGATTGGTGCGTTGACTGCGCAGGGCCACAACCGGCCTGGAGACCACTCGACGGACTCTCCACACTGGTTGTAGCCGGGGCCGTTCAACTCACGCAGCAACCGACCCACTATCTCACTATCCAACTCACCAACTCACTGTCGTTCGTTGGCTCTTCCCCTCTTCCTCAGTGTCCTCCTCATCGCCGCGTGCGGGCTGATCTACGAGCTCGTCGCCAGCGCGCTCGCCAGCTATCTGCTCGGCGACAGCGTGACGCAGTTCTCCACGGTGATCGGGACGTACCTCTTCGCCATGGGGGTCGGGAGCTGGCTGTCACGTTTCCTCTCGCGCGGGCTGGTCGCGCGGTTCATCACGATCGAGCTGCTCGTCGGGCTGGTGGGAGGGTTCTCGTCCACGATCCTCTTTCTCACCTTCGCCTACACGGACGCGTTCCGGCTCGTGCTCTACGTGCTGGTCGCCATCCTCGGCGTCTTCGTCGGCCTCGAGATTCCGCTCCTCATGCGGATCCTCAAGGACCGCTACGCGTTCAAGGACGTCGTCGCCAACGTCCTCACCTTCGACTATCTCGGCGCGCTCGCCGCCTCGCTCGCTTTCCCGATCCTGCTCGTGCCGCACCTCGGCCTCGTCCGGTCGGCGCTGTTGTTCGGCTTGATCAACGCCGGCGTCGCCCTCTGGTCGGTGTGGCTGTTCCGCGAGCACCTGGGCGCCCGGCGCGTCCTCGCGGGCGCGTCCGTCGCCGTGCTGCTCCTCCTCTCCGTCGGGATGGCCGGCGCGACGCGGATCACCACCTTCGCCGAAGACAGCATCTACTCGGACGACGTGATCTTCTCGCGCCACACGCGCTACCAGCGCATCGTGCTCACGGCGTGGAAGGACGACCTCCGGCTCTGGCTCAACTCGCACCTGCAGTTCAGCTCGCGCGACGAGTACCGCTACCACGAGGCCCTCGTGCACCCGGGGCTCTCGGCGCTCCCCTCGGCGCGGCGCGTGCTCATCCTCGGCGGCGGCGACGGGCTCGCCGCTCGCGAGGTGCTCAAGCATCCGGGGGTGCAGTCGATCACCCTGGTGGATCTCGATCCGGAGATGACGCGGATCTTCTCCACCCACCCGATGCTCGTCGCGCTCAATCAGGGCTCGCTGTCGTCGCCCAAGGTCCGCGTCGTGAACGACGACGCCTTCGTCTGGCTCGACGAGAACGCGGACATGTTCGACTTCATCGTCGTCGATTTCCCCGACCCGAACAATTACGGCGTCGGGAAGCTGTACACGACGGCGTTCTACCGCCTGCTCGCACGCCACCTCTCGCGCGACGGCCTCGTCGTCGTGCAGGCGACGTCACCCCTCTTCGCGCCGAAGAGCTACTGGTGCATCGCCGAGACGATCGGCCAGGCCAGGCTCACCACGTACCCCTACCACCTGTACGTGCCGTCGTTCGGCGAGTGGGGGTTCGTGCTCGCCTCGCTCGACGGCGGATACGCCCCTCCGACCACGCTCCCAACCGGCCTGCGCTACCTCACCCTCACCGAGGTGCCGCGCCTGTTCGAGTTCTCGACCGACATGCAGCGCGTCGCCGTCGAGCCGAACCGGCTCAATACCCAGGTGCTGGTTCGATACTACGAGGAGGAGTGGAACCGGGTCAATCGATGAGTCGATCACGGCCGCCCTGGAGGGTTCGAGTGGCGTCCCGAC
>DASTSX010000422.1:0-2726 GCA_035760455.1 Gemmatimonadaceae bacterium | reverse complement strand
GTGCGGCCCATGTCCATCAGCTCGTCCACCGCGAGGATCACGGTGATCCCGGCGAGCGGCAGGCCGAACGCGGTGAGCGTACCCGAGAGGATCACCAGCGAAGCGCGCGGCACCGCGGCGACGCCCTTGCTGGTCAGCATGAGCGTCAGCATCATCGCCGCCTGGGTTCCCAGCGACAGCTCGACGCCCGCCGCCTGCGCGACGAACACCGACGCCAGCGCGAGATAGAGCGTCGAGCCGTCGAGGTTGAACGAATAGCCCGTCGGCATCACGAACGACACGATGCGCCGCGGGACGCCGAACGCCTCCATGCGCTGCATCGCGAGCGGCAGCGCCGCGTCGGACGACGTCGTCGAGAAGGCGATGATCGCCGGCTCGCGGACCTGGCGGATGAAACCCATCAGCGGCACCCGCGCGATCAGCGCGACGGGCACCAGCGCCAACAGCACGAACGCGATCAGCGCTCCCCACAGCGTCCCGACGAGCTTGAGCAGTGGCAGCAGCACCGTCAGCCCGCTGTGCGACACGGTCACCGCGAGCGCGGCCCCCACGGCGATCGGCACGTACTTCATGATGATGCCGACCACCTTGAACATCGCCTCGGCGAGCCCCTCGGCGAACGACAGGATCGCCTGCTTGGGCGCGCCGCGCACCTGTGTCAGCCCGATGGCAAACAGGATCGAGAAGAACACGATCTGCAGCACGTTGTTCGTGGCCATCGCGTCGAAGAAGCTCGTCGGCACGACCTCGCGGACGTGGTCGCCGAAGCTCTTCGGGACCGCCAGCTTTGGACCGCCTCCGGCTCTCTCGGCCGCCAGCAGCGCGGACGTCAGCTGCGGGCTGTCGCCCGGGCGCACGAGGTTGACGGCGAGCAGCCCCACCGCGAGCGCGACCGTGGTGACGATCTCGAAGTAGAGAATCGACCGGAACGCCAGGCGACCGACCTTCTTCAGGTCGTCGCCATGGCCCGCGATCCCCATCACGAGCGTGGAGAAGAGGATCGGCCCGATGATCATCTTGATCCCGCGCACGAACAGATCGGAGAGGATCTTGAGATCGCTCGCCGCCCAGCCGCCGTGCTGCGCGCGCTCCGAGTCGGGGAAGAGGACGCCGACGAGCACGCCGAGGACCATACCGACGAAGATCCAGTGGGTGAGCGTGAGGCGACGGAGGCTCAGCGGCATGACGGCAGCAGGGTTGGGAAGGGGAGGAAGATAGCGACGACGCAGATTTCCTACCCTTCGCCCACGTAGCGCAACGCGCTGCGCACTGCGCCGCGCGCCGGCTCCACCTCGCCGACGTGGAGCTGGGCGCCCGGCACGGCGCTCTTGAGCCGATGCTCGAGCCGCTTCCGGAGCGTGGTGCCCTTGTTCAGCATGCCGCCGGTGAGCGCGACCGGGGTCGCTGCGCGCTCGTCCCCGAAGAGCTGCCTGGCCAGCGTGCGCACGTGCAGCACGAGCTCCTCGACCGCGAGACTGAGGATCGCGTTCGCCCGGAGGTCGCCCGCTTCGGCGACGCTCGAGACCACGGGGGCGAGCGTCGCGAGCTGCGCCGGCGTCGCCTGGGCCGCCGTGAGCACGGCACCCATCAGCGCGGTCTCGGGCTCGCGGCCGTCGGCGGCGGCGGTCACGACGCTCAGCGCGCGCCGGCCCACCCACTGACCGCTTCCCTCGTCTCCGCACACCGGTCCCCACCCGCCGCATCGCGCGATCTGTCCGGACGGTCCGCGTCCGAACGCCACCGATCCCGTCCCGCTCACGAGCAGCACGCCCGGACCCTCGCCGAAGGCGTCGTCGAGGGCGATCGAGAAGTCGGCGTGGATCACCACCTCGTCCGCGAGCTCGTGGCTCACGAGCGCCTGCCACAGCGCCTGGCGCTCGGGCTCGCGGCCGGCACCCGCCACGCCGACGCACAGCACCTTCGGCGTGACGTGCGTCATCTCGCACGACGCGAGGGCGTCGCGCACCGTGGCGGCGATCACCTCGGCCGAGCGCTCGGCCTGGCCGGGCCGTACCGCGCTCGCCGGTCCGACCACCTCGCCCAGTTGGGTGCCGGCTTCGTCCGCGACCAGCACCCGCGTCTTCGAGCCGCCACCGTCAACGCCGACGACGACGAAGGTCATGCGGCCGTCCGATCGACGGTCGGCTCGGGATGCGTCAGCGAGGAGAGGATGCCCACGACGAGAGTGATGGCGGTGCCGATGAGGACGTACCAGGGCCACGCGATGCCGGCGAACGGCGCGAGCGTGGTGGCGAGCGGGGGATACGCGGCGGAGATCGGGCGGGCGAAGACGATGAACGCCATCGTGGCGATCGCCACCGACATACCGATGATCGCGTCGCGTTGAATGGCGCGACGCCAGAAGATACCGAGGAAGAAGCCGCCGAGCAGACCCCCGTACGTGAACGACGCGATGCCGAGCGCGACGACGACGACGGGAGTCTTCGTGTCCTCGGGGAAGAGCAGGGCGCCGAGCGTCAGTACGACGCCCCAGATGAGCGCGAAGAGGCGCCCCATCTTCAGCGTGTGTGGATCGTCCGGCGAGCGTTTGCTCAGCGGGAGATAGATGTCGTGCGTCGTCGCGCCGGCGAGCGAGTTGATCGCCCCCGAGTGCGTGCTCATCGTCGCCGCGACGATCGCCGCCACGATCAACCCGACCAACCCCGGGGGCATGTGCTCGAGAATGAACGTCGGGAAGATCGCGTCGGTGGCGGCGAACGTACGAC
>DASTSX010000421.1:0-3141 GCA_035760455.1 Gemmatimonadaceae bacterium | reverse complement strand
GTAGTTCCCACCCGCCTTCGCCCCCTGCGGGATGGTGTTCGGGCCCGGGCGGTTCCACGACGAGATCCCGACGTCGACGCCGTTCTCCAGCGCGCCCGCGCCGAGGTAGGTGCCCCACTGCATCGCCATGATGATCGTGTCGATCCCGATCTTCGAGCCGTTCACCCCCAACGGTCCCGCGCCGCGGAACGCGAGGGGACGCAGATACGCGTCCTTGAACCCGTTCTCCCGCACCACGAGCTTGCACGCCTCGATCAGCTCCTCGAGCCCGAGCATCTGCATCCGGTACACGCGCCCCGAATCGATGAACCGGCGCATGTGCTCCGTCGCGCGGAAGAGTGCCGGCCCCCTAGGTGTATCGTAGCACCGCATCCCCTCGAACACGCTCGACCCGTAGTGCAGGGCGTGCGTGCTCACGTGCACCGTCGCCGAGTCCCACGGCACGAGCTGCCCGTTCATCCAGATCACGTCGGCGGTCTTCTTCTTCTCCGGCGCCTTCTCGGCCTTCGCGGCCGACCACCCGTGCTCGGCCTGGTCCTTCGCCGGCGCCGTCATCGGGCCGCCCCCGCCACCGGCACTTCCTTCTCCGTCTTCTTCGCCGACGCGCCAGCACCAGCCGCCGCCGGCGCCTGCGCGCCACGCAGACCCGGCAGCACTTCCTTCGCGTCGAGGAACGGCATCATCCGCCGCATCTCCCGCCCCACGCTCTCGATCTGATGCTCCGACTCGGCGAGACGACGCTTCTCGAACGTCGGCCGCCCGTTCCGGTTCTCGGCGATCCACTGCTTCGCGAACGTCCCGTCCTTCACCTCGTCGAGCAGCTTCTGCATCGCCTTCTTCGTCTCCTCGGTCACGATCCGCGGGCCGGCGATGTAGTCCCCGTACTCCGCCGTGTCGCTCACCGAGTGCCGCATGTAGTTCATCCCGCCGCGGTACATGAGATCGACGATCAGCTTGAGCTCGTGCAGGCACTCGAAGTACGCGATCTCCGGCTGATACCCGTTCTTCACCAGCGTGTCGAAGCCGGCCTTCACCAGCGCGCTCGCGCCGCCGCACAGCACGGCCTGCTCGCCGAAGAGATCGGTCTCGGTCTCCTCCGCGAACGTCGTCTGCAGCACGCCGGCGCGCGTGCACCCGATCCCCTTGGCGTACGCCAGCGCGTCGGCCAGCGCGTGTCCCGACTTGTCCTGGTGCACGGCGACGAGCCCCGGCACGCCGGCGCCCTCCGTGAACACCTCGCGCACGCGATGCCCCGGCGCCTTGGGCGCAACCATTACCACATCGACGTCCTTGTCGCTCGGATCGATCTCGCCGAACCGGATGTTGAACCCGTGCGCGAAGAGCAGGGTCTTCCCCTTCGTCAGGTTCGGCGCGACGGCCTCCTCGTACACCTGCCGCTGGGTGTGGTCCGGCGTGAGGATGACGATGAAGTCGGCCTCCTTCGCCGCCTCGAACGGCGTCAGCACGCGCAGCCCGTCCTTCTCGGCGACGGCGCGGCTCTTCGAGCCCTCGGGAAGGCCGACGCGGACGTCCACGCCCGAGTCGCGAAGGCTCAGCGCGTGCGCGTGCCCCTGTGAGCCGTAGCCGATGATCGCGACGCGGCGGCCGGTGAGGCGTGAGAGGTCGGCATCGGCGTCGTAGTAGAGCGTGGTCATCGGGCAGACTCCTGAGGGGTGGGCTTCGTGCTGTTGAGAGCGGGAACGCCGGCGCCAGCGCCGGCGTGCTGATGATGATCGTCGTGCAATACCGCGGGATCCGACTCGCGGATCACGATCGGCCCGGTCCGGGCCAGCTGCTTCAGGTCGAATGCGCGCACGGCCTCGACGAAGGCGTCCACCCTGGTCGGGTCCGCGGTGATCTCGAGCAACAGCCTCGAGTGCGCACGGTCGGTGATTCGCGCCCCGAACTCGTCGGCGACTCGCTCCACCTCGGCGGCGTTCCCGTTCTCCTCGACGACGGCCAGCGCGGTCTCGCGCACGAGCGCGTCGCCGCGGCCGATCTCCGCCACGCTCACCACGTCCACCAGCCGAGTGAGCTGCTGGAGCACCTGGTGCACGTCCACGGCCTCGACGACGAGCACCATCCGGCTCGTCCCCGGCCGCTCGCTCGCGCCCACGACGAGGCTCGACACGTTGTAGTCGCGCCGGCGGATCAGCCCGACGGCGCGATAGAGCGCGCCGGGCCGGTCGTGGATCTGTACCACGATGGTATGCTTGCGCGGCGCGGGCCTGACGCGGACGATCGGCGCGGCCAGCGGGGTGACCTCGCTCATCGGCGCGTCGCCCCCACGGCGGCGGGCTCGTGATGCTCGGCCTTGGTGTGCGGATCGACGAGCATGTCGCCGATGCTCTGCCCCTGCGGCACGATCGGGAACACGTTCGCCTCGCGCTCGACGCGGAAGTCGATCACCACCACGCCCGGCGTGTCCCACGCCTCGGCGATCGCGCGCTCGGCCTCGTCGAACGACTCCACCGTCACGCCGCGCACGCCGTACGCCTCGGCGAGCTTCGCGAAGTCGGGGCCGCTCAGCGGCGTGCCGCTGTAGCGCTTCCCCTCGAACAGCTGCTGCCACTGCCGCACCATGCCGAGGTAGCCGTTGTTCATGATCGCGATCTTGACGTTGGTCAGCCCCTCCTGCGCCATCGTCGCGATCTCCTGGTTCGTCATCTGGAACCCGCCGTCGCCGACGATCACCCAGATCGTCTCGTCGGGACACGCGACCGCCGCGCCGAGCGCCGCAGGCACGGCGAAGCCCATCGTGCCGGAGCCGCCCGAGGTGAGGTGCGAGCGCGGCCGGCGCCAGTCGAGCAATTGCGCCGCCCACATCTGGTGCTGGCCGACGTCGGTGACGATGCGGCAGGGCCCGCGCTGCTGGCGCGCGTGGTTGAGCAGCGCGCACACGTCGTGCGGCTGGAGCGCCGGCGTGTCGGGCCGGCGGCGGTACGCCTGCCGCGGCTCGAACTTGGCGCGCAGCTCGTGCACCTCCGAGATCCACCGCTCGAGCGACTCGGAGTGCGTCCGCCGGTCGCCGACCGCCTCGAGCAGCGCGCGCAGCGCCGCCTTCGCGTCGCCGACGATGCCGACGTGCACCGGCACCAGCTTCCCGATCTCGCTCGGATCCACGTCCACGTGGACGATCTT
>DASTSX010000420.1:0-12960 GCA_035760455.1 Gemmatimonadaceae bacterium | reverse complement strand
CAGCCGGTCGCGAGCCGCGTCGGCACGTCGTGGGTCGGCACCACGTCCGTGGACGTCGCCGCGCTGCAGCTGCAGCCGGGCGACGCCGTCCGCGTCCACGCCGAAGCGGTCGATGCGTCGCCGTGGGGCCAGCGCGGGGTCAGTCGCGACCTGATCATCAAGCGGCCCACGCTCGAGGAGAGCCGCATCGAGGCCCGCGAGCTCGGCGACTCCGCGGCGAAGGAAGCGCGCGCTGCGGCCACCGCCCAGCGGTCGCTCGCGCAACGCACCGACGAGGCGTCGCGCGCGCAGACGCGCGACGGCGGCACGCAGGGGAGCCAGAGCGCGTCGCAGCGCGGGAGCGCGGCACAGGAGCCGCAGCGGTCGATGAACTTCGAGAGCGCCGAGCGCGCGCGGTCACTGGCCCAGGAGCAGCGCCAGATGGCCGACCGCGTGCAGCGGCTTCGCCAGGCGACGCAGCAGCTCGAGCAGCAGCTCAAGGCGGCGGGCGCGCTCGACTCGTCCCTCGCGCGCCAGCTCAACGAGGCGCAGTCGCTGCTCCGCCAGGCGCTCACTCCCGAGCTGATGGCGCAGATGCAGAAGCTCGAGAACGCGGCGAAGGAGATGAACGGCGAGCAGTCGCGCGACGCGCTGCGCGACCTCGCGCAGATGCAGCAGCGGCTGAAGGAGCAGCTGGAGCGGAGCGCCGAGATGCTCAAGCGCGCGGCGCACGAAGGGGCGATGCAGACGCTGTCCGACGAGGCGAAGGAGCTCGCGCAGAAGCAGCGCGCGCTCGCCGACTCGGCGCGCAGCGCGGCGCAGAAGTCGGATCGCTCGGGCCAGGACGGCGCGAAGCGGCAGCGCGCGAGCGACGCGTCGAACCTCGCGCAGCGCGCCGAGCGACTGCGCGAGGCCATGGAAGGGCTCAAGGAGCGGCTGGCGAAGGACGACGCGTCGGCCGGCGCCGAGAAGACCGCGAAGGCGGAGCAGCACGCGCAGAACTCCGGGACGGGCATGCGTCGCGCGTCCAACGCGATGAAGGCGGGCGAGCAGGGGCAGGGGGAACGCAACGAGCAGCGCGGCGAGAGCGACGCGCGCGAGGCCGCCGCCGAGATGCAGCGCGCCGCGCAGTCGATGCAGGACGCGCGCGAGGCGCAGGTCAACGACTGGAAGAAGGAGCTGACCTCCGAGCTCGATCAGGCAGTGCAGGAGATGATGCAGCTCGCCCGGCAGGAGCGCGCGCTGGAGCAGCAGGCGCGCTCCGGCGCGCAGGGCGAGGATCGCCGCGCGGCTCAGAGCGCGGTCGAGCAAGGGGTCGCCAAGGCGAGCGAGCGGCTGCAGGGCGCCGGCCGGAAGAGCGCGCTCCTCTCGCCGCGCTCGGCGCGCGCCGTGTCCGAAGCGCAGGCGAAGGTCGCGCAGGCGACCCAGAGCGTCTCGACGACTCCCGGCCAGTCGGCGCAGCAGTCGTCGCAGCAGGCGGGCGCGCTGAGCGAGGCGGCCGATGCGCTGACGAAAGCCGCCGCGTCGCTGGCGCGCGACCGCGAGCGCGCGAACAGCGCGAAGAGCGCATCGGGCTTCGCCGAGATGATCCAGCAGATGCAGGAGATGGCGCAGCGCCAGGGACAGATCAACTCCCAGGCGCAGGGGCTGATGGGGATGCCGAACGGCGCGAGCGGCGGCGCCGGCCAGTCGCTGGCGCGCTCGCTCGCGCGGCAGCAGCGGAACATCGCCGACCAGCTCGACGAGGTCGGCGACGCCGCGGGCGGCGATCGCGCCGCGCAGCTCGCGCGCGAGGCGCGGCAGGTCGCCGAAGCGCTCGACAACGGGCGCCTCGACGCCGGCACGCTGGCCCGTCAGCAGCAGCTCTTCCGGCGGTTGCTCGACGCAGGGCGCTCGCTCGAGAAGGAGGAGCGCGACGACTCGGGGCGGCGCGAGGCGACCACGGCGACGGGCGACGACGTCTTCTCGCCGACCGCGAAAGTCGACGCGAAGGCGGCGATCAGGTTCCGGCCGCCGTCCTGGCAGGAGATGCGCGGGCTCTCGCCCGATGAACGGCGCGCGATCCTCGACTACTTCACGCGCATCAACAGTGCACCGGCGCCGTAGCGCAGCGCGCATGGCGCAGTGCGCGATGCGGTGGGGAATGGTGATGGCGCTGGCGCTCGGGGTCGCACGGCCCTCGTCGGCGCAGACCGAGTCGCCCGAGGTGCTGCGCGCGATCGAGCTCGAGAACGCGGGGAAGTACCGCGAGGCCGTGCCGATCTACCGCGCGGCGATGCGTACGCGCCCGACACCGATCGTCGTGCTCGGACTCGAGCGCGCCTATGCGGAGCTCGGGATGAGCGACTCGCTGCTCGCCCCGCTCGATACGGTGCTCAAGCAGTTCCCGCGCGAGGGACTCTATCACGTCGTGCATCTGCGCACGTATCAGATCCTTCGGCGCCCCGACGCGCTGCGCGCCGCCTTCGAGCGGTGGGTGCGCGACGATCCGAAGAGCCCGCAGCCGTACGGCGAGTACGCCCGGATCCTGATCCAGCTCGGCCGTCCCGCCGCCGCGGACAGCGTGATCGAGCGCGCGAGAACGGTGCTCGGCTCGACGCGCGATCTGCAGTACGAGACGGCGCAGCTCCGCGCCGCGATGGGGGAGTGGGAGCCGAGCGCGAGCGCATGGCGGCGGGCGCTGGCGAACGACCCGCACCTCGCGGCAGCCGCGGCGTACGCGCTCGCGCCGGCGCCGGCGGGCGTGCGGCCGGCGCTGCGTCGCATCCTGGCGCTCGCTCCGCCCGACCGCGGCGCGCGGCGCGCGCTCGCCGACCTCGAGATCGCGTGGGGGCAGCCGCAGGCCGCGTGGGACGCGCTGCGCGGCCTGCCGCCCGACACCGCGTCGGCCACCGTGTGGGAGGACTTCGGCGAGCGGGCGATGACCGAGGAGCGATACGGACTCGCTCGCGACGCGCTCGGCGCCGCGGTCCGCGTGCGGCGCACGTCGGCGCTCGCGCTCAAGGCCGCGACGGCGTCGCTGCGCGCGGGGTCCCCCGCCGAGGTGTTCACGCTCGCGCCGATGAGCGACTGGGAATCGGATCCGGCGCGGGCGGCGCGGGACTACGTGCCGCTGCACGTCGAGGCGCTCGCCGCGCTCGGCCGCGGCGCCGAGGCCGAGCGGCTGGTCGCGAAGTACGACCGCCACCTCGCGCCGGGACAGCACGCGCGCGTAGCGCGCCTGCTCGCGTTCGCCTGGGTACGCGCCGGCGACCTCGATCGCGCGCGGCAGTCGCTGCGCACCGCCGGCGGTGACGCCGATTCGTCGGACGCGGCGGGATTGCTCGCGCTCTACGAGGGGCGGCTCGACGTGGCGCGCGCGCTGCTGCGCCGCTCGCCCGATCAGGGCACCGACATGGCGCTCGTGATGGCGATCGTCTCGCGCGTGCGCGGCGACGCCGCACCGCAGCTCGGGGCCGCGTTCCTCGCGCTGGCGCGCGGCGACAGCGCGAACGCCGCTCTGCGCTTCATCGAGGCGGCGGACCGGCATACCGAAGCCGCATCCGCCCTGCTGCTCGCCGCCGCGCGCGTGTACGCCTCGCGGAACGACGCCCGGAGCGCCATCCCCGTGTGGCAGCGCGTCGTCGAGCAGCACGGGACGTCGCCGGAAGCCGCGGAGGCCGAGCTCGAGTGGGCGCGCGTGCTCCGACGCGCCGGCGACGTCCAGGGCGCGATCGCGCGCCTCGAGCATCTCATCCTCAGCGCCCCGCAGAGCGCGCTCCTTCCACAGGCCAGGCGCGAGCTGGAGCTCGCGCGCGGCACGGTACCACCCGGATGACCGATCGCACCACGCGCCCGCGGCGCGCGCTCGCGCGCCTCGTCGTCGTCACCGCCGCGCTGGCGCTCGCGCCCGCCCTCGCGCGCGCGCAGCGCCTGCTCGTCCCGATGGACGACGCGCAAACGAACCACCTCAAGGCCTATGGGCTGACGTACTCCGCCATCAAGGCGGGCATGCAGGCCGAGTGGCTGCTCAACTACCGCGGCGGCGCCTTCCTCCTCCCCGACGCCCCCGAGCTCCGCCGGCGCGCCGGCCTCGACGGCATCGCCGTCGAAACGGTCAGCGATGGACAGTTGAACGGCCTCCGGCGCGAGATCGCCGGGGGCAACATGGAGAGCGTGCCGCTCGAGAAGGCACCGCGGATCGCCGTGTACTCGCCACCGGGCGCGCAGCCCTGGGACGATGCCGTCACGCTCGCGCTGAAGTACGCCGGCATCGAGTTCACGGCGATCTACGATACCGAGGTCGCGCGCGGCGATCTCACCAAGTTCGATTGGCTGCACCTGCACCACGAGGACTTCACGGGGCAGTTCAACAAGTTCCACCTCGGTTATCGCGACGCGCCGTGGTTCCGCGAGCTCGTCGCGAAGAACCTGGCGACGGCGCGAAGGCTCGGCTTCGCGACCGTGCCGGCGCTGAAGAAGGACGTCGCGGAGCGCATCCGGGCGTTCGTCGAGCGGGGCGGCTTCCTGTTCGCGATGTGCGGCGCGACGGAGACCCTCGAGCTCGCGATCGCCGGCCGCGACGTCGACATCGCGGGCGAGGTCGCCGACGGATCGCCGATGGATCCGAACTCCGACGCGAAGATGCAGTGGCGGCGATCGTTCGCGTTCAAGGACGCCCACCTCGAGCGTTCGCCCTTCGTGAACTCGATGAGCGACATCGACGGCCATCAGGTGAACGTCGCCGGACGCCGACAGCCGCTCGGCACGTTCACGCTGTTCAACTTCTCGGCGAAGTTCGATCCCGTGCCCTCGATGCTCGTGCAGGGGCATCGCTCGGTGCTGAACGACTTCTACGGCGTGACGACGAGCTTCACCAAGGCGACGCTCAAGAACGGCGTCGTCGTGCTGGCGACGGAGGAGGGCGCGCCGTGGACCAAGTACGTCCACGGCGACTACGGCAAGGGCACGTGGACCTACCTCGGCGGCCACGACCCCGAGGACCCCCAGCACGCCATCGGCAACCCGCCGACCGACCTGTCGCTGCACAAGAGCAGCCCGGGCTACCGGCTGATCCTCAACAACGTGCTGTTTCCGGCGGCGAAGAAGAAACCGCTCAAGACCTAGTGAGTTGGTAAGTGGGATAGCGAGTTTGTTAGTCGGTCGATTGGTGCGTTGAACGGCCATGGCCACGAACCGCATGGAGCGCTCTCGGCAAGGCTTCCATGCTGGTCATGACCAGCGCCGTTCCGTGAGTTGGTTCAACCAACTTGCCCATTATCCAACTCACCAACGCACCAGGCTTCGGTATATCTTCAGGGTCCCATGTCCCCCCGACCCGCGCCGAAGCCGAGCTCCACCTCCCGGATCCTGCCGGTTGCCGCCGCCGCGATGCGGGCGGCGATCGGGCTGGCGGGGGGCCGCGAGGTCTGCTTCGTCTGCACGTTGGACGACGAGGGCGTGATCCAGACGGCGCGGGTGGCATCGCGCGGCAACGTGGAGAGCGTCCTCGCGCTGCCCGGCTTCGCCCGCCGGGGCGAGATGCTGGTCCACAACCACCCGTCGGGACTGCTCGAGCCCTCGGGCGCGGACTACGACGTCGCGGCGCGCATGCACGACGACGGCATCGGATTCGGCATCATCGACAACCGGGCCGCGGCGCTCTACGTGGTCGTCGAGGTGCCGCGGCACGAGCAGGCGAAGCGGATCGATCCGCGCGCGGTCGCCGACGATCTCGGGCCCGGCGGCGCCGTCGCTCGCCGGCATCAGCGCTACGAGGATCGCCTGAGCCAGCGCGAGATGGCCGCGACGATCGCCGACGTCTACAACGACGGTGGCATCGGGCTCCTCGAGGCGGGCACCGGTGTCGGCAAGTCGCTCGGCTATCTCGTGCCTGCGCTGCGCTGGGCCGCGGCGAACGGCGAGCGCACGATCGTGTCGACGAACACCATCAACCTGCAGGAGCAGCTCGTCGGCAAGGATCTCCCGTTCCTCGCCGAAGCGCTCGACGATCAACCGGTGCGCTTCGCGCTGCTGAAAGGCTGGCGCAACTATCTGTGTCGCGTGCGGCTCGAGCAGGCCACCGGTGGCGCCGCGCAGCTGTTCGACGACGGGATGGCGACGGAGCTCGCCTCGCTCAGGGCGTGGGCCGAGCGCACGAAGGACGGCTCGCTCGCCGATCTGCCGACGCCGCCGCGGCCCGAAGTGTGGGACGAGGTGTCGGCGGAGCCCGACGTGTGCACGCGCACCAAGTGCGCGCACTTCGAGGACTGCTTCCTCTTCACGGCACGCCGCGCCGCGGCACAGGCGGACGTGATCGTCGTGAACCACCATCTGCTCCTCGCCGACCTCGCCGTGCGTCGGGTGTCGCAGAACTGGGGCGACGCCGCCGTGCTTCCCGCCTACAGCCGCCTCGTCGTCGACGAAGGGCATCACCTCGAGGATGCCGCCGCGGCCCACCTCGGCGCCACGGTGACGCGCCGCGCCCTGACGCGCCTCGTCAACCGGCTCGACCGACGCGGGAAGGGCCTGCTGCCGCTGCTCGTGATGCGGCTCTCGGCGAGCAAGGACCTGCTCAGCACGGCCAGCCTCGACCTCGTCGAGCAGCGGCTCGCCCCCGCCGTGCATGCGCTGCGCGAGAAGAGCGCGCTGCTGTTCGACCTGCTCGACGTGTTCATCCAGGAGGCCGGGCAGCCCGTCGTGCGGCTGACGACGGCGTTCGCGTCGCACGAGATCTGGAAGGCCGGCCTGTCCGTCGCGCTCGAGGACACGCTCGCCGAGATCGATCTGCTGCACGAGGGGCTGCGTCTCGTGCGCGAGCGCATCGAGGGGAGTGCGAAGCTCGACGAGGCGCTCGCGCCGCTCCTCAGCGAGATGCGCTCGGTGACGCGCCGTCTTCAGGGCGCGGGCGACGGCCTGCGTCGCGCGCTCGCCCCGCCGCCCGACGACGACAGCGTGCGCTGGATCGAGGTTCGCGGTCGCGAGCGCTCGGTCGCGGTGTCGTCGGTCCCGCTCGACCTCGCGCCGATCCTCCGCGAGGATCTCTTTCGCCGACTCGACAGCGCGATCGTCACGAGCGCCACGCTCACCGCGTCGACCGGCCAGGTGGCGGAGGACGCGCGCCGGTTCGACTTCCTCTGCGCGCGGCTCGGCCTCACCGATCCCGATCTGCGGCCGACGACGGCGGTGTTCGACTCGCCGTTCCGCTACGAGTCGCAGTCGCTCCTCGCGATCCCGAGCGACGTGCCGGCGCCGAACGTCGACGCGGATGGCCACCGCCGCGCGGTGACGCGCATCGTGCTCGACGTGGCCGAGGCGTCGGATGGGGGACTGTTCGTGCTCTTCACGAGCCATCGCGAGGTGCGGCAGCTCGCCACCGAGCTTCGCGCGCGCGGCGTCGAGCGGCGCTGGCCGCTCCTGGTGCACGGCGACGAGAGCCGCGATCTCCTCCTTGCGCGCTTCCGCGAGGCCGGGCAGGCGATCCTCCTCGGCACCGCGTCGTTCTGGGAGGGGGTGGACGTGCCCGGCGATGCACTCCGCGGGCTGGTGATCGCCAAGCTTCCCTTCCGCGTGCCGACGGAGCCGGTCACTGCCGCGCAGTGCGAGTCGATCCAGGCGAAGGGCGGCGACCCGTTCGCCGAATACATGCTGCCCCACGCCTCGCTGCGACTCAAGCAGGGCTTTGGCCGGCTGATCCGCACGAGCACCGACCGCGGGGTCGTCGTGATCGCCGACCCGCGGATCGTGACCAAGCGCTACGGGCGCGGCCTCCTCGAGGCCCTCCCGCCCGCGACGCGGGCGATCGGCCGCTGGAGCGAGGTGGTCGAGCGGGTGAGGGAGTTCTATTTGCGTTAGTGCGCGGGTGCGCCGGTGCGCTCTGCGTAACGGCCTCGGGAGGCAATGGCTTCCTGAGGCCGTCTCGCACCCGCGCACCCGCGCACCCGCGCACCCGCGCACCAGCGTTACTTTTCACCATGCCCGCCCTCGCCCCTTCCAAGATCGTCTGCGTCGGCCGCAACTACGCCGCGCACGCAAAAGAGCTCGGCAACGAGGTCCCCAAGGAGCCGCTCCTCTTCCTGAAGCCGCCGTCCAGTCTGGTCCGGTCAGGGGAATCCATCCGGCTCCCGGCGGTGTCCAACCGCGTGGAGTTCGAGGGAGAGATCGGGGTCGTCGTAGGGGAGCGGCTCCACAAGGTGTCTCCTGAGCGGGCGCGCGGCGCGATCATCGGCGTCTGTGCGGTCAACGACGTGACCGCACGCGATCTGCAGAAGTCCGACGTGCAGTTCACGCGGGCGAAGGGGTTCGACACCTTCTGCCCCGTCGGCGAGCTCGGCCCCGTGCCGGACGATCTGGCCTCGCTGCGCGTCCGCACGCTCGTGAACGGTACGGTGCGCCAGGACGGCACGTCCGCCGACATGGTATTCGACATCCCGGCGCTGGTGGCCTATATCTCCGGGGTGATGACGCTCGAGCCCGGTGACCTCGTCCTGACCGGGACGCCAGCAGGCGTAGGGACCCTCGCTCCCGGTGACGTGGTAGAAGTCGAGATCGCCGGCGTCAGCCGCGTGAGCAACCCTGTCTCCAGCGACCACTAGTGCCGACGCGCGCCGCCCGATTCTTCACGCTCCCCGAGTACCCGCTGGCGACGATCCCGCAGAAGAAGCGGGAGCTCGTGGCGCGGGGCGTGGACGTGATCGATCTCGGGGCCGGCGACGCCGATCTGGCGCCACCGCAGGCCGCGCTCGACCGCCTGCGCGAGGCGGCGCTCGAGCCGGCGCTCAGCCGCTATGGGTTCGGCCTCGGCTACGTGCCCTACCGCGAGGCGGTCAGCGGCTGGATGCAGCGCCGTTTCGGCGTGCACTTCGATCCGATGACCGAGGTCGTCCCGCTCCTCGGCTCGAAGGAAGGGATCTCGCATCTCGCCTTCGCGTACCTCGAGCCGGGCAGCGTCTCGATCATCCCCGAGCCGGGCTACAACCCGTATCAGGGGGGCACGCTGCTCGCCAGCGGGGAGCCGTACCGCTATCCACTGCGTCCGCGTACGGACTTCCTGCTCGACGTCGACGAGATCCCGAGCGACGTGCTCGACCGCACCCGCATCCTGTATCTCAACTACCCGAACAACCCTACGGCGGCGATCGCGCCGATGGACTATCTCGAGCGCGTCGTCGAGGTCTGCCGCGAGCGCGACATCCTGCTCGTGTACGACAACGCCTACTCGGAAATCGCCTTCGACGGCTACGTGCCGCCGAGCATCTTCCAGATCGACGGCGCACGCGACGTGGCGATCGAGTTCCACTCGCTGAGCAAGACGTACAACATGACGGGCTGGCGCTGCGCATGGGCCGTCGCCAAGCCGGAGATCGCGACCACGCTGCTGAAGGTGAAGTCGTTCGTCGACACCGGGCAGTTCATGGCGATCCAGGCCGCCGGGGCCGCAGCGCTCGCGAGCTGGGGCGAGTTCGTGCCGCAGAACGTCGCCATCTTCCAGGCGCGGCGTGATGCGGCCGTCGCGTCCTTTCGCGCGGCGGGCTTCGAGTGCGACGTCCCGCGTGCGACGATGTATCTGTGGATCAAGCTTCCCGAGGGGATCGCGTCGGCGACGTTCACCGAGCGGCTGCTCGAGGAGCAGGGGGTGGTGGTCATGGCGGGATCGTCGTTCGGCGCCGGCGGAGAGGGCTTCTTCCGCATCTCGTTCATCCAGTCGCCGGCGCGCATCGCCGAGGCGGCGCAGCGCGCGGGTGTGCTCCTGGCCAGCATGACCCCGGTCGGCGCCGCGTGACGCGCCGCCGCCCGTCGGGCTCGTTTCTCTTCTCGCTCGCCCTTCATGCGGCGCTCGCCGTGGTGCTGGCGAACGTCGTGGTGCACTACGAGATCCTGTTCGAGCACGCTCCGCGATCGGTGCCGCCAACGGCGGAGAGCGTGACGTATGTGACCGTGTCGCCACCAGCGGGCGCCACGGGTGGAACCGGCACCGAGCTTCCCGCACGGGCGACCCAGCCGTCGCGGCGCCTCGTCGCGCCGTCGCGCGTGCCGGCGGCCATCGCGCCGACGGTCGGGGAGCCGACCGCGGGCGGCACGCCCGGCGGGGTCGACGGCGGCACCAGCGCCGGTGGCGGGGTCGGACCCGCGACCGGCATCGTCCCGGGCGAGGTGGATCCGCGGCTCGGCATGGGGGGGAAGTTCTTCTATCCCGCGCCCAAGACAGCCGCCGAGCGGGCCGACAGCGCGGTGAAGGCGACGATCCTCGCCTACAATGATTCCGTCGCGATGGCCGCGGCGAACCAGGGTCGCAAGCCCGGCGACTGGACGTTCGACCGCAACGGGAAGAAGTACGGCATCGACGGCAGCAAGATCTACCTCGGGAAGTTCTGGATCCCGAGCGCGGTGCTGGCCGCGCTGCCGATCCGCGCGCAGGCCAACCCGGGTGAGGCTGCAGCCAATCGCCTCGTGAGTACGCACCGGGGCGAGGTGCTCCTGCACGCGCAGTCGCAGTTCCAGGATCAGGAGTTCAAGACGGCGGTCAAGCGGATCCGCGAGCGCAAGGACCGGGAGCGCCGCGAGAAGGAGCGGCAGCAGAACGACGAGCGCGGAGTCGCGCAGTCGTCGAACGGGAGTCGCTAGCGGGCGTCACGACGGCGGCGCGAGACGCGCGGCCGGTCAGTGCACCTCGGAGTCCGGCGCGAGGTTCAGGGTCGGCTGCTCGTGCTCTTCCATGAACGGGCGGAAGACGCCGCACACCACCCCCAGCACCGCGAAGTCGTCGCGGGGACCGACCTCGATCGCGCGCTCGGCGTCGTTCGCCGGCTCGAGCACGATCGTCGCGCCGCGGTGCGTCAGCGTCTTCACCGTCGCCTCGTCGCCGAGCCGCGCAGCCACGATGTCGCCGTCCTTCGCGCGCGTCGACGGCGACACCATGACGTAGTCGCCGTCGAAGATGCCGCGCCCGATCATCGATTCTCCCTTGATGCGCAGGAAGAACACATCGTCACTCGGCAGGAACCGACGGTCCATCGTGATGAAGCTCTCGCGGTACTCGGCGATCAACGCCGGCTCGCCGGCGTGCACCTTTCCGTAGTAGGGCACCGGCTGCGTGTTCGCCGTGCCCGAGAAACCGACGATACGCACGCCGCGCGAGCGCGACTGATCGCGCTCGATGAATCCCTTCTGCGAGAGCGACGCGAGCAGGTCGGAGACCGTCTTCGTCGACTTGATGCGAAACTTCTTCGCGATCTCGCGGATGCTGGGCTGATACGTGTTTTCCGCGAGGAAGTCGATCAGGTAGTGGTATACCCGCCGTTCCAGCGGCGTCAGCGGCTCCGTCATGGACCCTCACCGGCTCGGGCAGCAGCCGGACGCAAGTGGTGCTCGAGCCCGTTTGCAGCGCTAGTACCGCTAATGTACAACTCGAAACGTAACGCGCAACACTTGTTTCCTCTGCTCACGCCGCCGGCGCCCCGCTCGACGCCCGGAGAAATGCGACGGCATCGTCGATGCGCGACAGGGAGCGGTCGCGGCCGAGTATCAGCAGCACGTCGAAGATTCCGGGGCTCGCCATGAGCCCTGTGAGTGCGACACGCAGCGGCTGGAATACCCGACCCGCCTTCTCGCCGAACCCCATCCGCTCGGCCAGGACGCGCAGCGCCTCCTCCATCGCGACGGGCTCCCACTTGCCGACCTCGGCGAGCGTCTGGCGCGCCTGGACGAGGATCTCCGCCGTCCCCACGCGGTCCTTCCATTGCTTGGCAACCGCGTCCGGATCGTAGGTGATTTTTCCGCGGAAGTAGGGCTGGGCCTGCCGCACCACGTCGTCGATCGTCCGCGCCCGCACCTTGAGCAGGTCGAGCAGCGCGACGAACCAGTCGCGGCGCTGCTCGAGCTCGGCGGCTGTGGCGAGCCCGGCCGCCTCCATCCCGGGGACGACCCGTGCCACCAGCTCGCCGGCCGGAATCAGGCTCAGGTGCTGGCCGTTCATCCACTCAAGCTTCTTCGGGTCGAAGATCGCGGCTTTCTTCTGCAGCCCGTGCGTGTCGAACAGCTCGATCATCTGGGCCTGCGTCATCACCTCGATGTCGTTTCCGGGCGACCAGCCGAGCAGCGCGAGGAAGTTGAGCATCGCGCTCGGCAGGATGCCGAGGTGCTGATAGTCGCCGACCGCCGTCGCGCCATGGCGCTTGCTCAGCTTCTTGCCGTCGAGGCCGTGGATCATGGGCAGGTGCGCGAAGGTCGGCGGCTCTTCGCCGAGCGCGCGATAGAGCATGATCTGCTTCGGCGTGTTCGAGATGTGATCGTCGCCGCGCATGACGACCGTGATGCGCATCGCGATGTCGTCGCTGACGACGGCCAGATTGTAGATCGGTGTGCCGTCCGTGCGCAGGACGATGAAGTCCTCGATGTCCTTGTTGGGGAACGCGATCTCGTCGTGCACGAGATCGTCCCATGAGGTCGTGCCCTCGGGGACGCGGAACCGCACGGTGAACGGCGCGCCGGCGGCGACGCGCCGCGCGACCTCGTCGGCCGGAAGCCGGTCGCACCGGCGGTCGTACTTGAAGCTGTCCTTGCGCGCCTCGGCCTCGGCGCGGCGCTCCGCCAGCTCCGCCTGCGTGCAGAAGCAGCGATACGCCGTGCCGTTGTCGAGCATCCGCTGCGCGTCGGCGCGGTGGAGCTCGAGGTTCGCGCCCTGGTAGACGACGTCCTCCTCCCAGGTCAGCCCGAGCCACTCGAGCCCCTCGAAGATGGCGCGCGTGCTCTCCTCGGTGCTGCGCGCCTTGTCCGTGTCCTCGATGCGGAGAAGGAACTGGCCGCCGTACTTGCGGGCGTAGAGCCAGTTGAAGAGCGCCGTGCGGGCCCCGCCGACGTGCAGGTAGCCGGTGGGCGAGGGGGCGAAGCGGAGTCGGGGCGTGGGGACGGACATGTCGGCCGGCGAGGGCATGGAGCGAAGCACGAAAGCCCGCCGCGGCTGCGGCGGGCCTTCGAAGCGGAGAGAGAGGGATTCGAACCCTC
>DASTSX010000419.1:0-12820 GCA_035760455.1 Gemmatimonadaceae bacterium | reverse complement strand
GTGGCGTTGACGCAGCTGAGCTGGCGGAACTGATCGATCGCACGCCGCGCATCAGGGCCCGCTGCCGACGAATCGGCAGCGGGCCCGCGGTGTACGGCGAGGTGAGCGCACGATAGGTTGTCGAGTCATGCCGGGAGGATCGCTCGCCGCCGAGCCGAGCCTTTCCACGGTGGCTGGTCCCCAACCTGCAACGACTCCCGCGCGCGTGCACCGATTCCTCACCCTTCTGTTCGCCATCCTGCTCCTGTCGCCGGCCCCACTCGCGGCGCAGGCCCGCGAGACGGGCGATCCGCCGCTTTCCGTGACGAACCGGGAGCGCACGCTGCGCTTCACGCTGCTGTTCGACGGCGAGACGGTGGCGTACCGCGTGGACCGGCTGACCCCGGAGGGCGCGGCGAACGTGGTGATCGAGCGGTCGCCGCTCGGGATCCGGCGAGCGAGCATCGACTTCACGCGCAACTTCGAGCTGATCGGCGCGTCGGCCGTCACGGAGGTGAGCGGCTTCTACCGGATGGTCACGGGGAAGCAGCTCGAGGTGCGCACGCGGGCGCGGCAGCGCGTGTTCACGTTCCGGAAGGGCACGGGCGGCCTGATGACGATCACCGTCCGCGCGATGCGTGACGGCGTGGCGTTCCGCTACGGCTTTCCCGGTGCGGGGGTGCAGGACTCGGTGACCGGCGAGGCGACGGGGTTCCGTCTGCCGCCGGGCCGCGCGTGGCTGCAGCCGTATCAGCGCGTCGCGACGTGGGCGCCGGCGTACGAGAGCGACTACAGGAATGGCATCCCGATCGGCACGAACGCGCCGGAGAACGTGGGCTGGGCGCTGCCGATGCTGTTCCGGACGAGCGACGCGTGGGTGCTGGTGACGGAGGCGGGGCTCGACCGCACGTCGTTCGGCGTGCACGTGGAGCAGCGCGCGGAGGGTGGCCTCTATCGCGTGCGGCTGCCGGAGGACGAGGAGACGTACGGCGTGGCGCCGCAGGCCGCGGCGATCACGCTGCCGTGGGCGTCGCCCTGGCGCGTGCTGGTGATCGGCTCGACGCTGTCGACGATCGTCGAGTCGACGCTCGTGACGGACCTCGCGCAGCCGCAGGCGTTCGGGGACGTGTCGTGGATCAAGCCGGGGCGCGTGTCGTGGAGCTGGTGGAGCGACATGACGAGCCCGCGCGACTACCAGAAGATCTTCCCGTTCGTGGACCTCGCGTCGCGGCTGCGGTGGGAGTACTCGCTGCTCGACGCGGGGTGGCAGCAGATGCGCAACGGCGGCGACGCGGCCGACCTGGCCGAGTACGCGCGGGCGCGTGGGGTGGGGCTGATCGCCTGGTACAACTCGGGGGGCGCGCACAACCGGGCGAACGACGGGCCGCGCGATCTCATGGTGGATCCGGAGACGCGACGCGCCGAGATGAAGCGCATCGCCGCGCTCGGCTTCAAGGGGATCAAGGTGGACTTCATGCAGAGCGACAAGCAGTACGTGATCGCCCTGTACCAGGACATCCTGCGCGACGCCTACGCGAACCGCCTGTTCGTGGACTTCCACGGATCGACGATCCCGCGCGGGTGGCAGCGGACGTACCCGAACCTGCTGACGATGGAGGCGGTGCGGGGCTCGGAGCAGTACGGCGACTCCATCTTCCAGCGCAACGCGGCGACGTTCAACACGATCTACCCGTTCACGCGGAACGTGATCGGGTCGATGGACTACACGCCGATGATCTTCGGCGACGCGCGGGACCGGCTGCCGCACCTGACGACGAACCCGCACGAGCTCGCGCTGGCGGTGGTGTTCGAGAGCGGGCTGCAGCACTTCGTCTCGACGCCGGCGATGATCGACGCGCAGCCGGAGTACGTGCGCGACTTCCTGACCGCGGTGCCGACGGTGTGGGACGAGACGCGGCTCGTGGACGGCTATCCGGGGCGGCTGGCCGTGCTGGCGCGGCGTCGCGGCGCGGACTGGTACGTGGGCGCGATCACGTCGGACACGATGGTGTCCGCGGTGGAGGTTCCGCTCCGCTTTCTCGGCGCCGGCACGTACGACGTGGGGCTGATCTCGGACGGCGAGGACGTGGACCGGTTCGCGTACTCGACGGAGACGCTGATCCGGCGCGACACGATGACGGTGGAGCTCGCGCCGCGCGGCGGATTCGTGGCGCGATTCACCAGGCGCGGCGGGGCGGAACCCGCGGAGCCGGGGCCGAGCGCGAGGCCGGCGCCGGGAACGGCGCGGCCGTCACCGGGCCGGCCGGCCGCGCCGCGGCCTACAACCCGTCCACGACGCGCGCCTTGATCGTCTCGTACTCGGCGTCGGTGATCAGGCCGTCGTCGAGCATCTGCTTGGCCTTGCGGAGCCGCTCGGTGGGATCGCCCGTGGCGCTGGCGACGGCCGCCGCGGCGCCGGAGAGCGCACCGCTGCCGATGTTGACGCCGCCGCTCTGCGCCCGAAGCTCGTCGAGATCACGCACGCGCCGCTTCTCGCGCCACGCCTGCTCCTGCGCCTGACAGATCGTGTAGACCTGCTGCGCCTGGTCCTTGCGCAGCCCTTCGAAGCGCATGGTGCGGCCGGCGGCGCCGCGGGTCGCGAGGTCGGGGTCGGCCAGCGTGGTGATCGCGAGCGTCGCGCCGAAGATGCCGGCGACGATGGTGGCGTCGTCGAGGTCCTGCCAGCGGACGTCGTGCGGCGTGTAGCCGCCGAAGAGCCCGCGCTCGAGGGAGATGAAGCGGCCGCTGGTCGCGCAGACGATGATCCGGCGGTGGGTGAGCGCGAACAGCCGCCGCTGCACGGCGTAGGCGCCGATGGTCTCGCCGGGGACGAGGAGCGCGCGGAGCTGGTCGAGCGCGTCGCGGACGCGGTAGTCCTCGTCGGTTCGATTCACGGCGCGGGAGGGGCTCGGGGTCGGCGAGGTCGGCGTGGCGCGGGCGCGCTCGGCTTCGCGGCGCCGGCGCTCCTCGCGCCGGCCGCGCTCCTTCTCGACGGCCATCCACTCGTTGATCGGCAAGTCCTTGTCGAGCTCCAGGGCGAGAAGGTCCTCGTCGGAGATCGATGAGAGGGTTCTTGGATCGAACTGGGGCATGTGGGTGCGGGCTCCGTGCGGGGCATGGGGAAGTTGTCGCGAGTGGAGGTTGGAGGCCAGATGGGTGAGTTGAAGCGGCTCCGAAGCCACGGGCGCCTCAACTACCTGTCATCTTTGCAGCATGCCCCTCCTCTCCCTCCGCGACGTCTCCATCGCCTTCGGCGGGCCGGCCGTGCTCGACCACGCGAACCTCGGCATCGACCGGGGCGAGCGCGTGTGCCTGCTCGGGCGCAACGGCGCGGGGAAGAGCACGCTCATGCAGTTGCTCGATCGCACCATCGTCCCCGACGCGGGTGAGGTGATCTGGCAGACGGCGATCACGGTCACGCGGCTCGAGCAGCACGTGCCGGACGACGTGGACGGGACGACCTTCGACGTCGTCGCCGCGGGGCTCGGCGCACGGGGGGCGCTGCTGGCGCGCTATCACGCGGCGAGCCACCGCGTGGCGACGGAGCTGAGCGACGCGGCGCTGCGGGAGCTCGACCGGCTGCACCACGACCTGGACGTCGCGGGCGCGTGGGAGCTGCAGACCCGCGTCGAGACCGTACTGCAGCACCTCGGCCTCGATCCGGACGTGCCGTTCGCGAGCGCGTCGGGGGGACGGAAGCGTCAGACGCTGCTGGCGCGCGCGCTCGTGCGCGAGCCGGACGTGCTCCTGCTCGACGAGCCGACCAACCACCTCGACGTGGACGCGATCGAGTGGATGGAGGAGTTCCTCGTCGGCCGCGGCACGACGCTGCTGTTCGTGACGCACGATCGCGCCTTCCTGCGACGCGTGGCGACGCGGATCGTCGAGCTCGATCGCGGGCGACTCGTGGATTGGGGCGACGACTACGACCGCTACCTCGAGCGCAAGGCGTCCACGCTCGACGCCGAGGCGAAGGAGTGGGCGGAGTTCGATCGCAAGCTCGCGAAGGAGGAGGTGTGGATCCGCACCGGGATCCAGGCACGCCGCACACGCAACGAGGGTCGCGTGCGCGCGCTCGAGGCGCTGCGCGTCGAGCGGCGCGCGCGGCGCGAGCGGGCGGGAAACGTGCGGCTCCAGGCGCAGGAGGCGGAGCGCTCGGGGCGGCTCGTCGTCGAGGCGCGCGATGTGAGCTTCTCGCGCGGCGATCGGCCCATCGTGCGCGGCCTGACGACGACGATCATGCGCGGAGACCGAGTCGGCCTCATTGGACCGAACGGCTCGGGGAAGACGACACTCCTCCGGCTCCTCCTCGGCGAGCTCGCGCCGGATGCCGGCTCGATCCGGATGGGCACGGGGCTCGAGATCGCGTACTTCGACCAGCTCCGCGAGCAGCTCGACCTCGACCGCAGCGTGTTCGACAGCGTGGCCGACGGCGCGGAGTTCGTGCAGGTGGGCGACGCGCGCCGCCACGTGCACGGCTACCTGGAAGACTTTCTCTTTCCGCCGGATCGCGCGCGCACGCCGGTGCGCGCGCTGTCGGGGGGCGAGCGGAACCGGCTGCTGCTCGCGCGGCTGTTCACGCGCCGGTTCAACCTGCTCGTGATGGACGAGCCGACGAACGACCTCGACATCGAAACGCTCGATCTGCTCGAGGCGCTGCTCGTCGAGTTCGCGGGCACGCTGCTGCTGGTGAGCCACGACCGCGCGTTCCTCGACAACACGGTGACGAGCACGCTCGTGTTCGAGGGAGGCGGCCGGATCGGCGAGTACGTCGGCGGCTACACCGATTGGGTGCGCCAACGGCCGGCACCGGCGGCGGCGCCACCGGCCGCGAAGCGCGCCGACCCGCCGCCGCTCGCGCCGCGCGCGCCGCGCGCGCCGAAGCCGCGGCGGCTCACACACAAGGAGCGCAGCGAGCTGGCGTCGCTCCCCGACGCGATCGATGCGCGCGAGCGGGAGCGCGAGGAGACGTATCGCTCGCTGAGCGATCCCGCGCTGCTGCGCGACGGCGGCGCCGTCGGCGAGACCCGCGCGCGGCTCGCCGCGCTCGACCGCGAGATCACCACGCTCACCGCGCGCTGGGAGGAGCTGGCGACTATCGACGCGTCGGAGTGAACGGTCCGTAGACCGCGTCGCGGAACACCTTGTGGAGCTGGCCGTCGAAGGGCACCACCTGCGTGAACAGCACCGCGACGAGCTGATTCGCCGGATCGACCCAGAAGAGCGTGCTCGCCGCGCCGTCCCAGAAGAACTCGCCGACGGCGCCGTTCATCTCGGCGGCGGACTTCGGCGCGGAATGGCGCACGGCGAAGTCGATGCCGAAGCCGACCTGGCCCTTTCCGGTGAGGAACGAGCTGTCGCGGACCGTGGCCGGCAGGTGGTTCGTGGCCATCAGGCGCACCGTCTCCGGGCGGAGGATGCGCTTGCCATCGAGCTCGCCCCCGTTGAGGAGCATCCGCGCGAAGCGGAGGTAGTCGTCGAGCGTGGAGGTGAGCCCCGACGCGCCCTGGACGAGGGGCCAACGGTTGGTGTTGTACGCCTTGGCGACCGAATCGGCGGAGCGACTCACACCGCCGTTCGTGCGGCGGTACATGGCGGCGAACCGCGCGCGATCGCTCTCGGGGACGAACCAGCGCGTCTCGCGCATGCCGAGCGGGTCGAGGATGTGCTGGCGCACGTACTCGCCGTACGGCTGGCCCGACAGCCGCTCGACGAGCGCGGCCTGCACGTCCACCGAGATGCCGTACGACCAGCGTGTGCCGGGCGCCGAGGCGAGCGGCACGCCCGCGAGGCGCTGCGCGAACTGCGTGATGGTGTTGGTGCGAGCGAGCGGATCGGCGTCGCGGAAGAGCCGCCCGAGCCCGGAGTCCGCGCCGGCGGTGACGAAGCCCGCCGTGTGGCGCGTGATGTCGGCGACGGTGATCGGGCGGCTCGGCGCCTCGAGGCGCGGCGCGCCGCTCGCGTCCGTGCCGGCCCAGACGCGCACGTTCGCGAACTCGGGGAGGTGCTTCGCGAGGGGATCGTCGAGCCTGAACTTGCCCTGCTCGAAGAGCTGCATCATCGCGACGCCCGTGACCGGTTTGGTCATCGAGAAGATCTGGGCGATGACGTCGCGCGTCATCGGCCGGTTCGCTTCGCGGTCGGCCAATCCGAAGGCGCCGAAGTAGACCTCGCCGCCCTTCTCCCACACGAGCGCCGACGCACCGGCGATGCGACCGCTGGCGACGTAGGCGCGCAGGGTGGAGTCGATGCGCGTCTTCGCCGCCGCGGTGACGACGCGCTGGCTCTGGCTCGCGTCCGCGCCGCTCGTTCGCGCGGACGGCGCCGTCGTGGCGCATGCCGCCAGCAATGCCGTGAGGACGGTGACGATCGGTCTGTTCATGCTGGGTCTCTCTCGAAGCGGAGGTTGGGGCGTGGGCGCGCCGGACGATGCTGCTCGTCCATGGTACCTCGTGCTCCTCGAGGTGCGACGTGGGCGCCTCGAGTTACTGCTGCATCGACGCGCTGAAGATCGACGGATCGACGCGGAGGGCGCGGAGGATCGCGGAGGACGGCTCGCGGGATCGAGATCGCGCTCCGGGGGTGCAGATCCCTCGACTCGCTTCGCTCGCTCGGGATGACAGTCCGTCGTCATCCCGAGCGGAGCGCGCAGCGCGGAGTCGAGGGATCTGCACGCTTGCGCCCGATCCACGTTCATCCGATCAGGCCCTCCGTTCTCGATACCGCCCCAGCGCGCACCCGCACACTAGCTCGAGTAATACGCCGCGTTCTCGTCGATGTAGCCCTGCGTCAGATCGCAGCCGTACGCGGTGGCCTCGGCGGTACCGATGCCGAGCGACACGACGATGTCGACGACCTCGGAGCCGAGCGCGGTGCGGACGACGGCGTCGTCGAAGTCGAGACGGTAGCCGCCGCGGAGCACGGAGTGGCCGTTGATCCAGGCGTCGGTCGTCGCGCGGTCGATCGTGCAGTCGAAGCATTTGCCGACGGCCATGAGGATGCGGCCGACGTTGGGGTCGGCGCCGTAGACCATCGTCTTGATGAGCGGCGAGTTGACGAGCGACTTGGCGATCCGCCGCGCCTCGCGCAGGTCTTTCGCGCCGCGCACCGTGGTGCGCAGCAGGTGCGTGGCGCCCTCGCCGTCGCGCGCGAGGGTCTCGGTCATGCGGATCGAGCCGGCGACGAGCGCCTCGAGGAAGGCTCGCTCGTCGACCGGACCGGCGAGGCCGTTGGCGAGGATGGCGCAGGTGTCCGACGTGCTCGTGTCGCTGTCGACGGAGAGCATGTTGAACGAGACGTCCACGGCCTGGCGCAGCATCCGGTCGAGCACCGGCGCGTCGAGCGCCGCATCCGTAAACACGTAGGCGAGCATCGTCGCCATGTTCGGCTCGATCATCCCCGAGCCCTTGGCGACCCAGGTGATGGTCGCGCCGCCGACGCCGAGCGAGAGCGCCTTGGGATGCGTGTCGGTGGTCATGATCCCCTCCGCGCCGGCGATCGGATCGTCGCCGAGGTCGGCGGCCATGCCGCGCACGCCGCGCTCGATGATCTCGATCGGGAGGCGAACGCCGATGACGCCGGTGGAGCTGACGAGGATGCGCTCAGGCGTGGAGCCGATCTCGGCGGCGGCCGCGGCAGCCATGCGGCGCGCGTTCTCGAGCCCCTGCTCGCCGGTGGCGACGTTGCTCACCTTGCTGTTGGCGAAGATGGCGCGGAGCCGACCCTCGCGGATCGTCTCGCGCCCGAGGAGCACGGGCGCACCAGGGAACTGGTTGCGCGTGAACACCGCCGCCGCCGCGGCATCGACGTCGCTCACGAACAGCGCGAGGTCCTTCGCGGTGGGCTTGAGCCCGCAGTTGCGGCTCGCGCAGCGGAACCCACGGGGAAAGATCGGGCGGTCGTGGAAGGGCATTCGATGTCTGCTGTGGCGGACGGAGCTCCGGGCGCGGGAAGTTACCGGAGCCGATGTTCGGTGCGCTACCCGCGCTGGACGGTTCGAGTGGCGTCCACAGCGACGGAACGCGGATCTGAACGGCGATCTCGCGGGAACGGCCGGATCAGTCTCGTGCCGGCGAAGCGATCACTGCGCCGCAGTCAACAAAGACCTTTGGGGTCGTGGATGGAGAGGAGGAGTGCGGAGGTCTGCGCGTCTCGACACCGAGAGTGGTATCCTGCCGTTCCCGTTCAATCCGGCAGTTGTCCGCGTTCCGTCGTTCGGGACGCCAATCGAAGCGTCGCGGTGCGAGAGAGATCTACTCCACTTTCATCGTCGGCGCCTTCGGCTCTTCGGGCACGCCCGGGACGTCGGCCTTCTCGCCGCTCACGCCTTCGTCGGCGCGCTTCTCCTCGTGCACTGACTCGAGGGCCGACTGCTCGATCCAGCCCTGCTCCGCCGCGTGCTTCGCCGCGGCGAAGGTGTCGTCGGCGAGGATGAGCGTCGAGCCTGCGGCGAGGACTTCCTTGGCGAGGGCCTGGACGCTGGCCGAACGCGCGGGCTCGGCGCGGACGTTCCGGATGTAGATCGCGAGGATGCGGCCGGGAAACTGGTCGATGATCGCGCGGTAGATCTCGGGATCCTTCTGGCTGTCGTCGCCGATGAGGATGAAGGGCAGCGAGGGATAGAGCTCGAGGATCTCCTTGATGAGCGGCTCCTTGTGCCGCTTGAGCCGGCTCGAGGTGAGCGCGTCGAAGTCCACGTCCCAGTCGCGCAGGTGGATCGGGCCGACGGGGATGCGCTGGATGTCCATGAAGTCGGCGATGACGTCATGGATGTTCCACGGGCTGCTCGAGACGTAGAAGATCGGGTTGCGGCGCTCGCCGTCGCCGCCGCGCTCGAGCGCCTGATAGAACGCCGCCACGCCGGGAAACGGCAGCCGGGTGCGGGCGTTGCCGAGCATCACCGTGCGCACGGCCTGAAGAAAGCTCGTGATGCGCGACTGGATCACCGTGTCGTCCAGGTCGCTGATGATGCCGAACGTCTCGTTGCCTGCCGGCACGCGGATGGGCGCCTTGCCGCGCACGACCGCTGGCGGCTCCGCGCCGCGCGCCGGCAGGCCGTGCAACTCGACCTCCGCGTCGTGCCAGTGATCGTCGCCCTCGAGCGGCTTCTCCAGGGCGATCCACTCCCGGAAGAATCCCTCTTCGTCGGTCACGACGTCGCGCTCGTGACCGCCGACGCGGAGGCGCACCTTCGCGTGCGGCAGTGGGTCGCTGTCGATCCGCTTGTACGTGTTGACGAGGTTGCGCCAGAGCGAATCGCTGTCGCTCGCCGCGGCGATGTTGCGACACTCGATCACGCGCCCGTGCACGAACACGCGCGACCGGCTGCCGTAGCCGCGATAGGGCGTGATCTCGTACGGCCGGTCGTCGTCGCCGAGCCCGATCGACTTGCCGGCGCGCTCGATCTCGGCGCGCAGCTCGCCCGCGAAGCGGCCGAGCCGCGCGCGCCAGCCCGACGCGGCGTCGTCGGCCATGCCCTAGGGCACGAGCGGCTGCGGCGCCACCGTGACGCTGCCGATCATGTTCGCGTCACCGCCGAACCAGATCTTCCGCGTCGCCTTGTCGAACGTCATGTGGCGGATCGTGTTCGCCTTGTCGGCCGCGATGGTGACCGTCTCGGTGAACTTCTTCTGCGACGGGTCGAACGCGACGAGGCGGTTCGGCTGCGGGCCCGTCTCGGCGAGCCAGATGCGACCGCGGTCGTCCGCGGCCACGGCGTACGGCAGCGACGCGGGACCGCCCGGCAGCGCCCACTCGTCGACCTTGCCGGTCTTCGGATCGAGCCGGCCGAGGAAGCCGCGCGTGTAGTCGCCGTACCAGACCACGTCGTCCGGCGTGACGGCGATGCGGCGCGGACGCGCGCGCTCGTGCGGCAGCGTGTACGCCTTGAACTCACCAGACTTCGGGTCGATCGTGCCGATCTTGTTCGTGCCGAACAGGTCGAACCAGGGCCGGTTCTTGGAGTCGATGACGATGCCGTACGGGCGCGACTGCGGCTCCATGTCCCACGTCTGGATCTTGCCCGTCGCGGTCGTGAGCTTGCCGACCACGCTCGCTCCCTGCGCCGTGAACCAGGCGTCGCCGTTTCCATCGAAGATCATCGTGTGCGGGTCGCGCACCTTCGGGTCGGGCATCATGAAGTTGGTGAGCTTCCCCGTCGCCGGGTCGAGCTGGACGATGCGCCCGTTCCGGTTGCCGGTGAACCACACCATCCCCTTCTTGTCCACGACGAGGTTGTGCGGGTGCGTGCCCGCCTCGACCTCGTAGCGCTTGAACTCGCCCGTCTTCGGATCGAGCCGCGCGACGTAGTTCCCCTGCTGGCCGACGAACCAGACGTTGCCCTTCTGGTCGGCGTAGGGGTCGCGCGGGCGCGTGCCGTCCCACGGGGTGCTGTAGAGCTTGGGCTCGCTGCTCGCCGCGGCGCGCGTGGCCTGGGCGCCGGCGAGCTGGCTGGCGGTGAGCGAGAGGGCGAGAGCGAGTGCGATCGTCGACGTGCGCATGCATTCCTCCACGCGGAGCGCTTCGGGGTTCATCCCAATGCTACGTGGACCGCCGTCAAAACGCTCGGACTCGGAGGAAGCTCACGCCCGCTCGGCCTCGCGGCCCGGAAACCCCGGCGCCCGCTCCAGCCCGCTGAGGCGCGTCAGTCGTCGCGCCGCGCGACGTCGGACGCCGGCGACTCGATGCCGCCGGCGGATACGCCACCCGGGCGGATCTCGGTGTGCCGGATCTGGCCGCCGAGGTTGGCCGTGTAGCCCACCAGCGTCACGAGACCCAACCCGATCACGAGACCGCCACGCAGGATCCAGCGGGGCATCTCCCGGCTGCGATGCACGATCAGCGCGACGAGGGCAAGCGTGGCGGCGATCCCCAGCGAGACGGTGGAGACGAGGGCGAACTCCTCGTGGCGCTCGACGATCGAATCCGAGAATCCGGGGAGACTCTCGATCGCCTCTTCGGCCGGCTCGCCGGTGAGGAAGACGACGAGCGCGGCGAGGCCGATCAGCACGTACAGCGCGAGCGCGGCGCGCACCAGCTCGTCGCCGCGCCGGAACGCGGCCGCGCCGAGGAGCAGAAAGGCGATCACCGCGCCGATGACGGGCACATGGTTCAGCAGTAGATGGATGTGGACGGCGTTCATGACGTCCTCCTGTCGATCTCGAGAGCTAGAAGCCCAGCTGGATCGGCCGGCCGGCCGGAGCGGTCGCATGCGGCCGCCGCGCGCGCGGCCAGACGAGCACCGCGATGGCCATCACCGCGGCGACCGGCAGCCCGAGGTCCTCGACCACGCCGAAGCTCGCCGCCGCCGAGGTCCCGAGGACCGACCACGTAACCGGGACGACGAGCAGACTCCACGGCACCGGACGCACGCACCACACGAGGAGGGAGAAGGTGAGGATCGTCGTCGGACAGGGCAGCCCGAAGGTCGGCATCCACGGATAGCGCTGGCCGAAGAGCGCGCCGAGCAGCGGATAGCCGATCAGCGCGTAGACGGCGAGCGCCCCGCCGACGATGCGGGAGGCGCGGTCGGGCGGCGCGGCGAGATGCAGACGACGCGTGTGGAGGCCGTGCCACGCGAGCAGCGCCGCCTGGATCAGGAACGCCGCTCCGAAGACCCACGCCATCGAGGTGACGGCAGAGAAGAAGGCGAAGTGGTAGGCGACCGCCATCCAGACCCAGAGCGCCGCGAAGCCGCCGGTGACGAGGCGAGACTTTCGAGGCGCGGCGTACGCGAGCACGATGAGGCCGACCCCGATCGCGAGCAGCACGGGCGCGATCGGGAAGAAGCGCTCGTGATAGCGGACGATCGCGTCGAAGAACTGCTCGCTGGTGAACGGTGGTGGTCGCATGTGGCCCTCGCTCGCTCAGTCGAGCGTGAAGGGTGGGTACTCGTCGGTGAGGAGCAGCAGGTACGCCTCGACCCGCGTCGTCCAGCGCAGCGCGCCGACCGAGAAGTCGTAGAGGCGCTGCGGATACCGTCCCGTGAACAGGATCGCGATCCAGGCAATGATGCTCGTGACGCCCCACGCGACGCCGAGCAGCCAGATCAGGAGGAGATGCGGCAGCGCGAAGATGGGCCGGAACGCGACCGTGAGCCGGTCGCGCGGCTCGAGTGGCACGGGGATGTCGACCTCGACCGGGTAGGCCGCCTCGCCGAAGGGCGGATACTCGTCGCGGAGGAGGGCGACGTACGCCGAGCTGCGCACGCGCCAGCGGAGGTAGAAGGCGGAGAGCCGCCACAGCCCTTCGGGCGCGCGCGCCGTGAAGACGATGGCGAACCAGGCGATCACCGCGCACAGGAAGGCGACGGCGCCGAGCACGCCGCCGGCGCCCCATGACCGGCTCACGTCGCCGTCGTTGGTGGTCCACGTGAACATCGCGGCGATCGGCCCGCCGACGAGCAGCAGGTGCGGGATGGCGAGGATGGGGCGAAACGCGGTCGTCAGGCGATTGCGCTCGGTGGGCACGGACGAGACGAGAAGCCGCACGGGATGCACCGCGGTCGGCTTCATCGAGATGGCTTGGGTTCCCATGGCGGTCTCCGGGGACGACGTGGACGCGGCGATCCTCGTGGCCTCAACCTCGTCGGCGCGGGTCCGGGGCGGTGTCGGGCATCGGTGGACATCCAGCGAGCGCCGTGGTGTCGGTGATCCTCCGACAGCGCGGTGTCTCCCGCGTCGCCAGCGTGCAGGGTGCGTCGGCCCGCGGGCGCGGTCCGGGATGGGCGCCGCGCGCCGCCGCACGCGACTCACCTCGGGAGGAATCGATGCGTCGAACGACAGGTCGTCTCACATTGGCCGGCGCGTGGCTGCTGCTCGCCGGCGTTCCACTGCGGGCGCAG
>DASTSX010000418.1:0-3040 GCA_035760455.1 Gemmatimonadaceae bacterium | reverse complement strand
GCGACTACCACAGCGCGCTCGAGTACCTGTTCGCGCGAACCACCGGCGCGTTCAAGTTCGGACTGGAACGGACCCGAGCCCTGCTCGCCGAGATGGGCGATCCCCACCTCGCCATTCCGTCGCTGCACGTCGCAGGTACGAACGGCAAGGGCAGCTGCGTCGCGACTGCCGAGGCGATGCTTCGGGCGAAGGGCCTACGGGTGGCGCGTTACACGTCGCCGCACCTCGTCGACTTCCGCGAGCGCATCGTGGTGAGCGGCGTTCCAATCGGCCCCGACGCCGTCGTCGAGTTCATCGATCGCTGGACGCCGACCATCGAGCGCATCGGCGCCTCGTTCTTCGAGGCGACGACGGCGATGGCGTTCCAGCACTTCGCTCGAGCGCGCGCCGACGTCTCGTTGATCGAGACGGGGCTCGGCGGTCGGCTCGACTCGACGAACGTGGTCGTTCCGCGCGCCGCCGGCGTGATCTCGATCGGCTACGATCATCAGGAGTACCTCGGCCCGACCCTCGAGTCGATCGCCGCGGAGAAGGCGGGCATCTTCAAACCCGGCGCGCCCGCGGTGATCGGCGAGCCGGAGGCGGAGGTCGCCGACTGGCTCGCCTCCTCGGCACGCGCGGCCGGTGCGAGCGCGGTCCGACTGGTCCGAGCGGAGACGCGCATCGACGACGTCTCCATCGACGCGAACGGCACGTCGTTCACCCTCGATGCCCTCGGCGAACGCACGCGAGTGTGCACGCCGCTGCTCGGACGGCACCAGGCGACGAACTTCGCGTTCACGCTCGTGCTGCTGGACGCGGCGGGGGCGCCTTACGCCAGCACGCTGGGCGAGGCGGCCGACGCCGCCGCGTCGATCCGTCTGCCGGGACGCCTGCAGCGGGTGGGGCGGTGGATCTTCGACGTGGCGCACAACGCCGACGGCGCGCGCACGCTCGCCACCACCCTCTCGGCGGTCGATGGCGCCGCACGCCTCACCGTGCTGCTCTGCGTGCTCGGCGACAAGGATTGGCGCGCCATGCTCGAGGCCCTCCTCCCGGTGGCGCGGCGGTTCGTGCTCACCGACGCGCCGACGGCGCCGGCGAGTCGGCGTTGGCCGCTGCGCGACGCGGCCGAGGTGGCGGCGGCGCTCGGCGTCGAGGTGCGTGCCATCGCCGATTTCGATGCGGCGCTGGCGGCGGCGGCGACGTACCCCGAGACGACGCTCGTCACCGGGTCGTTCCACACCGTCGGCGACGCCATGGCGCGCTTGCAGGTGTCTCCGCTCTCCGGGTAGCTTAGGTGAATGTTCAAGGGCGCCCTTCCCGGCTTTCGTGATTTCTATCCTCAGGAGTTGGCCGAGCGCGCCTTCATCATGGACACGTGGCGGGAGGTGGCTCGCCGCTACGCCTTCGTGGAGTACGACGGGCCGCCGCTCGAGCCGCTCGAGCTGTACACGCGCAAGAGCGGGGACGAGATCGTCGGGCAGCTCTACAACTTCGTGGACAAGGGCGGCCGCGAAGTGGCGCTCCGGCCCGAGATGACGCCCACGGTGGCCCGCATGGTGGCCGCGCGGGCGAACGCGCTCCGCAAGCCGGTTCGCTGGTTCTCGATGCCGCAGCTGTTCCGCTACGAGCGCCAGCAGAAGGGACGGCTTCGCGAGCACTATCAGCTCAACGTCGACATCTTCGGCGCCGCCGAGGTGTCGGCCGACGCGGAGCTCGTCGCGTGCGCCGTGGACATCATGCGCGGCTTCGGTCTGACCGCCGACGACGTGGTGGTCCGCGTCTCCGATCGGCGGCTGCTCCAGGCGTACCTCGAGGCGCTCGACGTACCGGCGGAGTCGGTGACCGGCGTGTACGCCGTGATCGACAAGTTGGAGCGGCAGCCGGCGGAGGTCACCGCGGAGAAGCTCTTGGCGCTCGGCGTCCCGACGACGGCCGTCGAACCGATCGCCTCGATCGCCGACGTCGGCTTCGACGACATCGCGTCGCGGCTCGCGGGGACCGACGCCGCGCCGATCGTCGAGGAGTTCGGCGCCTTTCTCCGCTACGTACCGGCGCTGCTCGGCACGGAAGCGCCCTGGCTTCGGGTGGACCTCTCGATCGTGCGCGGGCTCGCCTACTACACGGGGATCGTCTTCGAGTTGTTCGATCGCTCGGGGGAGTTTCGCGCGATCTGCGGCGGCGGACGATACGACACGCTGCTCAAGTCGCTCGGCGGCGCCGATCTGCCGGCGCTCGGCTTCGGGATGGGCGATGTCGTGCTCGGCGAGCTGCTGCGCGCCAGGGGACTCATGCGCCCCGCCGACAGCCGCGCCGATTACTGGGTGTCGGGGGCGGACGGCGTCCCGCTCGATCGCATCATGCGCGAGGCGGCCCGGCTTCGCAGCGAAGGACACGCGGTGGAATTCGCGCTGCGACCGCAGTCGCTCAGCAAGCAGAAGAAGGCCGCCCAGGCGAGCGGCGCCCGCGAATTTGTCACTCTCTCGAACGACGGCACGAATGGCTGACGACAAGAAGCTCACGACCCGCGAGGCCGATTTCAGCGCCTGGTACAACGAGGTCGTGCTGCGCAGCGAGCTCGCCGACTACTCGCCCGTCCGCGGCTGCATGGTCATCCGGCCGAACGGTTACGGGATCTGGGAGCGCATGCAGCGCCGCCTCGACGACATGTTCAAGGCGACGGGGCACCAGAACGCGTACTTCCCGCTATTCATCCCCGAGTCGTTCCTGCACAAGGAGGCCGAGCACGTCGAGGGCTTCGCGCCCGAGGCGGCGGTCGTCACGCACGGAGGTGGCAAGCTGCTCGAGGAGCCGCTCGTCGTGCGCCCGACCTCCGAGACGATCATCTATTCGATGTTCGCCAAGTGGGTGCAGAGCTATCGCGATCTGCCCATCCTGATGAACCAGTGGGCCAACGTCGTGCGCTGGGAGATGCGCACGCGCCTTTTCCTGCGCACGACGGAGTTCCTCTGGCAGGAAGGCCACACGGCGCACGAGACGGAAGCCGAGGCGCTCGACGAGACGCTGAAGATCCTCGCGATCTACAAGGACCTTGCCG
>DASTSX010000417.1:0-4641 GCA_035760455.1 Gemmatimonadaceae bacterium | reverse complement strand
AGCCACACGGCGAGATCCGCGGCATGGAGGTACGAGCGGTACGGCGTGCCGTCGCCCGCGACGCGGATCGTCTCCTCGTGCAAGGCGTCGCGGATGAAGTTGCCGGCCGCGAAGTGCGCGTCGAGCGGGAGGAGCGGCCCGACGAACGCGAAGCAGCGCGCCGTCACGATCTGCAGCGCGCGATCCCGTGCGTAGATCGCCCCGATCAGCTCGGCCGTCCGCTTGCCCTCGGCGTATGCCTGAAGCGGCTCGAGGATGTCCGGGCCTCCTACGTAGGTCTCCGGGACGTGCGTCAGCGCCGACGGCTGGCGGCCGTAGACGGCGCCGGAGCTGAGGAGCAGGACGCGGCCGACCGATCGCGTGGCCGCGACGTCGAGCGCGCGGCGCGTGCCGTCCACGATCGTCTCGATCAGCTCGAGCGGACGCTCGGCGTTGGCGGTTCCCGTCGTCTCCGTCGCGCCGTGGATCAGGTGCGTGAACGTGCCGTCGCGCGGCTCGAACGTGCGCACGTCGCCGGCGAACAGGTGCACTCGTGGATGCGCGGCGACGTGTGGCGCGCGCCGAGCGAACCCGGCGGGATCGCGACTGAGCAGATCGAGCGAGACGTCGAGCCCCAGACGTTCGTCGGCGCGGAGCAGCGACTCCACCAGCCATCGCCCGAAGAAGCCGGTGCCGCCCGTGACGAGGATCCTCGCGCCACGCAGGGAGGCGAAGGCGCGCTCGGCGTGCTCCACCACGTGGTCGAGATCCCGCTCGGGCAGCCTAGGCATCGACGGGGTCGTTGCAGAACGACTGGATGCTCTCGCTCATGTAGGCGAGCATCTCGGGGGTCAGCCCGGGGTGCACGCCGATCCAGAACGAGCCCCGCATCACCCGGTCGCTGTTCGGCAGATCGCCGATCGTGCGGTAGCTCACGCCCTCGTACGCGGGCTGGCGCACGAGGTTGCCCCCGAACAGCAGCCTCGTGGCGATGCGACGCGACTCGAGGAACCGCGTGAGCGCGTCACGCGTGAACGGCGCGTCCTCGCGTACCGTGATCGGGAAGCCGAACCAGCTCGGCTCGGCGTGCGGCGCGGCCTCCGGGAGAATCAGCACGTCCTCCAGCCCGCGCAGCGCGGCGTGGAGCGTCGCGAAGTTGCGGCGGCGAGCCTCGATGAACGCGGGAAGCCGTTCGAGCTGCGCCACGCCGACCGCCGCCTGCATGTCGGTGAGCTTGAGGTTGTAGCCCACGTGCGAGTAGGTGTACTTGTGGTCGTAGCCGCAGGGAAGCTGGCCGAGCTGCCATTCGAAGCGCTTGCCGCAGGTGTTGTCCTTCCCCGTGTCGCACCAGCAGTCGCGTCCCCAGTCGCGGAACGATTCGATCAGCCGCTTCAGCGCGGGCTTCTGGGTCAGGACGCAGCCGCCCTCGCCCATGGTGATGTGGTGCGCCGGATAGAAGCTGACCGTCGCGACGTCGCCGAAGCTCCCCACCGAGCGGCCGCGATACGTCGCGCCGACCGCGTCGCAGCAGTCCTCGACGAGGTAGAGGCCGTGCTTCCTGGCGAGCGCGGTCACTGCGTCGAGGTCGAACGGATTGCCGAGCGTGTGGGCGATCATCACGGCCCGCGTCCGTTCCGTCACCGCCTCCTCGAGCTGCGAGAGGACCGGGCCGTAGGTCCCCAGCTCCACGTCCACGAACACGGGCACGAGCCCGTTCTGGATGATCGGATTGACGGTGGTGGGAAATCCCGCGGCGACGGTGAGCACCTCGTCGCCCGGCTTCAGACGCGCATCGCCGAGCGACGGCGACGTGAGGCACGAGAGCGCGACGAGATTCGCCGACGAGCCGGAGTTCACCAGCATCGCGTGGCGCGACTGCATGAACCGCGCGAACTTCCGCTCGAAGTCGATCGCGAACCGCCCGGCGGTGAGCCAGAAGTCGAGTCCCGCCTCGACGACGTGCTGCACCTCCTCGGCGCCGAACACCTTGCCGGAGACGGGAATGGAGGACTCCCCGGGGACGAACTCCCGACCGGGGAATGCCGCCGCGTGATACTCGGCGACGAGATCGAGGATCGCGCGCCGCAGCTCCTCCGCGCTACGAGACATGGGAGAGGTATTCACGGGGTCGGCCGATGGGGGCGCTCGAGACGAAGGTGCGCGTCGTCATCCATGGTGGAGCTAGCGGATGGAGAGCACGGGGGTCGGTCGGGACGGCACGCCCGGCAGGCAACGCCGGTCGCGCACCGCGCTCGACTGACTGACGAGCGTCTTGGGGCGTAACCGCATGGTGTACGCGGTGAGGGCGTAGCCGTCGTGCGACACGCGGCACGGCTCGGTGAACTCGTACGACTTGGTGAGCATCGCCCGGAACGTCGTGTCCTTGATGTACGGCATCTCGACGTACCACGCGGTCGGCGCGTCGAGGTCCTGCGCCTTCTGCGCCTCGAGCACGGTCGGAACATAGCTGCCATCGGAGCGCATCGTCCGTCGGTGCGTCGCGCTGTCCAGTCGCTCGACGACGAACCAGTCTCCGTATTCGGGCACCACGAGCACGCCGCCCTGAGGCTTCAGCCGCTCGTACAGGAGGTCCTGGAGCGTGGCGAACTGGGTGAACTCGAGGTTGTACGCCAGCTGGTCGCGGCCGTGCCCGCAGCACTCCTTCCGGAGCGAGGTGACGCTGAGCAGCGAGCGGTCGCCCACCTGGAACGTGCCCCAGATGGCCCGCGACACGGGGTCGACGGTGCGGACGGTGGACACGGCGAGCAGCGCGGCGGCCGACGCGAGCAGGCCCGCCCGCGGAAGCGCGGGCACGCGCAGCCGGACCAGCGCGCCGTACGCGGCGAGGAGACCCAGCGGGAAGACGGGCAGGTAATACCGCGCGTTGCTGTACGTGACGAACCGGCTCAGCAGCCACACGTCCGCGATCAGCACGACGACGATGAAGCCCAGCGCGGGTCGGTCCACGCCGGGGAGCGGGCGCGGCGGCGCGTTCCGCACGTGACGGATCGCGCCGACGACGAGATCGGCCAGGGTCCAGAGCGACGGGACCCAGAGGAAGCCGACCACGAACATGAGCGCCAGCGACGAGCGCGTGGGCGGGTCGAACACGCCGCCGCGCAACAGGGCATCGACGAGCGCGAGCGCGCCGCCGCCGCCACCCCAGACGAGCGGCTTGCCCGGAGCGCCGTCGGGCCCACTCGCCGAGCGCATCGCGTACGCGACGAGATAGGCCACGAGGATCAGCACCGGGATCGCGAGCGGCCAGTCCTGCAGCGCGACGCGGACGAGCCCCTTCCTGGGCGGGAGCGCGGGTCGAAGCGGCCGGTGCGCGACGATCGCGGCCGCGCTCAACAGGAAGAGCGCCGAAGGCACTTCGGCGTCGATCAGGGACAGGAAGCCGAGGAACACGAGCGCGGCGATGCCGATGCGCGACGCGTCGTCGGGCGACATGAAGTCGGCGTATCTCCGCCACATCCACACGGCGGCGATGGCGCCGAACAGGAGCACTCCGGGCTCCTTGGAGAAGATCAGCAGGATCCCGAACAGCACGAGCCCCCATCGGCGCCCCTCGACCGCGGCGGCGAGAGCGCAGAGCGAGAACACCAGCAGGCCGAGATCCAGACCGGGCTGCACGACCGCGGCGAGGACGACAGGGTGCACGAGGAACGCGCCCACCACCATCGCCCGGCCGAGGCGGTGCGTCTCGTCCGGAAAGGCGCTTCGCATGAGGCGGCCCAGCGCCACGGCGCCGGCGAGCAGCAGCAAGGCGTTGGCGACGAGCAGCGCGCCGGACGTGCCCGGCGCCAGACGCATGGCGAGCGCGGTGATGGCGACGTAGCTCTCCGCGATGTGCCCCGCGCAGCGGTAGCCGGGAAAGTCGCCGAGGTCCGTGGCCACCCTGGCGATGCAATCCGCGTAGATGCGGCCGTCGAAGATCGGCACGTAGTCGCGCCGCGACCACAGGAGCAGCGCCGAGACGGCCCCCGCCGCCAGGAGCACGAGGATCGACGGGATCCGGCGGGACATGTCGCGGCTCATGGTGTCGTGCTCACCATGGTCGGCGGCAGGTACGGGTCGATCGAGGGCCGCGCCTGGTCGAACAGGAACGCCGTACGATCCGGCACCCGGCGCAGCAGCTCCGCGTTGGCCGAGTCGCCTCGATCGTACGCGATCCACGTGCGCGCGGCGGCGAAGTCGGGCTCGTTCGTCACGAGGCTCCAGTGTCCCTGGTGCCATCTCGCGTGGCGCACGAAGAGGATCGAGCGCGGCGGCAGCTGGGCCACCGCCGCCGCGAAGCGGCGCGGGAAGTTCGCGTTGCCGAGGTGCTGGCCCCGGTTGAAACGCAGCTCGATGCGGATCATCGGCAGGGTGAGCACCAGCGTCACGAGGAGCGCGAAGGCGGCGCGCGGCCCTCGGGCCCACGCCCACTGGCGCTCCGGCTCGCGCGCGACGGTGCGCAGCAGCACGGCGAAGCCGCACACGGCGTAGAACGCGAAGACGGGCGCCGTCTCCATGTAGTAGATCGTCCAGTTCGGCCAGGTCGGGTGCGCGAGGTAGCCGGCGAACACGACGAGTGCGGTGACCGCGCCGAGCAACGCCGCGGCGGGCGCGGTGACGAGCCCGAGCAGGGCGAACCCCGTCTGCGGGATCGGCTCCCAC
>DASTSX010000416.1:0-9433 GCA_035760455.1 Gemmatimonadaceae bacterium | reverse complement strand
CCGTCCGCGGCGGACACGACGAGGATCGCGCCGTCCATCTGCGCCGCGCCCGTGATCATGTTCTTCACGTAGTCCGCGTGGCCCGGGCAGTCGACGTGCGCGTAGTGGCGCTTGTCGGACTCGTACTCCACGTGGGCCGTCGCGATCGTGATGCCGCGCGCCTTCTCCTCCGGCGCCTTGTCGATCTGGTCGAACGCGACCTGCTGGGCGAGCCCCTTGGCCGCCTGGATGGTCGTGATCGCCGCCGTCAGGGTCGTCTTCCCGTGATCGACGTGTCCGATCGTGCCGACGTTCACGTGCGGCTTCGTCCGCTCGAACTTTGCCTTGGCCATTGCCCTATCTCGTGATTAAGAGAGTCTGTTGATGCGAAACGCTGTCGTCGTTACTTCGGCGTGACCTTGGAGATGATCTCCTCGGCCTTGCTCTTCGGGACTTCCTCGTAGTGCGCGAACTCCATCGAGTAGACCGCGCGCCCCTGGGACATCGAGCGCAGCTTGGTCGAGTAGCCGAACATCTCGGAGAGCGGCACCGTCGCGGCGATCACCTGCGCCTCGCCGCGCTGCGTCATCCCGCCGATCTTGCCGCGGCGCGACGACAGATCGCCGAGCACGTCGCCCATGTACGACTCCGGGCAGACCACCTCGACGTTCATCATGGGCTCGAGGATCACCGGCTGCGCCTTCTTGGCCGCCTCCTTGAACGCCATCGAGCCGGCGATCTTGAACGCCATCTCGCTCGAGTCGACGTCGTGGTACGAGCCGTAAATGAGCTCGACCTTCACATCCACCATCGGGTAGCCGGCGAGGACGCCGTTCTCGAGCGCCTCCTTGATCCCCTGCTCGATGGGTCCGATGTACTCGCGGGGGATCACGCCGCCGACGATCTTGTCCTCGAACACGAAGCCCTGGCCCGGCTCGGACGGCTGCATGTTGATCACGCAGTGGCCGTACTGGCCCTTGCCGCCCGACTGGCGGATGAACTTCCCCTCGACCTTCTCGACCCGCTTCTTGATCGTCTCGCGGTAGGCCACCTGCGGGCGGCCGATGTTCGCGTCGACCTTGAACTCGCGCATCATGCGGTCGACGATGATCTCGAGGTGCAGCTCGCCCATCCCCGAGATGATCGTCTGCGACGTCTCGGGATCGGAATGCACGCGGAAGGTCGGATCCTCCTCCGACAGCTTCTGCAGCGCGATGGCGAGCTTGTCCTGGTCCGCCTTCGTCTTCGGCTCGATCGCGACGTCGATGACCGGGTTCGGGAACTTCATCGCCTCGAGGATGATCGGGTGATCATCGTCGCACATGGTGTCGCCCGTGCGCGTGTCCTTGAGCCCGATCGCGGCGGCGATGTCGCCGGCACGCACTTCCTCGATCTCCTCGCGCTTGTTCGCGTGCATCTGGAGCAGCCGCCCGACGCGCTCGCGCTTGTCCTTCGTGGCGTTGTAGACGTACGACCCCGACTTGAGGACGCCGCTGTACACCCGGAAGAACGTCAGCTTTCCGACGAACGGGTCGGTCGCGATCTTGAACGCGAGCGCCGCGAACGGCGCCTCGTCGTTCACCTGGCGCTCCTCGAAGTGCTCGTCGTGGTGCGGCAGGTGGCCCTGGATCGCGGGCACCTCGATCGGCGACGGCAGATAGTCGATCACCGCGTCGAGCAGCGCCTGCACGCCCTTGTTCTTGAACGAGGCGCCGACCAGCACCGGGACGAACTCCATTGCGATCGTCGCCTTGCGGATGGCTCGGCGGATCTCGTCGATGGAGAGCTCGGCGCCGTCGAGGTACTTCGTCATCAGCTCGTCGTCGTGCTCGACCGCCGCCTCGACCGCCTCGTGGCGCGCGGCCTCGCAGGCGTCCTTGTACTCGTCCGGCACGTCCACGACCTCGAACGTCTTGCCGAGGCTCGCCTCGTCGAAGATGTACTGCTTCCGCTCGATGACGTCGATGTGGCCCGTGAACAGCTCGCCCGAGCCGACCGGGAGCTGCAGCGCGAACGCGCGCCGGCTCAGCCGATCCTTGATCATCGCCATGCAGCGCGTGAAGTCGGCGCCGACGCGGTCCATCTTGTTCGAGAAGATCATGCGCGGGACCTTGTACCGGTCCGCCTGGCGCCACACCGTCTCCGTCTGCGGCTCCACGCCGGCGACGGAATCGAGCAGCGTGACCGCACCGTCGAGCACGCGCAGCGACCGCTCCACCTCGACCGTGAAGTCGACGTGGCCCGGCGTGTCGATGATGTTGATCCGGTACTCCGGCCCATCGCCCTTCTCGTACGACTGGCCGTGGCGCTTCCAGAAGCACGTCGTCGCGGCCGACGTGATGGTGATGCCGCGCTCCTGCTCCTGCTCCATCCAGTCCATCGTCGCGGCGCCTTCGTGCACCTCGCCGATCTTGTGCTGCTTGCCGGTATAGTAGAGGATGCGCTCGGTCGTAGTCGTCTTCCCGGCATCGATGTGGGCCATGATGCCGATGTTCCGATAGTGATCGAGCGGCGTTGTGCGAGCCATATCTACCCGTCAGGTGTCAGTCGCGGCGCCACGTCATTCGGGCGCCAGCGCGCGTGCAATTCCGGAAATACAAACGCGGGTGGACCAGGCGCCCGAACCGGGCCGGTATCCATCCGCTCTCGCCAGGGTGTGCTCGCCTCTGCAGCGCGAGCGGGGACCCAAGGCGCGCCGGCTCTGTCAGCCCGGCGTCAGATTGTCCTGCGTTGCTTCTCGGGAGTGGCACGAAGCCACCGGCCTGAAGAGCCTCGACCGGCCGTTTGCCCGGTCGCCCATAGGAATCGGCCGCAGTGAGCCGAAAAACTTGCCTGTAGCCTCCGGAATTTACTGGCGTTACGGGGGAAGTCAACCGTTCGGGTACTGCGACCGAAGCACCCGGTACGTCCGTCGTACCGGGTACTCGCCGTTGCCGTCCCTCACGGCCTCATGATCACCTTCGTGCACCCCTCCGTCTTGTCGCAGAACAGCTCGTAGCCCAGGGGGGCGTCCTCGAGCGTCAGCCGGTGACTGATCACCGAGGTCATGTCGAACTCGCCTTTGAGCACCCGCTTCAAGAGATCGGGCAGGAACTGCTGGACGTCGCACTGCCCAGCCCGCATGGACAGGCCTTTCCCGAAGAACGCACCGATCGGGAACTTGTCGATCACCCCGCCATACACCCCGATCAGGCTCACCCGCCCGCCCTTCGCCGCGGCCTGGATGGTCTGGCGAACCACCGTCGGGCGATCCATCTCGAGCCGCAGCGTCTGCTTCACCTTGTCCGAGCGCGCCAGCAGATCCTGCCCGTGTGCTTCCAGCCCGACCGCGTCGATGCAGACGTCCGGGCCCCGGCCCCCGGTCATCTGCTTCAGCAGCTCCACCAGGTCCTCGGTGGCCTCGTAGTTCACCACTTCGGCCTTGCAGACGTCCCGCGCGAGCGCGAGACGCTCCGGGAACCGGTCGATGGCGATGACGCGCTCCGCGCCCTGCGCGTACGCACTCTGGATCGTGAAGTACCCCACGGGACCGCAGCCCCAGACCGCGACGGTGTCCCCCTTCCTGATGTCGCCGCGCAGGGCCGCCTGCCAGCCCGTCGGCAGGATATCGGAGAGGAAGAGCACCTGCTCGTCGCTCACGCCGTCCGGCACCTTGATCGGCCCGACGTCGGCGTAGGGCACTCTGACGTACTCGGCCTGGCCGCCCGCGTAGCCACCGTACATGTGCGAGTAGCCGAAGATCCCCGCCGCCGACGCCCCATACAGCGCTTCGGGAATCTCGGCGTTGGGGTTCGAGTTGTCGCAGCAGCTGAACAAGCCGCTGCGACAGTACCAGCATCGGCCGCACGCGATCGGGAACGGCACCACCACGCGGTCGCCGCGCTGCAGCCGGCGCACGCTCTTCCCCACCTCGACGACCTCGCCCATGAACTCGTGGCCGAGGACGTCCCCCTTCCGCATCGTGGTGACGTAGTGGTTGTACAGGTGGAGATCGGAGCCGCAGATCGCGGTCGCCGTCACCTTGACGATGACGTCGTCCTGCTGGACGATCTCCGGGTCGGGGACGCTCTCCACCCGCATCTTGCGCGTGCCCTGCCAGGTGACGGCCCGCACGCGCGCTACTCCTGCGGCGTCGCGCCGACGTACGCCGAGTCCTCGACACGGCGCGCCGAGGTCGTGATCTCCCCGGTCTCCATCAGCTGTTTGAACTTGCGCAGGTCCTCGCGGATCTGATGATCCGGCTCCTCGGAGAAGAAGTGGGAGAGGATCGCGCCGAGCCATCCGGCCGGGGGCTCGTAGTCCAACGTCACGCGCACGATCGTACCGCGGCCGCCCGGCGCATCGGAGAAGTTCACCGAGCCGGCGTTGGGCACGTCCGGTTCACCCACGCTCTTCCATGCGATGATCTCGTTCGGCACTTCGTTGACGATCTCCGCGTCCCACTCGACGGTGCGGCCGGCGGGCGCCTTCGCTTCCCAGTGCGATCGGGAGGGCGAGTCGACGCGCACCGCGACGAGATGCTCCATGAATCGCGGCAGGTTCTCGAAGTTGCGCCAGAAGGCGAACAGCTCCTCGCGCGGTTTGTCGATCGTGACGGAGCGCTCGACCTTCACCGCCTTTCGCGCATTGACGGTCGCGGCGCGGCTGGTGACGTCGTCGCGCTCCGACGCGCGAAGAATCGCGTCGGCGGGGCCCGTGCTCACGCCGAGCGCCTTGTAGACCACGCACCGCCCGGTGGCGCCGCGGCCGATGAAGTAGCTGCCGAACAGCGCCGCGACGAGCCCGACCGGGTCTCGCCGCCGGAGGCCCACACCGACCAGCGCTGCGCCGATCGCGACGGAGCCGATGCGCTCCGTCCTCGCCACGTTGTGGCGCGCGTCTCCCGGTGGATCGAACGACGCCCAATCGATGTCGTCCTTCGTGGCTTCCTGCCCCACTCGGCTCGGTCCTGTGGTTGCGCGTACCATGGCTGGAGTTCCTCGAGTGACTCGATGACCGTGAGGCGACGTCAGCGCGCGTCGACCTCGGACACGCTCTCGTTCAACGTCTGGGCGAGCAGCGACACGTCGCCGGCGCGCGTGCCGGCATCGGTACCGTCGGGTGCTCCGGTGACGCCGTCGTCGGGGCTGGTGGGCGAGAGGCGGGCGATCTCCTCGGTGCGTCGACCGTCGTCGTCGCCGCGTCCGATGCTCGTGGCGATCGCGATCGCCGCGCCGATCGCGAGTCCGGCGAGCACCACCGTCCCCGCGCTCACCTGCGCGGGCGGGACGTGGACGAGGCCGGAGCCGTCGGTGATGGCCGGCGTGTCGCGATAGCGCCCGCGCGCCGGGCGCGCCCACTCGTCGAAGTGCGCGGCGAGGTTGCGCAACCCGTCCTGCAGCCCTTCGCCGCGGAGCGGTGGGCCGTGTCCGGTGATGGCCGCGGTCGGCGCGTAGTCGGCGAGATGCCTGAGCGAGGCGCGCGCGCGGTCCCAGTCGGGCGTGAAGTACATCGGCGGGCCATGGATCTCGGCGCGCTGCGTGAGCGCGGCGATCAACGACTCCTGCTTCGTCGTCGTGAAGGCGTCGCCGGCGACCACCGTGCGATCCGAGTCGCGCAGGAGCGACACGTGCCCCGGCGCGTGACCGGGCGTCGGGATCCAGCGCCAGCCGGGCGCACCGGGAACGCTGCCGTCGGCCGGCAGCTCGCGCGCGTGCCGCCCGAGATCGATCGGACGCTTCGGGAAGACGGCCGACATCAGGCTCATCGCCCCACCGCCGACGAGCGGATCGGGCGGTGGATACGACGATTGTCCGGTCAGATACGGCAGCTCGAGCTCGTGCGCGTACACGGGGACGTCCCACTGGTGCGCGAGCGTGTGCACGGCGCCGATGTGATCGAAGTGACCGTGCGTGAGCACGATCGCCGCCGGACGCGAGCCCTCACCGAACATGCGTTCGGCCGCACGCGTGATCTTCGACGCCGAGCCGGGGAGTCCGCAATCGACGAGGGTCCATCCCCGGTCACCGGCGCCGGGCGCGCCGATGAAGCACACGTTGACGAAACGGTCGAGCAGATAGGAGAGCTCAGGCGCGACGTACTTCGGGGTGTCGCCGTTCGCGTCGCGATGCATGACGGAGTCGAGCATGTCCTCTCTCACGGGTGACGAGGGCGGGTTAACCGGAGCGAGTAGTTCAATGAGCATGCCGCGAAGCGTCGCGTGCCGCGGAAGCGGGCACGGCATCGCGCGATCGCGCCGTGGCGTTCTCGCGATCGACGTTCGGCTCCGCCGAGCGCGGCAGCGCCACCTCGCTCTCGACGCGTCCGGAGGGGCTCGGCGACGTCGCCGGCGCATCCGCCACCGGCGCGTCGAGCTCCGGTGCGGCGGCGTCGGCTTCGATCGCGACGTGATCCATCGCGCGGCGATCGTGCGCGGCCGCGACCTGCTCGGCGCGGCGATCGGCGTTCATGCGCCGCCCGACCTCGCGCCGCGCGAGCGCGGCGATCCGGCGCTGCGCCATCCGTCGGTCGGCCGTGCGGTCCCACGCGTCGAGGTGCGCGAGCATCTCGTCGAGCGACATCACGCGTCGCGCGCCGTCTCGCTCGCGCCGGAAGATCACGTGCGTCCATCCGCGCACGCCGACCGGCCGGTGCCAGCTCCCGTCCATGCGCACGCGCCGGCCGGCGATGGCGTGGCCGAGTACGCGCTCGAAGCGCGAACGGGGCAGCAGCGTGATCGGGAAGAGGTCGTCCCAACGACAGAGCCGGCCCACGTCCTCGTACGCGGCGGGACGATCGGGCAGCTCGAGCAGCGACGGCGCGCGGCCGCGCATGACCGCGGCGATGAGCTGCAGCGACAGCGGATCGCCGAGCTCACGGATCGAGTCCCAGAAGACGCGAGTCGTGCGTCCCGCCATCTCACGCAGCGAGAGCCGATCACCGCCGTCCACCGTCCATTCCCGCGCGTTCACGTCGCACGCGAACGGGTTCCGGCCGAAGCACGTCAGGTGTGCAACCCACCCCTTCCGCGAGCTGTGCACGGCCGGCGCGAATCCGCGGACGATTGGGATTCGATGCCGCTCCAGCTCATCGAGCGCGTAACTCGGCCACGCCATCACCGCGCGCGCGATCCCGACGACCAACGTCGCCGTCGCCGCCATGAGCCCCGCGTCCGGGGTGAAGTCCGCCGTGACCTCGATGCGATCCCCGCGCGGACGCACGCCGATCCCGGTGGAGCGCCGGTTCGCCGCGAGCAGCATCACCGGCGCGGCCAGGACGTGCGTCAGCAGGTACGCGAGTCGCTCGACGGTGCGCCCATCGGCGCGCGCATCCGGCGGGGGCGTGAACGAGACGTTGTAGTGCGTGCTGAACCCCACGAGCCGCACGGCGTGCGCGTGACGACGTTCCCAGTCATCGAGCTCGCCGCGCAGGAAGCCGACGCTCTCCCAGAGCGCACGCGTGCCGCGCGCCCCGCACCCGCGCTCGATCTCGATCATCGGCGTGGCGATCTCGATGACGCCCGTGTCGAAGTACACGGCGCCGCCCGTCGGCAGGTGGTACGATCGTCCGGTGCGGTGCACCATCGGGACGCGCACGATGTCGCGCGGCGACCCGAACAGCTCCTCGGGGCGCACGGGCACGCCGTCGACGATCGTCGCGAACTCGGCCTCGATCCCGATCGCGGGCAGCCCTCGTGGACGCGCGCGGCGTGCCTCGTTCGGTGCCCGGTCGCTGCGTCTGGGTCGTTTGAGCCGGTCGTCGCTCGTCATGTCGATACCGTCGCCGGCCGTCGGTGGACGGCCCGGTCCTGCGTCGCGGCGCCGCGTCACAGCGGATCACCGGTGAGCTTGAGGTTGTAGGTCTCTCCGGGCGCCTCGCGCGGCACGGAGACGACGTACCCGAGGTCGATGTGGAGATGATCGTCGGTGAGGGCGCGCGCCTCGCCGAGCGGTCGCGTCCACACCGTCGGGATGACGCCGTGAGCCAGCGCGGCGTAGCGGCGAATCGTCTCCGGCGTATCGAGGTACGTGTCGCCGATGCGATAGATGTTCGCCGCGGTCCCCCAGCAGTGCGGGGACGCCGCGCCCGTCCCCTTGTGCTTCGGCGAGCAGTAGCCGCCGTTCGCGCCGATGTAGACGTACGTGCCGACGGCCTCTCGCAGCTGCTCGAGCGCGAAGGCGAGCAGGAGCGTCGCGCATGGGATGTATCGCGGGAAGACGCGGAGCGGCGGCGCCTCGCGCACATCCGTGTGAATGAACTCCGAGACGGTGAAATGCCGCGAGAGCTGCGTCTCGCGCGCCTCCTCCCACGACGTCACCTCGTAGAAGTAGCGCGGGAGCACGCGGGCCCGTCCGGCGTGATCGCACAGCACGCCGCCCGGCATCAGCACGTCGCGATACCACCGATCCAACCGCCGCCCGTCGACGAGCCGCAACGGGAACGTCGAGGCCATCGCGTCAGTCGTCATCGACGCGATCTCCGATGAGCGCGGCGTACCCGATGTACGACGCCGCGGCGATCGTGGTGGAGCGCCCCGTGGCCGACGGCTCCCACTCCGTGAGCACGGCAATGGCGTAGGGCCTCCGATTCGGGAGGTAGACGAGACCGGCGTCGTGCGCGACCGTGGAGATGTCCCCGGTCTTGTTCGCCACGCGTGCTTCGCGCGGCAGGCCGGCGGGGATCCCGCTCCGGAACTGCTGCCGGTGGAGCACGTCGAGCATCTGTCGCGAGAGCTCGGGGCTGAACGCCCGCTCCTCGCCGATCAGCCGGAGCAGGCCGACGAGACCGTGGGCGGTCACCCGGTTGCTGATCCCCTTCTCGAAGGCCAACTCGTCCTCGACGCCACGCCGGAGATCGATCCCCTCGAGCTGGAGCTCCTCGACGGTCCGCTGGAGGACGTCCAGACCGACGAGATCGAGCAACAGATTCGTGGCGAGGTTGCTGCTGGAGGTGATCATGTGATCGGCCAGCTCCGACACCCGGAGCGTGCGGCCGATCTCCCGATGCACGTCGCCGTTCGCGTCGCGATCGATCCGCACCCGGTACGGGGAGCCGTCGACGGCGCTGAGGAACCGGTTGCGCACGTGCACCCGCGACTGCGGGAGCAGATCGCCGCGATGGATCGCCCCGTAGACGCCCAGGAGCACGGCGAGCTTGATGGTGCTGGCGGCGTGGAACCAGCGGTCGCCGTGATAGGTGAAATCGCGACCCGTCTCGAAGTCCGAGATCGCCACCGCGAGCCCCTTCGCCCCGCTCAGTGCCTCCAGCTCGGCGTATCTACCCTGGAGCTCGCTTGGCGAGCGGAGCGAGGGCACCGGCGGACGACGGGGGGCGCGAGTCGGCATGGCGGGCGAGACAGGAGCAATGCGAATGCCGGACGCCGTATGGATGAGGACGGTGGGTAAGACTGCCACACCGAGCGCAGTCGAGGGATCTGCACTTCGGTCATCCCGAGCGCAGTCGAGGGATCTGCACC
>DASTSX010000415.1:0-2482 GCA_035760455.1 Gemmatimonadaceae bacterium | reverse complement strand
AGGCGAAGAAAGTTGGGTTGCGCCCCTGAAAGGTCAAATTGGAAAGACGTGAGTTGGTGAGTTGGATCGCGAGCTGGTTGGTCGGTTGATTGGTACGTTGAACCGCGAAGGGCCACGAACCGGCCTGGAAGCCCTACTGAGGGGTCTCCAGGCTGGTTCGTGGCGTTTGCCGTTCAACTCACTCGAGAACCGACTCCCTATCCCACTCTCCAACTCACCAACTCACTGCGGTTCGTCTACCATTTCCCGGGGATCGGCGGGCTGCTGCTCGGCTCCGTCGAGCTCCGTCCCGTGATCAGCCTCGCCCCGCGCTCGTAGGTGAAATAGCTGTACGCCCACTCGACGAGGACGCTCGCGCGGTTGCGGAAGCCGGCGAGGTACATGATGTGGAGGAAGAGCCAGAACCACCACGCGAGGCTGCCAGTGACCTGGAACCGTCCGAAGTCGGCGATCGCGCGGTGGCGGCCGATCGTCGCCAGGTCGCCCTTGTTGCGATACCGGAACGGGACGCGTTCCCGATGCTCGAGGTCGCGGCGGATGTTCTTCGCGGCGAGCGCACCCATCTGCATCGCCGCGGGGGCGACGCCAGGCACGGGCTGGCCGTTCGTGGTCGTCGCGGCGAGGTCGCCGACGACGAACACCTCGCGATGGGCGGGGATGCTGAGGTCCGGCTCCACCTGGACGCGGCCCGCCCGATCTAAGCTGGTGTACAGGTCGCGACCCAGCGCGGAGGCGGCGTTTCCCGCCGCCCAGAGGATGGTGTGCGCATGGATGCGCTCGCCGCCCGCAACGACGAAGTGCGGGCCGATCTCGGAGACGAGCGTCCGCGTGCGCACGTCGACGCCGAGGTTGGAGAGGTCGAGCCGCGCGCGCTCGCTCAGCGGCTCCGGATACGTGGCGAGGATCCGCGGACCGCCCTCGACGAGGATCACGCGCGTGCTCGACGGGTCGATGCGCCGGAAGTCGCGGCGCAGCGCATGGCGGGCGATCGTCGGGAGCATGCCGGCGAGCTCCGTGCCCGTGGGACCGCCGCCGACGACGATGAAGGTGAGCCACGCCGCCTGCTCGTCGGGATCGTCGGTCGCCTCGGCGCGCTCGAACGCCGTGAGGATGCGCCGGCGCAGCTCGATCGCGTCGTCGATGCTCTTGAGGCCGGGGGCGAGCGACTCCCATTCCGGATGATCGAAGTAGGCGTGGCGCGCGCCGGCGGCGACGATGAGATAGTCGTACGCGTGCTCCCTGCCTTCCGCCGTGGCGACGACGCGCCGCCCGACGTCGATGTGCACGACCTCTTCCATCAGCACTCGCGCGTTGGCCTGCTTGCGCAGGAGCCAGCGGATCGGCGCGGTGATGTCGGTGGGCGCGAGGGTCGCGGTGGCCACCTGGTAGAGGAGCGGCTGGAAGAGGTGGTGGTTGGTGCGGTCGAGCACCAGCACGTCGACGTCGTCGCGCGCGAGCGCCCGCGCGGCGTACAGCCCGCCGAAGCCGCCGCCGATGATGACGACGCGCGGCCGGCGGCGCTCGCGAACCCAGGCGGTGACCGCCTCGTCGCTCATGGCCGCGCGGGGCAGGCGCGGAGGTGCGTGGCGAGGTCGAGCCGCAGCGCGCGGATCGCGTCGAGCGCGAGACCGGCCATTCGCTGCGCGCCCACCGGATTGAAGTGCGTGTCGTCGCGAACGCCGTTCGGATAGTTCGGGTTCGCGCCGGGCTCGAGATGGAGCCAGAGCGCGCGCGAGGAGTCGGGGCCGAGCCGCGCGACCAGGTCGGCGCTCGTGCGCGTCATGTCGACGAGCGGAACGCCACGATCGGACGCCGCGGCACGCGCCGCGTCGGGATAGGCGCCGTGCGTGTCGACGAGACTATCGCCCTCGAACCGCCGGCGCACGACCGGGGTGAAGAGCACCGGATGCGCCTTGCGCGCGCGCACCTCGTCGGCGAATCGGACGAGGTTCCGGCGGTAGTCCTCGGGCGACGAGTAGTTGCCCGTGCCGACCTTCTCGTCGTTGTGGCCGAACTGGATGAAGACGAAGTCGCCCGCGCGCAGGCTGTCGAGGATCGCCTGCCAGCGTCCCTCGGCGACGAACGAGCGCGTGCTCCGGCCATTCATCGCGCGGTTGGCGATGCGCACGGCGCTCGAGTCGAAGCACGCCTGGAGCGCCTCGCCCCATCCGGTCTCCGGACGCTTGTCGGTCTGCTTCTGCGCCATCGTGGAGTCGCCGGCGAGCCAGACCGTGATCGGCTGAGCGCGGGCCGCGAGGAGCACGAGCAGCAGCAGGGCGGCGAGCTTGGGCATGGGGGATAATAGCGCTAGTGCGCGGGTGCGCGGGTGCGCGGGTGCGCGGGTGAGAACTACACGTGCCTCGGGAGGCAGAGGCTTCCGAGGCCGTTGCGCACCCGCGCATGGCGCACCCGCGCACTAGCGAATCCGCACCACCGGCCGCACCGCGTTGACACTCAGCGACGGGGAGCGCCCCGCGCAGTG